>NZ_KV786147.1:0-22771 GCF_001806865.1 Corynebacterium sp. HMSC28B08
TCGTGCACGTACCCGGTCGCAGATCGCCTGGGCACGCTCGGGGGTCATCGGACCACGCTCACGCGACTGGGCAATGGCTGCGACATTCTCCTCAGTGGGACGCCAGCCCTCCAAGACGCCACTGTGCACGGCTTCAACAACGTTGCGCAGGCGCCTGCCTTCTAGTCCGCGTAGTGCGTTGGGAAAGGCTGCTAGGTAGCCGTCGATTCCTTTGATGCCAGCAGCCGTTTGGAGTTGGTCGCTAAGGCCTTCCACATGAAGGAGCTAGAGTAAGGCTCCAGACGCTGACGCACACTTGTCTTGATTCGACTAAACGTGTTCGCGCCTTGGGCGTGGAGACCGGCGCCAAGCTACGTCCTGTACACCGTTTTTCGTTAGCGCAAGTGGCATAACAACGCCCCAGTTCTCTATGACTGCTGCACGAAAAACGCCCCACCACTCACGCACAAAACACCGATCGCCCCAGCCAGCACTGACACAAGCAGCGCAACTGCTGCAAGCAGTAAAAAACACTGGTACATTTGCAGTAAACATGCGAGATTGGCCGATGTGCTCATAGTGCGGTTGTAGGAGGTGTGCGGAGACGTCGTGTTGACCTTGTCGAAACTGCACTCTGAATCTGTCGCCTAATACGAGTCGACAGTCGATGAAACGCGTGGCGTTGAGGCTTATTATTCCGAGGATGGACGCCAGCCTGCACGCGCGTGGGTGGTGAGTGTTGTGCCTGAGGCTGAGCCGTTGTTGGAGCGTACCTATGGTGTGAAAAATGGTCAGGCTGTGGAGGGAAAGGACGTCACGCGGTGGTTTTATCACGCGCAGGCTCCCAGTGGTGTGACGTTGGGTCGGGCGCCTGGAGACCGTGGTGTGCCGGGCTACGATATGACGTTGTGTACGCCGAAAAGTGTGTCGGTGTTGTGGGGGCTTTCTGATGATGAGCGGGTGCGTACGGCGGTGGATGCCGCACACGAGAAGACTGTTGCTACGGCGTTGCGGTATTTGGAGTTGCATGCGGGGTGTATACACATCATCCTAATCCAACCAATCCGAAGCAAATAATTACAAAGGGGTTGTTTGGTCTGTCTGGTGTGCGGTATGAGCACCGCACCTCGTGTGGTGGGTGATCCGCATGTGCATGCGCATGTGTTGGTCAACAACAAGCAGCGCAGTTTGGATGGGAAGTTCCGCACGATTGATGGCGTGAGTTTGTATCACGAAGCACGCGCGGCGGGCATGTTGTATCAGGCGCAACTGCGCGCAGAAATCTCTTCCTCTTTGGGTGTCCAGCGGGGTCAGGCGAAAAACGGTTGTGCGGAGATTATCGGCCTGGATGATGCCGAGATGCCAACGGTGGCGCAGGTGGTTAATGCCGTGATTGCGGAGCGTTCGACGTTTACCTGGGCGGATATTTTTGAAGTTGCTGCCGGGCTGGTTCCTGCCGAGGTTGCGCGCGAGAACATCTACGACCGGCTGGAATATCTGGTCGATGGGGTGATGAACTCGGGCGTGGCCTGGACGGTGACACCGGAGCGTGATTTTCGAAAACGGCACTGAATCGGCCATGTACCGAGATCCCCTCGCAAATCGCATGTACGAAACCGGTGGTCAAACACTAGTGTGTGCCACTGTTGTGGATACCTGAAATTGGTGATGCTGATTAGGAAACTGGCTACATCTACGTTCTCAAGTCTTTGAGACAACACCCCGACGTGCGATCATTTCGGGATTTGCGCAAGATTGGGGTTTCACGTGGGATGGTGGAAAGCGCATTGCTGGGGATATTGTGCGTTACGGGCATGACCCAACGGTGGGGAAACGCGTCGAGAGTTCGGCAAAGAACCCAATAGGCGCGTTCGTGCCGATTGGGCCACCTTGGTGGGGGGGCTGAGGTTGCCGTCGATCTTCGGGGCCTTGGCTTGTCGGATTGGGCCACCTTGGTAGGGGGTGAGGCTCATTTGTCTGGTTAATAGGCATGATCGTGCCGGATTTAGGGTTCGGGTTGGTATTGCGTAAGGTTAACTAGGAAAACCGGCAAATTCCTGCCGGTAGTGGTGCGTGGTAGTTAGTGTGAAGTTTCGTTCGGTTAACAGGTAGGTAGGTGAGTGGAGTGCTGGATCTGGCAAGTGCTGTGCGGAATCGCCGTCGTGAGCTGAACCTGACTCAAGAGGAGCTTGCGGACCTTGCACAGGTCGCCGAACGGACGGTTCGGGCTATTGAGGCGGGTAAACAGACGATCCAGCTGGATAAAGCTGTGCAAGTTTTAGGCGCGATTGGGCTTGAGTTCGCGGTGCAAGTGCATGTTCCTAAGGCGCTGCGATGATTGCCAATGTATGGGCGGGGGATACTCTTGCCGCAACCATTACGAGGGATAGAACAGGAACGACGTTCCAGTACCTGACGGAATATAAGCTTTCGGACCTTCCAGCTATAGCGACCACCCTTCCGAAAGGTGCGCCGCCCATCATGTTGCCACCTGGACAGCTGCCGGCATTTTTGCCGGGTTGTTGCCAGAGGGGCGGAGGCTAAGTGCCCTAAAACGGTCGGTGAAAACTTCCGCCGATGATGATCTGGGACTGTTGTTGTCTGTCGGGGAAAACACTGTGGGAAACGTTTCAGTGCTCCCAGAGGGGAGGGAGCCGGCAATCATTCCCGGCAGTGTTGATTTAAGTAGTGACGGAGTGGATTTTTCCCCGGTCCTTGCTGCTGCTGGCGTGGGTGATCCGCATGCTTTAGCGGGAGTTCAAGATAAGGCTTCAGCGCGCACGATCGCAATGCCGGTTGGCGGTGAAGCTATCGTGAAACTATCCCCACCGGAGTATCCAGGACTAGTGGAAAACGAATACTCCTGCCTGCGGGCTTATCGCGCAATGCCCATGGCGAAAAAACGTGTCGTCCATGCCGATATCGTCCACGACAAAAACGGATTGCCCGGCTTAGTTGTTCGGCGGTTCGATGGATGCTTTCCCCATAAATACCCGGTGGAAGATGCGGGTCAATTGCTCGGTATTTACCCAGCCGATAAATACAACGTCAGCTTCGAAGAGGTCTGCGAACAAGTGCTGGCAGTAGTTGCGGCTCCTAGGCTGGCGGCCCGTGATCTTATGCTCCAGCTGGCTTTTGCGTGGTTAAGTGGTAATGGGGACATGCATGCCAAAAATGTTTCAGTCATAAATAAGGGGTTCGGATACGAGTTAGCTCCTGTCTATGACATTCCCAGTACTGTTCCCTATGGTGATCGCACACTTGCGCTCGAGGTCGGCGGAAATGAAGTTGGGCTCAGTCGAAAGCGGTTTATTGCGTTGTGTGAGAACTTTGGCGTGGCGGAAAAACTAGCGAATAAGGTGGCTCATCAAGCCCTTAATGCCACGGCTGATTTGGCGAGCGTGTTGATTGAGGCCGCTGCGTTCGACGCTCGGCGAGCTCGCGATCTCACTTGCATTCTGCGTAATAGGCGGCAGCATTGGTAGGCGAAGAGGCTGCAGATACTGAATAGATCACGTGTTCTAAATGGGGTAGGGTTGTGAACCGTGAGCAAGGAGAGTGGGAACCGTCCGTCTGCGCGCCGACCCCAGCAGGAGGGGCAGGCGCGTGGCTTCGGGAATCCCGCAGCATTGAGCTGGTCTCGCCTGGAACGCATTCTTTCCGGTGTGGATACCGGACCGCTCCATGCACTCGGTGTCGCAGACGGGGTGGGCGACGGTGCTCGGGTTCATTGGTGGGATAAGGCTCAGCGATCGGAAGAGCATACCGACGAGACTGCGGGTGAGGGGGCTCGTCAAAGTACAAGCGGGGGTGTTGGGCGCGGTGCTGGAGAAACTGGAAGTGTGGGCGGTGCTGGCAAAGGCGGCGGTGAGGAAGAACCCAACACGGGCCAAAAGGTGGCGCCACAACCGTTTGCTGAGTTGCGCAGTTGTCACGCCTACAACTTCCTCCATGGCGCTGACCAGCCCGAAGCGATGGTCGCTAAGGCCGCGGAGCTGGGCATTACGTACCTCGCGTGCTTGGACCGGGATGGCATGTACGGGGCTGCGCGCTTCGCCACGGCGGTAGCGGAACATAATGCTGGGGTAGCTGGCACTGCGGTGAATAGCTATGAAGAACACAATGCCACTGAATGTGGCCCGCACATCCACACCGTGTTCGGCGCGGAGCTTTCCCTCGCGGAAGGTAAAGGCCACCCGTTGGCAATCCTGTGCCGTGGACAAGAAGGCTACCGGCGCCTGTCACAACTCATCACGGAAGCCAAGATGGCAGACCGCGATAAGGACACGGTGAACTACCCGCCACTGGAAGCCGTTGCCCAGCGCGCCCAAGGAAACTGGGTCGTCATTATCGACCGCTACTGGGCGGAACGCGCAGACGAATTAGTTCACCTGTTCGGTGCTGAAAACTGCGCGATCCAGTACCAGCTCACCATGGACCCAGCCGATAGCGACTGGAACGGCACACTTCACCGATGCGCCCAGCGCCACCCGGGCGTTCACGAATTCGCCAGTGCCGTGGCCACATGCGCCAGCCCAGCTTCCGCGCGCCTCGCGGGAGTCAAAGCGGCCCTGCACGACCGGCTGGACCTGCATTCCGCCGAGCCCACTACACACCCCACCGGGGGATCGTGGCTACGCTCACGAACCGAAATGCTGCAACTCGCGGGAGACTGCGACTGGCTCCGTGCAGCCATCGACAGTGCCGTCGCGCTGGCAGAACAATGCGCGTTCACGCTGAACCTGATTGCGCCGAACCTCCCGAACTACCCAGTCCCCCCGGGGCATACCGAAATGAGCTGGTTGAAAGCCCTGGTGGAAAAGGGAGGTGGGGAGCGCTATGGGCGTCGACCCAAAAAGAAAGAGTGCGGCGCGGAAACAAACAAGCAAGCCAACCGAGAAACCAGCGACACAGCTGGGAGGACGAACACCGCCGCGAACGCCAAGGCATGGGAAACCATCGACCGGGAACTGCAAATCATCGAGCAGCTGGGCTTCCCGGGGTACTTCCTGATCGTCTACGACATCGTGAACTTCTGCCACACCAATGACATCTTCTGCCAGGGCAGGGGCTCGGCGGCGAACTCCGCGGTGTGTTTCGCGCTGGGAATCACGACCGTGGACGCGGTGGCGGCGGGACTGCTGTTTGAACGTTTCCTGTCCCCAGAACGCGACGGGCCACCGGATATCGACCTGGATATTGAATCGGGCCGGCGCGAAGAAGCGATCCAATACGTCTACCGCCGCTACGGGCGAGACAACGCGGCACAGGTCGCCAACGTCATCACCTACCGGCGCAAAGGAGCCTTGCGCGATGCCGCCCGCGCGCTGGGATACGCGCCAGGCCAGGTGGACGCGTGGAGCCGCGGGATCGAACCTGCCCCGGAACTGCTGCAAGATGTGGCGGACCAACTGCGGGATCACCCGCGCCACCTGGGGATTCACTCCGGTGGCATGGTCATCTGCGATCGCCCGATCGCCGATGTGGTGCCAACCGAATGGGCACGCATGGAAAACCGCTCCGTGGTGCAGTGGGACAAAGACGACTGCGCGGCCGTGGGGTTGGTGAAGTTCGACCTGCTGGGGCTGGGAATGCTGGAAGCGTTGCACCACGCCGTCGATCAGGTGGAGCAGCACCGCGGGCGCCGCGTGGAACTGTGGCGGCTGGATCCCGTGGAAACCGAGGTGTACGCCATGCTGGCCAAAGCCGATGCCGTGGGTGTGTTTCAGGTGGAATCCCGCGCGCAGCTGAACACCTTGCCACGGTTGAAGCCCCGCACGTTCTACGACCTGGTGGTGCAGGTTGCGCTGATCCGGCCAGGCCCAATTCAAGGTGGCAGTGTGCACCCGTTCATCCGTCGTCGCAATGGGTTGGAGCCGGTGACCTTCGATCACCCCAGCCTGGAACCCGCGCTGACCCGCACGCTGGGGGTGCCGCTGTTTCAGGAACAACTCATGCAAGTCGTGGTGGATGCCGCCGGGTTTAGTGCCGCGGAGGCCGATTCGCTGCGCCGCGCGATGGGCTCGAAGCGTTCGCCACAACGCATGGCGGCGTTGCGTCAGCGGTTTTACGATGGCCTGCAGCGGACTAACGGGATCACCGGGGAGGTGGCCGATCGTCTGTGGGACAAGATCGCGGCTTTCGCGTCCTATGGTTTCCCGGAATCGCACGCGCAGTCGTTCGCGTCGCTGGTCTACTACTCCGCGTGGTTCAAGTACCACTATCCGGCGGAGTTCTGCGTGGCTTTGCTGCGCGCGCAACCGATGGGGTTCTACTCGCCCGCGTCCCTGATTGCCGATGCGCGCCGCCACGGGGTGGAGATCCTGCCGGTGGATATCAATGCATCCGGGGTGGAGGCGGACACGGTGGTGGGAGCGGTTGCTGACCCGGGTGCTGACTCGGGTGTTGGTCCGGGCATTGGCCCGGAAGCTGGTGCTGGTGCTGCCCCCGAAGCTGGTGCGGTCACGGGTCTCGATGAGGGCCCGTGCCCTGGTGCGGAGGCAGGTTTTATTGCGGCCTCACCTACGTTTTTTGGGTCGACGCCCCCCGCCGCCCCCGACCCCAATCGTCCGCAGGGAATTCACGGGCTCGGCCGCGGGACGGCTGAACCCGTGGGGGCAATCCGGTTGGGGCTCGCCTCCGTCAGCGGAATCGGGGAGGATGTGGCCCGCCGAATTGTTCAGGTGCGCGAACACAAGGGGCCGTTCGTCACGATCAGTGACCTTTCGCGGGAGGCTGGGCTGACTGTGCGGCAGGTGGAACAACTCGCCCGCGCGGGTGCTTTGGAAAGCCTGGGCCTGGACCGCAGGCAAGCGGTGTGGGCCGCGGGAGTTGCCGCTACGGAGCGCCCTGGTATGTTGCCCGGAAGCTCCTTGATGCAGGTGCCAGCGCTGCCCGGCATGAGTGCATTCGAATTGACGGCGGCGGACCTCGCGGCCACGGGCATCACACCGGATGGGCATCCGGTGGCTTTATTGCGTGAGATCCTCGAACGGTGGCACGAGCTACCCATCCGTACCGGGGTGCGCGCCGGCCAGGTTCGCGGTGGCGCTCCCGTTATTCCGGCTCACCGGCTATTGGAGGTTCCCGACGGCACCCGCATTCGCGTGGCCGGTGTGGTCACTCACCGCCAGCGCCCCGCGACCGCCGGGGGAGTGGTGTTTTTCGGTTTAGAGGATGAAACCGGGCTGGCCAATGTTATGGTTACCCAGGGGTTATGGAATCGCCAGCGTAAAGAGGCCCTCAGTACAACGTTGGTTGTCATCAGGGGAATTGTGCATAATGCGGCGGGTGCAGCCAGTGTGACGGCGGATCATATTGAACCCATGGAACCCGAATTACGCGCAGCCAAAACCTTTGGGGCGGTGCACCAGAAATCACGGGACTTTCGTTAGTATCGGCCGTGTGCAGTTCAGCCTAGACTCTAAGTATTATCGCCGGCGCCGGATCACCGCGGTGGTGGTCGTGCTTACCTTGGTGGCTTTCGCAGCTGCGCTGGGTGGGTTGATTCAAAGCAAAACTGGCTGGTCGCCATCACCCAACGGCGAACAGGATTCGGCGCAACATGAGGTAAATGATACTGCGCCCGCGAATACATCGGCGATCGCCGTCACTCCGGATAAAGAATCCGAACCCAAATCTCAACCCAAACCTGAACTGCGCCGCGCAGCCAAGTTCAGCCCAATTCCAAAGCCCCCGAAACCGGGGCAGGATAAAGAAATCACCATTAAAAGCGATGGGATGGTGCGCAAATACATTCTCAATGTGCCTAAAGAAGCATCCTGGCTCAATAGCAAAGGGCAGCCCATTCCATTGATTATGGGATTCCACGGTTACCGGGAAGATGCTAAGCACATGGATAAATATGCCGGATTGAGCAATCAAAAAGCGATTGTTGCCTACCCGGCGGGGATGGGACGCGCATGGGAAGGCGCGCCCTACGCGGTAACTAAAGATGGCCAAGATTTACGATTCACACAGCGGATTTTGGACGAAGTCTCTTCCACCTACCGGGTGGATAAGCATCGTGTTTACGCAACCGGGATGTCCAACGGCGGCGGATTTGTCGCCAAGCTGGCCTGCGAAATGCCCCGGGATTTTTCTGCCGTCGCTTCTGTTGCCGGGGCGTATTACCCAGGCACTTGGGAAGGCTGCGCGGCCAAGGGATCGAATCCAGACAAACCTCGCACCGTGAAATTCGCCGATGGTCCCACTGTGCCGTTTTTGGAGATCCATGGCCGAAAGGATGCGCTCATTGAGTACAAGGGTGGGGTACTGCATGACACTCCCTACTTGGGTGCTGTTCGATTGACCAGTTTGTACGCCGCCCGCGCCCAATGTTTCGCCGCCCCCAAAACTACCGACGTGTCCAAAGAGGTATTGCGTATTGAGTGGCCAGGATGCCCCCACAAGGGCGAAGTTATTCACTTGGCCATTAGGGATGCTGGTCATACGTGGCCGGGCGAGCTCACGGGCCTGGCTGGGGCGGCGGCAGCTCAGGGAACGAAAAAGGACCAAGACAAGCGGAACAGGACATCCGCCTCCTTGTATGCCGCAAGCGAAATCGAAGAATTCTTCCAACGGCACACTCTCTAATCTCGGACCCGTGCGTTTCTCGACCGCCGGGGGTAGGTCGATCGCTGGTAATTAGCCAGCTCACGCGCTGGCGGCTAGCCCCGCCTGTAGGTTCGCCCCCGATTTCTGGGAACCATTTTCAACGCAGTTCCGACTACTGAACGAAGTTTTTCAGGCGCCCGAAAAACCTTCGCCCTTTCACACGGTTAGCCCCGCACCGGCTTTAGACGGGTGAACCTGCCGGTAGGCAGCCTCATGGTGAACCTGTCGGTAGGTAGCCCCTCCCCGGTTAGCCGTCCCAGAACTAGTCGAAGGTATTTTCAATGACTCGCACTTCCATCCGTGCATTCCTCCTGCGGATACATTTCTACGGAGGCATGTTCGTAGGGCCATTCATCCTGGTGGCCGCCCTTACCGGATGTCTTTACGCGCTGGCCCCCACCCTAGAGAACATCGTCTATCGTGATTCCACCACCGTGGCGGAAGTTACCAACCCCGTTCCTCTGGAACAGCAGGTCGCTGCCGCGGAAAAGGCCCATCCGGGACTAGACGTGTTGCAAGTATGGCCGGCTAACACGCCCACCGATTCCACCCGTGTCCTGCTCGCGGATCCCACAATTGACGAGACCGAGGACCTCGCAGTCTTCATCAACCCGGCCGATGCCAGTGTGATTGACGCACAACCTAGCTACTCCGGCCTAGGAGAGCTACCGCTGCGCCACTGGATCTCGGCACTGCACCAGGATTTCCACCTAGGTAAGCCAGGTGAGTTGTACTCCGAACTGGCTGCGTCTTGGCTCTGGATACTGGTGCTGGGTGGGCTCTACCTGTGGTTTATCCGCGCGAAGGCAGCCCGCATCCGCCGTGGCCAAGGACGTTTCTCCACCCTTAAGGCGATGCTGCTAGGAGGCGCGAGGGGCGTCGGGAAAGAAAACAATCCCGCAGAGAGCAGCGAGCTACCGGAAACTGGCGGCAACGCAGTGGCTGTGTCCGGCACCAAGGCTCGCGCTGCCGCCCGGAAGACGGCGATGAAGGTACATGCCGTGACGGGAACGTGGCTGCTAGTAGCGCTCTTGGTTTTGTCTGCGACTGGGATTACGTGGTCCGGCCTGGCGGGCGAGAACGTCAACAAGCTAGTGGAATCCATGCATTGGAAGGCCACCCCTATTGAGACTTCACTTCATGCCGGGGAGGGTGACGCGGCCGCGGCAGGTGGCGGGCACGAAGGACATGAGGGCCACGGCAACCATGAAGGTCACGACGGCAGTGACACAGCGGCCGACGGCGCGGCCAGCGACTCTGCAGCCGATAGCCCAACCGCCGGCAACCCCGTAGCCAACACTTCGGGCACTACGACCGATGTCCCGGCAACGCAAGCGGATACCGTCTATCGCGCAGCGCGAGATGCAGGTTTGACCGGCCCATTGCGCCTATACCCACCAGAGGACGAACACTCCGGCTGGAAGGCCAGCGAACGCTGGGTGGAGTGGCGCACGACTAGCGACCAAGTCTCCGTCGACGGCTCGGACGGGCGAATCATCGATCGCCAAGATTTCGCCGATCTGCCGACGTTCAGCAAGCTGTCCAGTTGGGGTATCTACCTGCACATGGGAATTATGTTCGGGCTGCCACTGCAATTACTGCTGTTCGTAGTGGGGTTGGGACTAGCTTTGATGGTGGTCATGGGCTATCGGATGTGGTGGAAGCGCCGCACCAGTTTTGTGCCTGGATCACCGAAGAATTTCAGTTGGCAAACCACGGCGCTGGGCGTGCTGGTGGTCGCTACCGTGGGAGTGTTCCTGCCGCTGTTCGGCATCACGCTGGCCGCGTTTTTGCTGGTGGATGTGCTGGTCATGGGCCGTCGGGCGCGGAAACTGCGGAACCGGAATGTTAAGATTCGTCCGATACCACAACCGGAGCACCAGACGACCTGACAGGTGCTGATTGATCAAGCCTTACTGATCAAGGCTTACAAGGCAAAAGGAACACCATGACCGCAGCGACCCCATCCACCCCTAACTCCGGCCAGCGCACCACACGCCCCAACCGCAGTTGGCGCGTGGTGGATATCGTCGTGGCCGCGATCCTCGGTGTGGCATTCGGCCTTATATTTTGGATTTGGAATGGTGTGGGCGGTGCCGCCTACAGGGCCTTCGACGCCGCCACGCCCGGCCTAGGAGGTTTGGCCACCGGGATCTGGGTGGCCGCCGGTGTGGTGGGCGGCCTTATTATCCGTAAACCGGGTGCGGCGCTCTTCGTCGAGCTGGTCGCGGCCATCGTTAGTGCACTATTAGGCAACCAGTGGGGCATTGAAACGGTGTATTCCGGCCTCGCCCAAGGCTTGGGTGCCGAGCTGGCCTTCCTCGCCTTCGGATACCGCAAGTTCACCTTGCCTGTGGCCGTCCTCGCCGGTATTGGTGCCGAGGTGCTGGAGTGGATCCTGGAGCTGTTTACCTCCGGAAACCTGGCGATGAGCCCTTCCTACCTGGTCATTTACCTCGTCTGCATGGTGATCTCCGGTGCTGTACTGGCCGGGGTTCTGGGTTATTTCCTGGTCCGAGGTCTCGCCGCCACGGGGGCGCTCGACCGCTTTGCCGCTGGTCGCGAGCGTCGCGAGGAGATTTAGACCCATCGCTATGGGCGCAGAAATCGTTCTGGATAACTTTGGTTGGCGCCACGCGGGGAGGCGCGATCCCGCCATCGCTGGCATCAACGCCCGCATTGCCCCGGGTGAGAAAGTCATGCTGCTGGGCACATCCGGCGCGGGGAAATCCACCCTTCTCGCAGGCATCGCGGGTGTGTTGGGGGATGTGGAAGAAGGCGAAGCCCACGGCCACGTGACCATCGATGGGGAATTGCCACAGTACTGCCGTGGGCGGGTGGGAATGGTTCTGCAGGATCCGGATTCGCAGGTCATTGCCGCCCGCGTGGGCGATGACATCATTTTTGGCTGCGAAAACCTTGGAGTGGACCCCGCTGAGATGTGGCGCCGTGCCCGACAGGTTGTGCGCACCGTGGGGTTGGACAGCATTGATACGGATATCGAAGCCGTGTTGGCCCGGCCCACCGAGCGGCTTTCGGGTGGGCAAAAACAACGCCTTGCGCTAGCCGGTGTGCTGGCAATGCAACCGGGCGTGATCGTGCTGGATGAACCTACGGCCAACCTGGACCCCCAGGCCACTGTGGAAGTCCGCGACGCGGTGATCGCCGCGGCAAAAACCACCGGCGCTACCTTGGTGGTGGTCGAACACCGCGTGGGTACGTGGGTGGAACACATGGACCGCGCCATCGTGTTGGGTGCAACCGACGGGGAAACCCCCACCAGCCATATCATCGCGGATGGCCCGATAGCCCAGATCCTGCGCCAGCATGGGGAACAACTCGCAGCCTCGGGGATGTGGGTGCCGGGTGTGCCAATTGAGTTGGAAGCGTTAGACAGCGGGGCGTCGACCCAAAAGAATTTGGTGACCACTCACGACCTTAAAATCGGGTGGAACGCCAACCACCCAGTGCAGCAGGGGTTGAATCTGCAACTTCCGGCGGGGTCTACCGTGCTGACCGGGGATAATGGTGCGGGTAAATCCACTTTGGCGTTGACCGTTGCCGGGCTGCTGCGGCCCGTGGCCGGGCAGGTGAATGCGCGGGGGTTAATGGAAAGTAGTGGGCCGGGAGCTAGCGGCATGATGGCTGTCGGTGACACGCTGGGGCACAGGGGCGCACCAAACTTCCGCCGCCCGAGCCGCCACAGCCCCCATCCCCACGCGTGGAAGTCCCGAGATCTAGTGCGCCGCATCGGGTTCGTTTTCCAATCCCCAGAGCATCAATTCGCCGCCCGCACCGTGCGCGAAGAACTCCTGCTGGGGCCAGCCACCGTCGGGATGGATTCCGCGGAGGCCGAACAGCGTGCGGACGACCTGCTGGCGCAACTGCGCCTGTCCCGGCTGGCCAAAGCCAACCCATACACCCTGTCCGGTGGCGAAAAGCGCCGCCTATCGGTGGCTGCAATGCTCGCGACGCGACCGCGGCTGCTTATTTTAGATGAGCCCACCTTCGGCCAAGACCGCGCGACGTTCCACACACTCGTGCGGTTATTCCAGCAGCTGGTGGAACAGGAATACTCCCTGCTGTCGATCACGCACGATCGTGATTTCCGCCGGCTCATGGGCACTCACGAGTGGAGGTTAACCGCATGATTCTGGAGCGCATAGACCCCACTACGCGGCTGCTCGCCCTGGCTGTCTTGACCACCCCGCTGCTTCTCAGCATCGATCTCACGTCCGCCACCGTCGCCTTGATCGGGATTATCCTGCTGGCGCCCCTGTGTGGCACCGGCCCTGTGGAATTGATCCGCAGAGGGTGGCCACTGCTCCTCCTGGCGCCCCTGACTGGCCTCAGTATGTTGCTGTACGGGCGCGCCGGGGGCGAAGTGTACGTGGATGCCGGCCTGATCACTATCACCCAGAATTCCGTCGCGCTGGCGGTTGCCGTGACCGTGCGCGTTCTTGCTGTTGGTCTGCCTGCGGTCATTCTCACCCGTAACTTGGACCCCACGCGTCTGGGCGATGGGTTGGCCCAATTGTGGAAACTACCCGCGCGTTTCGTCATAGGTTCCGTGGCGGGTGTGCGCATGGCCACCTTGTTCCAACAAGACTGGGCTGCCCTCGAACGGGCCCGGCGCGCCCGCGGCTTGGGTGATGGTTCGCGGATCTCACGGCTTCCCAAGCAGATGTTTGCCCTTTTGGTGTTGGCACTTCGTCGAGGTGGCAAGCTGGCCACAGCGATGGAGGCGCGCGGTTTTGGGGCTACCGACGCCAACCGCAATCCCCTGCCTCGAACGTGGGGAAGGAAGGCGACATTCGGGGCGTGGGACATTGGGGTGCTGCTGGTGTGCGCTGCCCTCAGCGCCCTGGCACTGGGGATTGCCGTGTGGACTGGCGATTTCCGCCTGCTGGGTGTGACGGGAAGCTAATGTATGCGTGAGCAGCACTTCCGTGCCTTGTTCAAAGCAACCCAGGTGGCCGGCCGGGGGCGGATGATGCGCCGCTACCGTTAGCGACTTCCGTGCCTTGTCCAAAGCAACCAAGGTTGCCGGACCCTTAGCGGTTTCTCGCGGGAATTGCCGGGCTGTGCTCCCGCACCACGTTCACCTCAACCGACGTTGTCAAGGCTGTGTTAGCGCCCTTCTGAATCGACCTTCCGGCCTCTTATATTGGACTGATGATCGCAACTGACCCGGTGGAAGTCACCACAATTATTCTGCGTGCGGTACGGCAATTACCACGAGGTAAAGCCCCCTTGACCGTACTTATTGACGGTCGTAGCGGGGCGGGGAAAACGTGTATCGCACAAAGGCTCAAAGGGCTGGTCAAGGCTCAACTGGTGCACCTCGATGACGCGTACCCGGGGTGGGCCGGGTTGGCGTCGGCCTCAAAGGCAGTGAGCACCACCATCCTCAGCAACCAGAAGAGCCAAGCTGGCTACCAGAAGTGGGATTGGTTTAACAGTGCCTATGGCCCGTGGCAACCGGTGGACCCCCACGCGAACCTCATTGTGGAAGGCGCCGGCGCGCTGACTCCCGAGACGGTCGAGGCAGCCCGGCAGCGCAGTGGGGAGCGGGTCCTGACCGTGGTGTTGGAAGCGCCGGAAAAAACTCGAAGGATTCGGGTGCGCAACCGCGACGGCAATCCTGAGGCGTGGTGGCAGATGTGGGCCGCGCAGGAAAACGAGCATTTCGCACGGCTACCGAAACCGGATCTGCATATTGTGACCTGCTAACATTGCGAAGCTATGCGCCATACCACCAGACCTTCGATCGCTCCGGCGGGAGATGCCATTGCGTATATCGTCCGCGATGGGGATTACCCGTATGCCGTTCAAGTGGCTTTGGAAAATGGGGAGTTAGGGGAGGAAAGGCACGTGCAGCTACCGGTGGAGGGGCCGGTCACACGGGTGCTGCACAGTCCCGATGGCAAGTGGATTGCGTGTGAAGTTTCACCCAAGGGCTCGGAGCGACTGGAGACCTTCACTGTGTCCACCGATCCCGCGGTGCCGGGTGCCCAAGCACTACGCAATACCCACGATGCAAAAACCACCCTAGTGGAGTGGGATGGCACGTACCTGGCAATGGACGCAGTGGCATCCGATGGGGTGTCCGAAGCGCGTTTGGTGGACCCGGAGAATTCCCGCTATGTGGTGATGGACCGTCGCAGCGATGCCGTGCTGGTATCCAGCGAGGCCGGGTTTTGCCTGATGCGCGTTGGTCCCCGAGGGAATCGCGAGCTGCTGTTAGTCACTCCTGAGGGACAATGGATGCCGCTGTTAAGCCCGCAACCGGGTGCGAATACCGAAGATGGTCATATCCTCCCGCTGGGAGACAACCGGATTGTGGTGCTAGTGGCCACGGATCACAACGCGGAGCGCCGCCGGATCCTGCGCCTGGTGGTAGAGGTGGACCCGCAGACCGGCCGTCCGCGTTGCCTGGAGCAGGAGGACCTGATCAGTGGCCCGGAATCCGAAGTGGATGAGTTCGTCATCAGCGAGGATCTAACGACCGCCGCGGTGTTGTGGAACAACGATGGGGTGTCCAGCTTGGAAGTGCTCATGTTGGGGGAAGCTCAGCGCGTGCAGGTTCGTCGCACCGTGGAGCTGCCGGGCATGGTGGCTTTTGGTTTGTCGATTACGGACGACGGAGGCCTATTGGCACTGACAGTGGAGGGGCCGAACTTGCCTCCGACGGTGGAGATCCTGCAGGTTGATGCCGGGCGCGTGGAGCCACTGGACCCGGACCGCTCAGCGCGTTTGGAAGAGCGCAGCCGCGCCGGGCGATTACCCACGCCCGAATTGGTCCACTATGTGGCCCGTGACGGGTTGGAGCTATCGGGATGGTTGTACATGCCGGATCCAGCCACCGCGGTGAGCAATCCGGAAGCAAACAACGCGGCAACCAGCCAGGGCGAGGACAATGCGGTGGCCACCCCGGATGCTGCGCGGCCGGTATATGTCCATCTGCACGGCGGCCCGGAGGGCCAATCCCGCCCGGTGAACCACGACATCCTGTCGCAGCTGGTGAGCGCGGGCATCACCGTGTTCACCCCCAACATCCGCGGCAGCAAGGGCCACGGCCGCGCCTTTTCGCACGCAGACGATCGCTACGGGCGCTTTGCCGCCATGGATGACGTTGCCGATACAGTTACTTTTTTACTCGACGCCAACCTGGCCCACCCCGGCCGCGTTTTCGTTGGGGGTCGAAGCTATGGCGGTTACTTGGCGGTCCTTACCGCGTCCCGCTACCCGGATCACTTCGCCGGTGTTATCGATGCCTGTGGCATGACGAGTTTTGAGACCTACTACGAATCAACCGAGCCGTGGTTGGCCTCCGCAGCTTCACCGAAGTACGGCTACCCCATGCACGATGCGGAATTGTTGATGGAGATTTCCCCGCTGTACAAGGCGGAACACATCACTCCACCTGTGCTATTCATCCACGGTGAAAACGATACGAACGTGCCCATTGATGAATCCCAGCAGTTGTACGAGGCTCTGCGCGCGACGGGTCGAACCCCGGAATTCCTCGTTGTTCCGGGGGAGGGGCATCAGTTCGTCAAGCCCACATCGCGCACATTGATTGGCGATACGATGCTGGAATTCATCGAGCGGGTCAACAGTGGCGTGGAGGTCTAACCCGCGCCCGGTCCCCTTGGGCTAGGCCCAAGATCCTCCCGGGGTTAAGCCCAGCCCTCCACGTGGCGAAACCGAGCCTGCGACCAAGCCGAGTCCGATCAACCCCCAAGGCTACGCGGTGCCGAGTTTCACACCAGCTTCGCGCAACCGCCGAACATAGGGCATCCCCAGACCCGTAGCCGGCGTGAGCACACCACCACCAGTTTCGCTGTCGCCGACCTTCGGCAACTCATCCTCGTGCAGTGCCAAGGTCAAGGCGGCCTCGCCCAGCAGCAAGGACGTGCCTTTGTAACCAGGATCGGCTTGCATCTCCATGGTGGAGCGAATCCGGGTGCCATCGCTGAGGGTGCCATAGTGGGTGGTTCGGAAGAACCCGTTTTCACGCGAAGCTTCGTCCGGCCCTTCACCCGGTTCCGGGATCCACCGCGCCAGCTTCGGCCGCAATTTCTCGTTTTGAATCAACTTGATGCCCACGCCAAGGGCGGCGCCAATCGCGTAGCTCGTCGCGCGCCCCTTGAGTCCCTTACCCGTGTACATGAACTCGCGGTAGCGCAAACGCGGACCGTAAGCGAAACCCAGCAAAGCGTTGGAACGGCGCACCACGCGGGTGTTGCAGCTGGCCATCACAAACGGGCCCGCAAACCCGCCCTTCTCGCCGTACTCATCGAGGGATACAAAACCGTGGTCAGGCTGCGCCCCCAAGTCCGGCTCCGCATCGCGGTCGGGGGAGGTGGTGTAGGGATCTGCCAGCAGTTTCCCCAGCTTCGGGTTCTTATCGACCTCGGCAAACTGATTGCGGATGGAGTCGACAGTGCCGCCAGACAAGCCACCCTTCATCTTCACGATCAGCGTGGCGTCGTCCAATTGAGAAGGCGAGTGCTTCTTGGCTTCCTCGTGCAACAGCAACATGCCAATATCGGAGGGGACAGAGTCAAAGCCACACGACTGGACGATGCGGGCGCCGGTGGCTTGGGCGGTGACGTTGTGATTGTCGATGGTCTGGCGCATGAACAGCGTTTCGCCACACAGATCCACATAGTGGGTGCCCGCGGTGGCACAGGCTGCGGTGAGCTTCTCGCCGAAGCGAAGGTAAGGCCCCACGGTGGTGATCACCACGCGGGTCGATTCTGCCATGGCCTGCAGCGAGGCCGAATCGGTGGAGTCCGCGACCACGAGCGGAAACTCGGCTGCGCGAGGGTACTGAGCGGCGATATCGTTCCTGGTCTGTTCCAGTTTTTGTTCATCGCGACCCGCCAACGCGATCCGTGTGCCCTCCGGTGCGCGGTCGGCAAGGTAGATGGCGGTAAGCTTTCCGACGAATCCCGTGGCGCCGAACAATACGACATCATGGGTGCGGTGAGCGCGAGATTGAGAATCAGTCATGGCTACCGTTCTACACAAAATTGCCATACTAGGTTTTTCTAGGGCTCACGCTTTGGCTTCCCCGTAGGCAACAGTTTTCTTATGTCATGTGAAAGGTTCCCCGATGAGTGAACACGGCGGGTTGCACGTCCTTTTCGACCGTCCGCAGATTCCGCCGAATACCGGCAACGCAATTCGGATGTGCGCGGGGACGGGGGCATCGCTGCACCTCGCGGGGCCGCTGGGGTTCAACTTCGAGGAAAAGCACGTGCGCCGCGCCGGGTTGGACTACCACGACCTTGCCGATGTTCACCTGCACGATTCGGTGTGGGACGCATTCGATTCCCTGTGTGGGGCGCCTGCTTCCTCTGCTGGCGCGGGGGCTTCTTTGCGCGGAGCTGGGGCTTCTCCTGCTGGCGCGGGGGCTTCTTTGCGCGGAACTGGGGCTTCTTCTGCTGGCGCGAGGGTTTCTTTGCGTGGAGCTGGGGCTACTTCTGCTGGCGCGAGGGTTAGCACTGCGGTCGCTGGGGATTGTTCCAACGACGCCCCTCGCCGCCCCACAAGTGCTCCCAGTCGGGTTTTCGCTTTCACCACGAAAGCGGATGTGTGGTTTACCGATGTGACGTACCAGCCGGGGGATGTGTTGTTGTTCGGTCCAGAGCCGACGGGGCTGGATCCGGACGTCCTCCATGATCCGCGGGTCACACAGTGGGTGAGGATCCCAATGCTTCCAGGGCGCCGGAGCATGAATCTATCCAATGCGGCGGCCGTAGCGACCTATGAAGCATGGCGGCAGATGGGATTCCCTGGCGGTGAGTAAGGCGCGCCAAACATTTGCGCGCGTGGTTGGGCGCTGCCTCCGCGCGCTGCATACCTCGGCCAACACATAAGCTTTTGTGCGCGTGGTTAGGCGCTTGCTGTGTGGTGGAACCGGTGACTGTTCCTGGATTTAGGACTTGGCGACGGTTTGCCCGCTGTTCCCCGTGATGTCTAAGGAGATATTTCTGCCTGCGATCATGCCTGCAATTCCTTGGATGACGAGCATGCCGAATAGCACCCACAGCACCACCATCCAGTCATTTGTCTGATCGTGCAGGAAGCCAGCTGTGATCGGTCCCATGGCAGACAGGGTGTAACCCGCTGTTTGGGAAAGAGCGGCGAGGGTGGCGGTTGTTGGGCCGTTGGCGGAGCGCAAGAGGGGTAGGGAAAAGCCCACACCAGTTGCCACACCGTTACCCATGCCGAACACGACTGCCCATACGACGATCGTGCTGGTGGGGGCGATGATCATACCTAAGATACCTGTGGCCAACAGCGCGGAACCGGTGACGGTGGCCCAGCGCTGCGAGCCGCTGTTGTGGACGCGCAGGGAGATCAATAGGGCTAGGGGGATGGCGGTGAAGTTGATGATTGCCAGCATGCTGGATCCGCGTTCCAATGGGATCCCGCGGTCGGTCAGGATGGTGGGCAGCCATGCGGAAATGGTGTAGAACAAGACCGACAGGATTGCGAAATAAGTAGTCACTGCCCAGGTGATGGGGTTGGACCACAGCGGGCGACTGGAAGGATGCTTGGCGCCTTCGCCGCGCATCCCCTTTCCGTCGGCTCGCATGTGAGGCAACCATAGGGGGATCGCAATCAAGATCAGTCCGGCCCACGCGAATAGGCCCCAGCGCCACGATCCTAAGGCATTCGTCAGTGGGATGGTTCCAAGTGCGGCCAGCAAAGGGCCTAGGAATAATGACACGGTGTAAACCGCGGTGAGTGTACCTGCTTGTTGGTGATAGGCATGCTTGATGTACGTCGGCAGCAGCACATTCCCGATGGTGATGGCTACGCCAACGACGGCCATGCCGATATAAAGAGCAGTCACTGCGGGGATGAGTCGCACAGTGAATCCGAGTAGCAGCACAAGCAGCGAAACCATGATGCAGCGGGCTACTCCGAATTTGTGCCCCCAGCGGGGCGCGGATGACGAGAGGAAAACGAACGCCAAAATTGGCACCGTTGTTAAGAGCCCCGCAGCTGTAGATCCGAGGTGGAAGTCCTCGGTAATGCCTGGCAAAACAAAAGCGACGCCCGTGATTCCCGGTCGCAGATTCAACCCCACTGCTAGCACGGCGAGGATGGCCACGATCATGCTGGGGCGAGTCCGGGGATGTTCTGGGGGCTTTACACGGTCGTGGGCCGGGTTGCTGGGTGAGGAGGAGTTGGGGTGTGCCGGGTTGCTAGATGACGTGGAGCTGGGGTGTGCCGGGTTGCTGGGTGAGGAGGAGCTGGGGTGTGCCGGGTTGCTGGATGACGTGGAGCTGGAGTGTGCCGTAGATTTCATTGATGACCTATGTGTGAGTATCAAAAAACGATTTTGCTAATGACGAGGGAACATTGAAACATGGGATTAGGTAAGGTGTCAACATGCTTTTTACTCATGACGTCGCACCTCGTATGGCCTTAGTCATGGATTTGGTTAACACGGACCTGGGAGTCGTGGGAGCCGCCCAGGTGGGCGTGAACCAACCAAGCGTTGCCACTGCACATGGGACCCAGCCGGGTACTGGGAAATCTAACGGCGCTCAGACAGATAGTGCCGGTTCGAACGGAACCCAGCCGGGTGAGGATAACGAGGATGTTGTCGATTCTCCTGGCTGGTTGCAGCACTTCGTAGCTGATCATTGTTTGTTTCGCGTTGACGAAGGAAGCATGAAAAACGGACGGACATGGAACCGCGAGATCAAGGAGTTGCGTGCGGAGCTTCGAGCCATTGTGGACGCGCCTGACATGGAAAGTGCCGTTGAGCGAACGAATAGTTTAATTGCGGTGCTGAGTGTTCGCCCGTATCTCAGTCGCCATGACGATCTGGATTGGCACATCGACTGGGCGGCAGACAGCGCGGATGCTGTTTCGCGCATCCGCGTAGAGGCAGGGCTGGGCCTACTGGGATTCTTACCGCAGGGTGGGATCGACAGATTCCGGCGTTGTGCCCGCCCTGGGTGCGAGCGATACCTTGTTGATTTATCCAAGAATAAGTCGCGAAAATTTTGCGAGGGCACGAATTGCGCTGCTCGTACTCACGCACAGGCGTATCGGAATCGAAACAAGCAAGGGTGACGGTTAATTCAAGTGCGTGACTGGCAGCACTTGTACTTTATTCCACTGCCGGCGTCTTTCTTGCCCGTGGTGTGATGAGTATTTTCCTCGCCTGAATCCGTGACACATTTTACGTGGATTAGGTTCGGTTTTCTTCCGGCGGTGGGGTGTGCAGAACGCGTTCGAAATACGAAACGCGTTTCAAAACGCAAAACACGTTCAACAAACAGAACGAGATGCACAAAAATCGTCGTTTCGCAGTCGTTTCATTCTGCTTCTTCGGCATGTGCGAAGCCGTTTCTTGCGTTTCGTTCTGCTAATTCGACAACCGCTTAACCTCTCCAACCCGTCCACGATTTTCGTTCTGCTAATTCAACATTGTTGGTGCCGCAGAGGAGGGGAGTGATGCCGGAGAAGGGATGCGGGGGATGAAGATGGAGATTGGGAACGCGGCGGAGGATGGGCGTTGGCGAAGAGGTAGGTGCGAGGAACGCGGCGGTGGATGAAGATGGAGAATGGGCACGCGGCGGTGGATGAAGATGGAGATTGGGAACGCGGCGGGGGATGAGGATGGAGAATGGGATTGGATGCAGGTCGTTGGAAGGGCTCAAGGTGGATTCGCCGCCCGGAAGTGGAATAATTGGTAACTATGGCTGCAACTAAATTGGACGGAAAACTGTACCGCGACGAGATCTTCGCTGATCTCGCCGACCGAGTGAAGGCGCTCAAGGACAAGGGAATCACGCCAGGACTGGCAACTGTGCTGGTGGGGGATGACCCAGCTAGTCACTCCTACGTGCGCATGAAGCACAAGGACTGCGAGCAGATTGGTGTTAACTCGATCCGCCGTGACCTGCCAGCGGACGTTACGCAAGAAGAGCTCAATGCCGTAATTGATGAGCTCAATGCTGACGATGCCTGCACCGGGTACATCGTGCAGCTTCCGCTGCCCAAGCACTTGGATGAAAACGCGGTGCTAGAGCGCATCGATCCCGCGAAGGATGCCGATGGGTTGCACCCGGTCAACCTGGGCAAGCTGGTTCTCAACGAGCCGGCGCCATTGCCTTGTACCCCAAATGGTGCGATCAGCTTGTTGCGCCGGTTCGATGTTGAACTCAATGGCGCCAAGGTTGTCGTGATCGGGCGTGGTGTCACGGTTGGTCGGCCCATCGGATTGATGCTCACCCGCCGCAGCGAGAACTCCACCGTTACCCTGTGTCATACCGGTACGAGGGACCTGAAGGCAGAGACCATCAACGCGGATGTCATTGTTGCCGCTGCTGGCGTGCCCCACATGCTCACTGCCGATATGGTCAAGCCCGGTGCAGCCATTCTCGACGTCGGTGTTTCCCGCGGTGAAGACGGCAAGCTTGCAGGTGACGTACACCCTGACGTGTGGGAAGTAGCCGGAGCGATCTCCCCAAACCCAGGTGGTGTGGGCCCGCTGACCCGCGCTTTCTTGGTGCGCAACGTGGTAGAACGTGCGGAGCTCCTGGTGCAGCAGTAGCTCGGAGGTTCGAACCCGCGGCGGGACAACACCCGGATGAGGAACGTACCAGTCGCGGAGCAGCACGCCCCCTGAACCCAAAAGCACAGCAGCAGTTCCATAGAAAACAGATCGGTTAGCTATGTCGCCCAACTCTCCGCACACTCCCCATCAGCATTCCGCCCATGCGCGGATCGGGGGAGTGCGAGAGCATCTTTTGGCCAATCCCCACGATCGGGTTGTGCCGCCGTCCCCTCTGCGGGCCTCGCTGCAACGCGGGTTGATCTACGGTTTCGCGGGTTTACTCATTGTCGTCTTCGGGCTTATTGTGATGAACCACTGGCGCCGGGGCGTATTCATTTTGGGGTTGGCGCTGGTGTATTTGGCCGTGATCCGCTGGCTGGTTGATTCCCGAATTCTCGGCGTGCTCGCGGTTCGTTCTCGTAAATTCGATTCAATCTTCAGCGCGACCTTAGGTTTGGCAATGATGTGGATTGCCCTCGGTGTGGAATCGCTAGGAAGTTAGTTGGTGCGAGCACCGCTGCACCGCTTGGGCCGCGGGTAGCCATGCCGTGGCAACGTCACCACACTTCAGCCTTGGGC
>NZ_KV786147.1:22791-45092 GCF_001806865.1 Corynebacterium sp. HMSC28B08
CTTCAGCCTTGGGCAGTCACGCGTCAGCACCGCTGGGGTCGCGGGTAGCCACGCCGTGGCAACGCCACCACACTTCAGCCTTGGGCAGTCGCGAGTCAGTACCGCTTAGGCCGCGGGTAGCCACGCCGTGGCAACGTCACCACACTTCAGCCTTGGGCAGTCACGCGTCAGCACCGCTTCCGCCCCGGCGCCCCAGCTATTCGACTACCTCGCCGAGTAGCTCTGCTTTCCGCAGGAACTTCTCCAGCACCTGCCCCATTTGCCGCGATTCGATGAGGAACCCATCGTGCCCCGTTGGAGACGTGATCTTGGATAACCCGATGAAGTCGCCCAAGTTGCGTGACAGGTGCTCCTGCTGGTGGAACGGATACAAAATGTCGGTATCCACCCCCACCACCATGGTGGGCACCTGGCTGGAGCCCAATGCCGCATTCATCCCACCGCGCCCACGGCCCACATCGTGCCGGTTGAGCGCATCGGTCAGCACCACATAACTGCCCGCGTCGAAGCGCTCCTTCAGCTTCTCGGCCTGCCGATCCAGATAGCTCTCCACGGAAAAACGCTGGTCGCTTCGACGATACGGGCCATAGGGATTTTCGTCCCGTTGCGGATCGGTGCCGAATCGCTCGTCGACTTCTAACTCACCGCGATAGGTCAGGTGTGCAATCCGCCGCGCCTGCCCCATCCCTTCATTGGGCTCACGGCCGGTTCCGTAGTAATCGCCGCCCTGCCAGTCCGGATCGGCCTCGATAAAGCGAATCTGGCTGGACTGAATGCCGATCTGCCAGGCGCTCGCGCGCGCTGAAACGGCAATCGCCAGTGCGCTGGTGACTTTGGAGGGGAACATTAGCGTCCACTCCAGCACCCTAGCCCCTCCCATCGAAGCACCAATAACGGCAGCTATTTTTTCGACGCCCATCGCTTCCAGCAACTGGTTTTCCGCTTGCACCATATCCCTGATCGACAGGCCGGGGAAGCGTGATCCCCAGGCGCGGCCGTCAGCATGCAAACTGGCCGGACCGGTGGAGCCTTGGCACCCTCCCAGCACATTGGCGCACAGCACTAGGTAGCGTTCCGTGTCAATGGGCTTGCCGGGGCCCACATTGTCTGACCACCAATCCATCGCGTTCCCATCGCCGGTCAGCGCGTGCTCGATGAGAATGATTGGCCGACGGGCGGCTTCGGTGGGGCAGCCGTGGGCGTCGTCATAAAAGGCATGCAGGCACAACCGAGCGGCGGGAATAGTGACCCCACCCTCGGTGACAACATCGCCGATCTCGATGATGGACGAGCCGCCATTGGGTGGGAGTAATTCGGAGCGCATGATGGGAAAGAAGGGGTCGCTGGGTGGTGGGGGCGTTAAATCGCGTCGAAGGCTTGGCGCAGGTCGTTGATGATGTCGTCGATATCCTCAATGCCCACCGACAGGCGAACCGTGGCCTGGGACACTCCGGCGGAGGCCAGGTTTTCCTCGGTTGACTGGGAGTGAGTGGTGGTCGCGGGGTGGACCACGAGGGAACGCACGTCGCCGACGTTAGCCAGATTGGAGTGCAGCTTGAGGGCATCGATGAACTTCCACGCGGTGTCCTTAGGATCGGAGCTTCCGGTGGCTAGGTCGAAGGACAGCACGGCACCGGTGTACTCCAGTCCCAGTTTTTCCTTCGTGGCGTACCACGGGCTATCGGGTAGTCCCGCGTAGTTGACCTTCGCAACCTTGTCATGACCAGCGAGGAATTCGGCAACCTGCTTCGCGTTCTCGTTGTGCTGGCGAACGCGGAGCGACAACGTATCGAGGCCCTGTGTGGAGATCCATGCGTTAAAGGCGGACAGGGTAGCGCCGGTATCGCGCAGCAGGCCAACGCGTGCCTTCAGGCCGAAAGCGGCCGGGCCAAGGTCAGCGTACTTCAAACCGTGGTAGGCAGGGTCTGGGGTCACGAAGCCGGGGAAGACGGGCTTGCCATTGCGCTTTTGAGTCCAATCGAACTTGCCGCCGTCAACCAGAATGCCGCCGAGGGCGGAGCCATTACCGGTATAGAACTTCGTTAGGGAGTTGACCACGACATCCGCGCCCAAATCCAGTGGGCGTACGAGGGCGGCGGTGGCTAGGGTGTTGTCCACGATGAGTGGGACGTTGTTCTTGTGCGCGATTTCCGCGATGGCTGGGATGTCCAGAACGTCGGCCTGAGGATTGGCGAAAGTCTCACCGTAGAATGCGACAGTATTGTCCTGGACGGCGGCCTGCCACGACTCTGGGTCATCCGGGTTCTCAACGAAGGTAGTGGTAATGCCCAACTTCGGTAGTGTCACGAGCAGGAGAGTTTCCGTACCGCCGTACAGGCGCGGGGAGGCCACGATGTGATCGCCGGCCTGGGCGAGGTTGAGGATCGCTGCGGTCTCCGCAGCCTGACCGGACGCGAACGCGACTGCGTGCACGCCACCTTCGAGGGAGGCGATGCGGTTTTCCAGTACCTCGACGGTGGGGTTGGTGAGACGGGAGTAAACGGGACCCAAGTCCTCTAACGCGAAACGCTGCTTAGCGTGCTCTGCGGAATCGAAAACAAACGAGGAGGAAAAGTGGATGGGCAGGTTGCGCGCGCCGGTGGCATCCACCGGTTGGCCCGCGTGGATCTGACGGGTAGCAAAGCCCCAGTTATCGGCTGAGGAATTGTCGTACTTGGTTGACATGGGTGATCTCGATTCTTGTTAGTTTTTCGTGTTGTTCGCGACGGTTGTGGGCCGCAGTTCACCGGGGATGAAATGACCCAGTCCGGTTGGAGAGAGACTTTAGCCCGCATGAAAGGGATTGTAAACCGCTCTGTCTATTTTTTCGTCGTTTTTTGGAAAAGTGGCAGGTGAATCGATGTATATTTTTCGTACCGCTTGGTCTGTTTTAGTGCTCGCGGGGGGCTAAGTTGAAAGTAGACCAAGCTGTCTGTTAAGCTCTGCTGTGCGATCAAGAAGACCGACGATTCTAAGCCTCCCGGCTTGTCGGCTGGCAACCGCGCTCGTTCTGCGCACGGTGCCCCCGGGAGAAGATCGGCCAGCGAGGCTACCGCCCGCTGGAAGAGCGAACATTTTTTTGCTAGGAGACTTTCTGTGTCTGACGACATGTCCATTCACATTCCTGATTCCGTGCCCAACAGTTCCGCAGATGACTGGGTTGAAGCCCACGTAAACTCCTGCGCCGGCGCCAGCCTTACCTTCTCTGCCGGAGGAAAATCACACGTGCGGGTGTTCCGCAGCCAATATGGGGCACTACTTGCCTTCGCTTCCTTGAGCCCTAGCTTTCTGTACTCCCACAGCCGGAACAAAGCCCGCCTGCACGACGGGGATGATCTGGAATTGCCCCCGCGGCACATCCAACACCAACACTGCAGCGCAGCCGAATGCAACGTGCTAGCGCCCGGACATAAGCCCCACCACGGGCCGGTGCTGCGTGCCGCCAACGGTCCCGCAGAAAAATGGGTGCCAGTCGAAGTCCTCAACGTGGAGGGGATGAAGGCTACCCTAGCTACCCCTCGCGGGCAGGTCACAGTCTATAACCACCAACCGCATCACTTTGCCAAAGTCGTTGAATTCCATGAACAGTTCGGCATCCTGCGGTGTGCTCGCAAGAGTGATCCCGCATCGGGGCATACAGGAAGTACCGTTATGTGGATATCTCGGGAACCCATCACCGCCTGCACTAAAGGCTAGGGGCAGCCACACAAAAAATCTGTACGCTCGGGGATTGGACCGCACCCAGGGTCTCAGGGCTGATGCACGGCGTGGCGTCGGTACAAAAAGAGGCCACAGGACGGGAACCGCAAAGAAAACGCAGTCAAACCCCCAATGGAGACAACGTGGATCTTTACGAATACCAGGCCCGTGACATGTTCGAGGCACACCACGTGCCCGTACTGCGCGCAAAGGTAGCGACAACCCCCGAACAGGCTAAACAGGCGGCAGAAGAACTGGGAACCCCAGTTGTTGTAGTTAAAGCTCAGGTGAAAACCGGTGGCCGTGGCAAGGCCGGCGGTGTGAAACTAGCCAAGAGCCCAGAGGAAGCTGCGCAGCATGCCGAGCAGATCCTGGGCATGGACATCAAGGGGCACACCGTTCACAAGGTCATGATTGCGGAAGGCGCAGATATCGCGGAGGAGTACTACTTCTCAATTCTGCTGGACCGCACCCGCCGTCGTTACCTGGCCATGTTCTCCAAGGAAGGCGGGGTAGAGATCGAAAAACTGGCGGTAGAAAAGCCAGAGGCGCTGGTTCGCCGCAACTTTACTGCACTGGAAGGTCTGACCGAGCAGATTGCGCGCGAGATCGCCGAACAGGGTGGCATGACTGGCGAAGATGTAGACAAGATCGTCCCAGTGATGCAGACCCTGTACAAGGTGTACTCCGAAGAAGATGCCAGCTTGGTTGAGGTCAATCCGCTGGTGAAGACCGGTGACGGCCAGATCGTCGCCCTCGACGGCAAGGTTTCCCTGGACGATAACGCCGAATTCCGCCACCCGGATCACGCAGACTTGGCTGATCCTTCCTCCACGGACCCGTTGGAGCTCAAGGCCAAAGAGCTAGACCTCAACTACGTCAAGCTGGACGGAAACGTAGGTGTGATTGGCAACGGCGCGGGACTTGTGATGTCCACTTTGGACGTTGTTGCCTACGCCGGTGAGCAGTTCGATTCAAAGCCGGCGCCGGCGAACTTCTTAGATATCGGTGGTGGCGCCAGTGCGGAAGTTATGGCCAACGGCCTGGGCGTGATTCTGGGTGATAAGCAGGTCAAGAGCGTATTCGTTAACGTCTTCGGTGGCATCACAGCCTGCGATGAGGTTGCCAATGGAATCGTCAGCGCCTTCAAGATCCTGCAGGATCAGGGCGTGGAGCCTAAACCTCTCGTCGTCCGCCTCGACGGCAACAATGCTGACTTGGGGCGCCAGATTCTCGAGCAGGCGGGTTTGCCGGGTGTTGAGATGGTCGGTTCTATGGACGACGCCGCGCGCCGCGCCGCAGAAATCGCTCACCAGGTGCGCGCTGGTAACCACAAGAGCCAAGCGTAATTCCCTCGACGAAGAAAAGGATCACCTACAACTATGGCTATTTTCGTTAATTCCGAATCCAAGATCGTCGTCCAGGGCATGACCGGCTCTGAGGGGCGTAAGCACACCCAGCGGATGCTGAACTCCGGTTCCAACATCGTTGGTGGTGTGAACCCCAAGAAGGCCGGGACGACCGTGGAGTTCGACGGCGGTAAGTCCGTTCCTGTGTTTGGATCCGTGGCCGATGCCATGGAGGAGACCGGTGCGAATGTTTCCGTTGTCTTCGTACCCGCTGCTTTCACGAAGTCAGCAATGGTAGAGGCGATTGAGGCCGAGATGCCACTGGTCGTCTGCATCACGGAGGGTGTTCCGGTGAAGGACACCGCAGAATTCTTCGCCCTTGCGCGCCAGTCTGGCAAGACCCGGATCATTGGCCCGAATTGCCCAGGCATTATTAGCCCGGAGCAGACCAACGTGGGCATCATCCCTGCCGAAACCGCCCCGAATCAGGGGCGCATCGGTTTGGTTTCGAAGTCCGGCACGCTGACCTATCAGATGATGTATGAGCTGCGCGACCTAGGATTCTCCACCGCTGTTGGTATTGGTGGTGACCCGATTATCGGTACTACGCACATCAATGCCATCGAAGCCTTCCAGCAGGACCCGGATACAGACGCGATCATCATGATCGGCGAGATCGGTGGCGATGCGGAGGAGTTCGCGGCTGAGTACATCAAGGACAACGTGACCAAGCCGGTGGTTGCCTACATTGCGGGCTTCACTGCCCCAGAGGGTAAGACCATGGGTCACGCGGGAGCGATCGTTTCCGGCGGGAGTGGTACCGCCGAGGGGAAGAAGGAAGCGCTTGAGGCAGCTGGGGTAAAGGTTGGCAAAACCCCAACGGAGGCGGCTCACCTGCTGCGGGAAGCTATCCAGGGTTAATTGGTTGTGCAGGCCATTGTTTTAGGTTCGTTGTGAGGCGCAGTCGGTGGTCGGTGCCTCCCGAGGGCGAAGCCGCCGTGGGGGTTGAATAGAATTCGGCGCTGCATCCCTCTGATGTGAGGAGGTGCAGCGCCGAAGGGTTTCCTGCGCAGGAGCGACGGGCCCGAAGACCAGCGACTAAAAAGGGGGGGGGGTTACTTCTTCAGAGAGTCAATGATCTGGTTGAACGTCTCCGAAGGACGCATAACCTTGTTGACCTTTTCATCATCCAGCCAGTAGTAACCGCCTAGATCGGCAGGGGTGCCCTGCACATTAATGAGTTCTTGGGAAATTTCCTGTTCCTTCTGTTCCAACGCATCGGCGACAGGAGCGAAAACCTTTGCAAGCTCCTCGTCACGGTCCTGGTTGGCAAGCTCACGTGCCCAGTACATTGCCAGGTAGAAGTGCGAACCGCGGTTGTCGATCTCGCCAACCTTGCGGGAAGGGGACTTGTCCTGGTCTAGAACCTTCTCCGTTGCCACGTCCAGTGCATCACCCAAGATTGGAGTGCGTGGATTGTTATCGGTCTCGGCCAGCTTGCGTAGGGATTCAGCCAACGCAAGGAACTCGCCCAAGGAATCCCAACGCAGGTGGTTTTCCTTCTGCACTTGCTGGACGTGCTTTGGCGCGGAACCACCGGCACCGGTCTCGAACAGGCCGCCACCAGCGATCAACGGAACGATGGAGAGCATCTTGGCGGATGTACCTAGCTCCATGATGGGGAATAGGTCGGTGAGGTAATCACGCAGAACGTTGCCGGTCACAGAGATCGTGTCCTTGCCGGCGCGGATGCGGTCCAGGGAGAACTGGCACGCCTCGGTTGGGCTCATGATGTGAATCTCCAAGCCCTCAGTATCGTGATCACCCAGGTACTTGTTGACCTGTTCAATCATATTGCGATCGTGAGCGCGCTCCGGATCCAACCAGAACACCGCCGGGGCGCCCGTCGCCGCAGCGCGATTGACAGCCAGCTTCACCCAGTCCTGCACAGGAATGTCCTTGGCCTGGCATGCACGCCAAATATCGCCTTGGGAAACTTCGTGTTCCATCAGAACCTCGCCAGCGGAGTTCAGCACCTGAACACGTCCGTCGTGAGGAATCTTGAAAGTCTTATCGTGGGACCCGTACTCTTCGGCCTTCTGCGCCATCAGGCCAACGTTGGGAACGGTGCCCATCGTGGTCGGGTCGAAAGCGCCGTTCTTGCGGCAGTCGTCGATGACAACTTGGTAGATCTCCGAGTAGGAGGAATCGGGTAGAACTGCGAGCGTGTCCTGAGTATTCCCGTCGGCGTTCCACATTTGCCCCGAGTTACGGATCATCGCTGGCATGGACGCATCCACGATCACATCGGATGGGACGTGCAGGTTGGTGATGCCGTTATCGGAGTCCACCATCGCCAAGTCGGCGCTGTCCTTGAGGGTCTTCTCAATAGCCTCGCTGATTTCTGCACCGTGCTTCAAGGATTCCAAACCGTCCAGGATGGCGCCCAAGCCGTTTTCTCCGTTCAGGCCCGCGCCCAACAACTCGTCACCGTACTCCTCGAACACGTCAGAGAAGTAGGCGCGTACAGCGTGACCGAAGATGATGGGGTCCGAGACCTTCATCATGGTGGCCTTGAGGTGAACGGAGAATAGAACACCTTCGGCCTTAGCTCGGGAAACCTGGGCGCGCAGGAACGTATCCAAGGCGTTCGCGCTCAACACCGTGGCGTCGACGATCTCGTTTCTCAGAACCGGCAGCTCATCCTTCAGTACCACGGTTTCGCCGTTGGGCTGTACCAGTTGGAAGCGCAACGTGTCGTCTGCTGGCATGATGACGGACTGCTCGTTGTGCCGGAAGTCATCGGCCTCCATGGTGGCAACGTTGGTCTTCGAATCGGCGGTCCATTCACCCATAGAGTGTGGGTGCTTGCGCACGAAGTTCTTCACGGCTTTTGGTGCGCGCCGATCGGAGTTGCCCTCGCGCAGGACGGGGTTTACAGCGGAGCCCTTGACTGAGTCGTAACGGGTGCGCGCGTCCTTTTCCTCGTCCGTGGAAGGCTCGGCTGGGTAATCCGGCAGATCGTAACCGGCCTTTTGTAGCTCGGCGATCGCGGCTTTCAACTGCGGTACGGATGCGGAGATGTTAGGTAGCTTAACGATGTTGGCCTCGGGAGTCTTGGCTAGCTCGCCGAGTTCCTGGAGTGCATCGTTGACCTGTTGCTCCTTGGGTAGCCTGTCGTTGAATGCGGCGAGGATGCGCGCTGCAAGTGAAATATCGCGGGTTTCCACCTGCACACCGGTGGTGGCAGCGAAAGCTTCTACGATGGGCTTGAGCGAATACGTGGCCAGTAGTGGGGCCTCGTCAGTGCGGGTGTAGATGATGTTTGCCATGTGGCGTTCTTCTCCCTGCATTCAGTATTAAGCGGTCAGATGTTATCGTTTTACCTTCCCCACAATACGTTAAACCCGAAACTTGTGAATGATACGGGTTCACGGGCTACTGTGTGGCCAGAATAGTAAATAGTTTCATAAATTTTTTGGAGTCCGCCCTCTTTATGTCTCCCTCCAAGGTTCCACAGCCCTCACTGCGATCCTCGACAATGACGAAAGACTCGAACGCCGTTTCCAATCGTCTTTCTCGCCGCCCGATCCCTCGCCAAACCGAGATGGGCTCACGCCGTCGCACCTTCGCGATGTTCGCCATGGCCCTCGGCGGTTTCGGTATCGGGACTACGGAATTCGTGGCGATGGGATTGCTCAAATACATCGCCGCTGACTTCAATATCACGGAAGATACCGCCGGTCACATTATTTCCGCCTACGCCTTGGGCGTAGTCGTCGGCGCCCCCCTCATCACCACTCTGACGGGAAAGATTCCCCGTCGCCGGCTAGCGCTGATCCTCATGATCGCCTTCACCATCGGTAACGGGCTCACGGTATTCGCACACAACTACGACCTTCTTGTTCTGTCGCGTTTCATCGCCGGTCTGCCCCACGGTGCGTACTTCTCCGTCACCGCGCTTATCACTGCCTCGATGGCCCCACCCGGTCAGCGTGGCAAGTCGGTGGCTTTAGTTAGTATGGGCCTTTCGGTTGCGACGGTCATCGGCGTGCCCGTTGCACAGTGGCTCGGTGGCACATTCGGCTGGAACCTTGCGTTCCTCCTGGTCACCCTCATCGGTGTTTTCACCTTCATCTCGCTGTGGTTCACCGTCCCCCACATGACCCTCATGCCAGCCACCAATCCCGTTACCGAACTCGGCGCGCTCGTGAATTCCCAAGTGCTGCTCACCCTAGCAATCGGCACCGTCGGCTTTGGAGGCATGTTTGCGGTCTATACCTACATCACCTGGACGTTAACCGAGCGTGCTGGTTTTAATCCCTCCCTCATGTGGATTCCTCTGATGGTCTACGGCATCGGAATGGTCATCGGCACCTATATTGGTGGCATCCTGGCCGACCGCAATCTGGAATACACCATCTGCGGCGTGCTGGTCACGTTGATTTTCATCCTCACCCTCTTCCGATTTGTCTCCGCCAACGCACCCTTGGCCATCACCGTGTTCGGTTTGATTGGCATGACCGGCTCCATCCTGGTTCCCAGCCTGCAGATGCGACTCATGGACGTTGCTGGAGATGCCCAAAACCTTGCTGCGGCCCTCAACCACTCTGCGCTCAATATCGCCAATGCCACGGGCGCCTTCGTTGGCGGGCAAGTCATCGCCGCAGGCATGGGCTATGCTTCGCCTGCCTTGGCCGGTGCGATCATGGCTGCCTGTGGCGTGGTGGTGTGGGTACCGACCTACATGCTGCGCCGGCGCCAGCTTGCCCGCGCCTAGCCCGCTTCTTGTCTGAGCTTCCCGATCTTCTCGTGGTGTGCTCGCGCCTCTTGGCGGGGCCTGGTCATTGAGAACTCCGGCTAGTCGCGTTGGCTTTTTCTTTTCCACCGACGCCCACAGCCTCCCCACCAACGCCACTGACTAGGGTAGAGGCCATGACTTTAACGGTGGCAACGGTAAACGTGAACGGAATTCGCGCGGCGGCTAAACAGCGCAGCGAAACGAACCTGGGTATCCTCCCTTGGCTGGAGAACACCAGCGCCGATGTGGTCCTCATGCAAGAAGTGCGTGCTAACGAAAAACAAACCGAAGCAGCGCTGGCCCCGGCTCTCGAAGCCGGATGGCACCTGGTCCAGGCGGAGGCCGCAGCTAAGGGGCGTGCGGGCGTCGGGATCCTATCGCGCCTACCCCTTACCCACGTGGCCACCGGGTTTGCCCACGCCGAAGAGCAAGCCGGCCTGACCGCCTCGCCCGGTGCGCGGGAGTTCGATGATTCCGGGCGGTATATCGAAGCCCGGGTCAATACACATTTTGGGCCCGTGACTGTGGCCTCCCTGTACCTGCCCAGTGGAGCGGCGAACAGCGAAAAGCAGGACGAGAAGTATCGGTTCTTAGATTCTTTCGGCCACTTCATGCAGCAACGGGCTGCCTGCACGGTTGATGGTCAACCGGAAAACATGATTATCGGCGGAGATTGGAACATTTGCCACCGGCGCGCAGATTTGAAGAATTGGCGTACCAACCGCACCAAGTCCGGATTCTTGCCAGATGAGCGGGCATTCATGGACTCTATCTTGGGCTCGTGGCCGGATGAGAGTACTCAAGTGGGCGATGAAACCGATTCAGCGCGCACCGGCAACCCAGCGGGTCGCGCAGGGGATTTCTATGGGGCCGTGGATTATTCGCCAACGCCGCTCGCGCAACAACGTCTGCGGGAGGGGGCGAGTGAGAACCCGCAGTGGTTCGATGTTGTCCGTCGCCTTAACCCAGAAGCAGATGGGCCGTATTCGTGGTGGACTTACCGCGGACAGGCATTCGACACGGGTGCGGGATGGCGGCTTGACCTACATGTGGCGACCGAGGGGATGCTGGAGCGCGCACGTGTGGCCAACAATGCGTGGGTTGATCGCGCGGAAGCTTACGACTTGCGCTGGTCTGACCATTCGCCTGTGATCGTTGAATACGCCTAAGCGGCTGGCGGGTTCTGCGGTGTCGTTTGAGGTGCGCGGACAGTGGCCTACAATGATGCGGGTCCGAACAACGGTGTGGGTCCGAACAACGATGTAGGTCCGAACAACGATGCGGGTTCGAACATCGATGTGGGTCCGAATCCGAAACTTCGTGAAGTGTTGATGTAGAAAGGTACGTTCCTTATGCTCACCGTACTTTTCGTTATCGGTATTACCGCAGAAGCCATGACGGCTGCCCTAGCCGCGGGGCGACAGCGCATGGACTTGTTCGGTGTGTGCATGATCGCCTGTGTCACTGCCCTCGGTGGCGGAACCATGCGTGATCTCTTGCTTGCACACTACCCACTGAGGTGGGTGAATGAGCCAGTCTTCTTGTTGATTGTGGTGGTCGCGGCCCTCGTCACCGTGCTGACGAGCGTATTGATGAGTTACTTCCGGACCATCTTCCTATTGCTCGACTCTCTGGGTTTGGCTGCTTTTTCCGTGCTCGGCACGCAAGTTGCTCTAGGGGAGGGGCATGGCTTGATCATTGCCTGCATGGCAGCTGTGGTCACAGGTGTGTTCGGCGGTGTGGCCCGCGATATCCTGTGCGACCGCGTGCCTCTCGTATTTTCGGACGAATTGTATGCCTCCGTCGCTTTTGTGGCGGCAGTGTTGTATTACGTCATGCACACCAACGGAGTACCTGAACAAGTGACGGTCATTGTCACATTGGTGGTGGCGTTCACCCTGCGTGTGTTGTCCATCTACTTCAAAATCTCCCTGCCGGTATTCGAGTATCAGGAGCGCCAATACGCCCGTGACCCAGCGGGGCGCTTGACGATGTGGATACTTAATCGCGCGGGAGTTCGGCGTCGAACATTAAAGAAAAGAAGGGTCGGTAACGTCCGCCGAGAAGAGGAAGAAGAGGAAGAAGAAGGACCCGATGGGCGCTAGTTTTCTGCCGGAGTAAAGTTACAACTATGTCTAATACTGAAAACACCCCTGAAACTAGTGCAGAAACTGTAGCCGCAACCAACAATGGTGCAGCGACAGCTCACCCCGAGCGCAAACAGCGCGTGGTATCCGGCCTGCAGCCCACCAGCGATTCCTATCACCTCGGAAATTACTTGGGAGCGGTCAAGCAGTTTATTGATTTGCAGGATGATTACGACACGCTGTACTTCATCCCTGACCAGCACGCCATTACCGTGCCGGGGTACAACCCGAAAGATCTACGCAATCGCACCTTAGCGGGCGCAGCTCAGCTGCTAGCCCTAGGCATCGACCCTGAGCGTTCCACGTTGTTCGTGCAGTCTCATGTGCCCGAGCATGCCCAATTGGCGTGGGTATTTATGTGCATCACCGGGGATGGTGAAGCGCGCCGCATGACTCAGTTCAAGGATAAATCGGCAAAACAAGGCAGCGAGAACACCACTTCGGGTCTGTACGCGTACCCAATGCTGATGGCGGCAGATATTTTGCTTTATCGCCCGAACCTAGTGCCGGTGGGGGAGGATCAGCGCCAACACCTAGAACTCACGCGTAACCTCGCAGAACGCTTTAACTCGCGGTATAAGAAGACCTTCGTGGTGCCCGAAGGCTTCATCCCCGAATCCGCCGCGAAGATTTACGACCTACAGGAGCCTACTGCCAAGATGAGTAAGTCCGGGGACAATCCCAAAGGCATCATCAACTTGTTGGATGATCCCAAGGTATCGGCCAAGCGCATTCGCTCGGCGGTAACGGATAACGATGCCGAGATCCGCTACGACAAAGAAAACAAACCTGGCGTATCCAACCTGTTGGTGATCCAGTCCAGTTTGTCCGGCAGGTCGATTGATGACATCGTGGCAGGTTACCAGGCCGCGGGCTCCGGTTATGGCGACCTGAAGAAGGACACGGCCGAGGTTCTAGAGGAGTTCTGTTCCCCATTGCGTGCACAGTTCGACGAGTACATGTCCGACCGCGCTGAGCTGGAGCGCGTGCTAGCTAAGGGTGCGGAACGTGCTCGTGAGATCGCTACGCGCACCTTGGAACAGGTCTATGACCGGGTGGGTTTCTTGGCTGCGGGCAAATAACCGTTGCGCTAGGCGCGTGACCCCACCATGACCTACGCGCGCCCCGGGGTGGGTTTTTCTGGAGGCGCAGGGCGATAACGTGGCGAGCCCCCAGTGAGACGCGGGCTCACATAGTAGGCTCCACTATGACGTTTCATATCACCACGGAAAGGCTGGAACGCTTCGGTGGCTACAAAAACAACCGACCCCAATAAGGACAAGCTCGACGACTACGGCGTTGAGCGTGCGCGGGAAGATAATCCGGGCGCGATCGATAAATACCGTGAGAAGTGGCCTTGGTTCGACCACATCATGCGCATGCAGGAGCGCTATTCCGAAAGAGGTGGCAACCAGTTTGCCGCCGGCATCACTTACTTTTCGGTTCTCTCCCTGTTCCCCCTCCTGATGCTGACATTTTCTATCACCGCGATGGTGTTGGCGGGAAACCAAGAACTACTGAATAAGGTCATCGACAAGGTTGCCCAATCCGGTGGCGACAAGATGAGTGAAACTCTGACGACAATCATCCACCAGGCGGTTGAACAGCGAGCCTCGGTATTCTCCATCGGTTTGCTCCTCGCCCTGTGGACTGGGTTGGGTTGGATGGCGCATCTGCGCATGGGGGCCTCCGAAATGTGGAAGGTTTCTGGTACCCCGAAGAACTTCATCATGGGTAAGGTCAAGGACTTCATTGGGCTCATCGTCCTACTCATTGCGCTCATCGTTGCCTTTGCTGTAACCGCCATTGGAAACTCCGGGTTGACCATGCGCCTGCTGGAGATGCTGCACTTGTCGGATATCCCGGGCATCCGCATTCTCACCTTCCTTGTTGCACTAGTGGTCGCCCTGATTGCCAACTACATCGTGTTTGTGTGGCTCATCGCGTACCTGCCACGAACGAAGACTGACCGTCCTTCTGTTTTCCGCGCTGCGATCATCGGCGCCGTAGCCTTCGAGGTCTTCAAACAGTTTGCGACGGTGTTTTTCTCCAACGCGCTGAGCAACCCCGCGGGAGCGGCTTTCGGTCCAATCATCGGTGTGATGGTCTTGATGTACTTCGTGTGGCGCATTGTGTTGTATTGCTCCGCATGGGCTGCAACCACCGACCGTGCGCTCTCCCAGGTCACGCCGGAGGCACCACCGGCGGCGATCATCAATGTGCGTTACGACGCCCACTAAAGCCGCGCGTTTCGACGCTCGCTGAAGGTTGGACAACCAGCCTCGCTAAACTAGTGGTTTATGAGCCACGTTGATAGCGAACTTCTGTCCACCATCGCCAGCCTGCCTAAGGTTGAACTCCACGATCACCTTGACGGCGGGTTGCGCCCAGCCACGATCATTGAGCTGGCTGAAGAAAGCGGTTACGACAAGCTGCCCACCACTAACCCGGAAGAATTGGAAAAGTGGTTTTATGATGCAGCTAATTCGGGTGATCTGCCCACTTACCTCACCACTTTCGATCACACTACTGCGGTTATGCAGACGCGCGAGGCGTTGATTCGTGTCACCCGCGAGGCGGTCGAAGACCTCGCCGCGGACAACGTGTGTTACGCCGAACTGCGGTATGCCCCAGAGCAGCACCTGAACGCGGGATTGAGCCTGCAAGACGTTGTGGAGGCCACCGTTCAGGGCGTGCAGGAAGGTGAGCGACTGGTAGCTGAACGTGACAACAAAACCATCCATGTGCGCCTCATCCTTTGCGCCATGCGACATGCAGATCGTGCCACGGAAATCGCCCAGTTGACCGTTGATAACTACGGTAAGCACACCCCAGGCCAAGGCTATGTGGTGGGCTTTGACATTGCGGGTGCAGAACTGGGCTTCCCGCCATCAAAGCACGCCGAGGCATTTGCGCTATTGCGTGAAAACCTGGTGCCGTTCACCATTCACGCTGGAGAAGCCGATGGTGTGGATTCCCTCCGCTCGGCTCTGGCGCAGGGGGCTCGACGAATCGGTCACGGCGTGCGCGTCTACGAGGACTTCAATGCCACCATGGCAGGTATCGAATTGGGGCCCGTGGCAACGGCAATGCTGGATCAGCGCATCACCTTGGAGATTTGTCCCACCTCGAACACCCAAACCGGTGTGTGCGAATCGATCGCCGATCACCCCTTCAACCTGTTGTACGACATGGGCTTCCACTGCACGGTGAATACGGATAACCGCTTGGTTTCCGGTACCACCATGACCCAGGAATTTGCGCGCCTCATCGAGGAATTCGATCTGGAGTTGTGGCAAATGTTGGAGCTGACCACCAACGCACTGGACGTTGCCTACTGCCCGCAGGGCCTGCGTGAGGACTTAGCCCAGCATGTCATCTACCCAGCGTACGCCGAAGTTGGAGGCGTACTGGGTGCTGACGGTTCTTTGGGTACCGACGCCCACGAGCACGACCACGACCACTTGTCTTCTGGGCTACGGGGCTTGCACAGCCACGAGGTGGCGGAGGATCCCCGGCTGGAGTTGTCGATGGAAAACCTCAAGGCGGAGCTAGAAGAGTTGGGTCTTAGCTTGGATGATGACGCGGAGGACCAAGACGGCGCGAACTAGCGGTTCAGTCTGCGCAGGTGAAGCCCACCCCTCTCTGAAGGTTTCAAGTCAAACGAAGGCGGTTCAGTCTGCGCAGGTGAAGCCCACCCCTCTCTGAAGGCTTTAGGTCAAACGAAGGCGGTTCAGTCTGCGCAGGTGGGGGCCACTGAAACGTTTAAGAACGTCATTGAATAAATTGACTCATCCCTTCCGACCTGCGCATAATCAGAATTTGTGCGACCACAATCGGTAAATCCTCAGTCCCAGCGCAGCCAGCTTCAGCGCTTGTCTTCGTCCCCAATAACAGCATCGGAGACTCATTCACCCGTTTTCGCCATTGGCCGTGTGCGCCTAGTGGTGATCGTGGCCGCGCTGCTTGCGGCGTCGATAATCCTCAGTGGTTGCTCGGCAACCGGAGGGCGGCCGCGTGATACCGGCGAGTCCGGCGGTGGCGGGGGCGTGGATACCCCGCGTTACACCGTAGCGATGGTGAGCCATGGCGCGCCCGGGGATACTTTCTGGGACCTCGTGCGGGCAGGAGCGGAAGACGCGGCGAAGAAGAACAACTTGGAGCTGCGCTACAGCTCCTCGCCGCAAGCTCCGGATCAAGCCAACCTAGTGCGCAACGCGATTGATTCCAAGGTCGACGGTTTGGCTTTAACGATGCCAACCCCCGAAGCATTGGGACCTGCTGCGAAGCGCGCCGTGGATGCTGGGATTCCCACGGTGGCGCTGAACTCCGGAATGGATAACTATGGGCGCTACGGTATCTCGGCGTTCTTTGGGCAAGACGAAAAGGTGGCCGGGGAGCAAGCCGGCCAGAGGCTGGCTAACGACGGGGCCAAGAAGGTGCTGTGCGTGATTCACGAGCAAGGTAACCCCAGCCAGGAATCACGGTGTGGTGGAATTAAGAAGGGGCTCGCTGGCAAGGGCGATGTTGAAAACCTTTACGTCAACGGGATGGATCTCACGAACGTGCAGTCCACCGTGCAGGCAAAGTTGGCGCAGGATAAGAGCATCGATTGGATCATGGGCCTAGTTGCGCCCGTGGCCCTGACCAGCGTGAAATCCGCCAAGACCGCAGGTAGCAACGTCAAGATCGCCACTTTTGATACCAATGCCGAGTTGGTCGCCGCCATCAAGAAGGGTGATATTCAGTGGGCTGTGGATCAACAGCCCTACCTGCAGGGTTACATGGCGATCGACGCGCTGTGGTTAGCCCAGCGTAACGGCTCCACCGTCGGCGGTGGGAAGGCGGTACTCACCGGTCCAAGTTTTGTGGATAACTCCAATGTGGAAACCATCGAGGATGCAGCCAAGAAAGGACTTCGTTAATGGCCAGTTGGCTTAAACGTCCGGAGTTCGCCTCCGTCCTCGGCGCACTTGTTATTTTCGCACTGTTCATGATTGTGGCACCGAGCTTCCGTAGCGCCGACGCGTTTGCAACCGTGTTGTACGCCAGCTCCACCATGGGGATCATTGCGCTAGCCGTCGGTGTGCTGATGATCGGCGATGAATTCGATTTGTCCTCCGGCGTGGCGGTGACCACCTCTGCGCTGGCTGCGACGATGCTGAACTACAACTTCTGGCTGAATTCCTGGGTCGGTGTGTTCCTCTCCCTGCTGATTGCCCTGGCTATTGGAGCGTGCAACGGGTACTTGGTGATGCGAACGGGAATCCCCAGCTTCCTGATCACGTTGGCAGCGTTTCTCATGCTGCAGGGCATTAACCTGGCTGTCACCAAGCTAGTCACCGGGCAGGTTGCTACCCCGTCCATCAGTGATATGGAAGGTTTCGAATCCGCACGTCGGGTTTTTGCTTCCAGCGTGGATATCTTTGGAGTGAGTATTAACGTCACCGTGTTCTGGTGGTTGCTTTTCGTGGCGTTTGCTAGCTTCTTGCTGTTTAAGACCCGTTTCGGTAACTGGATCTTCGCCGTGGGGGGTGACGCCGAAGCGGCCCGTGCCGTCGGTGTACCAGTGCGACGGACGAAGGTCATTCTGTTCATGTTCGTGGCATTTGCCGCATGGTTCGTGGGCATGCATAACTTATTCGCATTCGATTCGATCCAGGCGGGTCAGGGTGTGGGCAACGAATTCCTGTACATCATCGCCGCCGTCATCGGCGGGTGCGCGCTCACCGGCGGAAAGGGTACCGCCGTGGGCACGGCCGTGGGGGCTTTGATTTTCGGCATGACCAACCAAGGCATTGTGTACGCAGGCTGGAACCCTGACTGGTTTAAGTTCTTCCTAGGCGCAATGTTGCTGTTTGCTGTGCTGACCAATAATTCCGTTTCTCGATTCACTAGCGGAAAGGCGTGATCTCGACTATGTTGCGGAAATTTTCTCGAGGGAACAAGGAGCAGGTGAATGTCGATGCGAACGGAGGCGTGGCGGGTGCCGGTGTGAGTACCGGTGCGGGTGGAAGTGCAGTACCGGTTGGTGTGGGTGTTGAATCCGGTGTGAGTACCGGTGCGGGTGGAAGTGCAGTACCGGTTGGTGTGGGTGTTGAATCCGGTGTGGCACTGATCGAATTGCGCGATGTCACCAAGGACTACGGGCCGATCCACGTTTTGGATGGGGTTAACCTGCGGATTCACCCAGGGGAAGTAACCTGTGTCCTAGGCGATAACGGTGCGGGCAAGTCCACACTCATCAAGATCTTGGCTGGTCGGCACCCGCACTCCAGCGGTGAGCTGCTCGTCGATGGGGAAGAAGTTCACTTCGCCGGACCAAAAGCGGCTCTGGATCGCGGTATAGCAACGGTATATCAGGATCTCGCCGTTGTGCCGGAGATGTCGGTGTGGCGCAATTTCTTCCTGGGCCAGGAAATCACTGGTGCGCTGGGGACATTGAAAACCGATACGATGCGCACTATCGCTGGGGAAGAACTAGCCAAGATGGGGGTAAACCTGCCCAACGTCGAGGTCCCTATCAATACATTGTCGGGTGGTCAACGACAGGTGGTGGCGATTGCACGAGCGGTGTACTTCGGTGCGCGGGTGCTGATTTTGGACGAGCCCACTGCCGCGCTTGGCGTCAAGCAATCGGGAATGGTGCTCCGGTTCGTGAAAGCCGCGAAGCAAAAAGGGCTGGGCGTTATCCTGATTACCCACAATCCACATCACGCGTACCTGGTGGGGGACCACTTCGTAATGCTGAACATGGGGCAGCAGGTGATGGATGCCAGCTATGACGAAGTGACATTGGAACAGCTCACGCTAGAGATGTCCGGCGGCGGCGAGCTTGAAAGCTTAGATCACGAGCTGCGCCGGGGTTAGCGCGCTGGGGTGGTGGGGTTAACTTGCTGGTGTGGTGGGGTTAGCGTGCTGGGGTTATTGCGCTGGTGTGGTGGGGTTAGCGCGCTGGGGTTATTGCGCCGGTGTGGTGGGGTTAGCGCGCCGGTGTGGTGGGGGCCTGTGGATTAGAAACGGGTGAATCGCTTAGTCAAGCCTTCCTCCAACGCCTTCCAACCCTTGGCTTCCTTGTCGAAGGGAGCCGAAGGGGTTGCAGAGGAAGGAGCGCCCAGCATGTAGGCGAGGTAGTTCTGTAGCTCGGGGTACGCCAACAAGACCTTATTGACGCCATCGTCGCCCGCCCAGTCAGCTGCGTCCGCGAGCAGTTCGTATGCCCGGCCCAGCTGATCTGTATCGACCGATTCCACGGACTTAGCGATGTCCTCGCGCAGCCCGGTGAAGACGTACTGGTTCGTGTCGTGAACCTTGACATCCAACTCGCCGGCGTTCGCCATGCTGACGATGTCCCCCCAAGTGGAGAGCGATTCCAGGTCGTGTTCTGGGGCGTCGATAATCCAGCGAACCAGCGTTTTGGCATTCGGGAAGGTGTGAATTTCGCCATTCTTGCCTAGGAAGAGGGGCTTGTCACCGACGTAGCACCGCAGCGTGTAAGCGTACTGGCCACCGAGGGAAATACGGATGGGGTCGATCCCAGATTGAGCCCAGATGGTGGAATCGTATGGATCGATATCCGCGGCTTCTTTGTCCTTTTGCTGTTCTTTCGCGAGGGCCTCGGCTTTATCCTCGGCGGCTTTCTTGGCAGAGTCGATGCGTTCCTGGGCTGCTTCCGTGCTAGATTCCTTGACCTCAGGGTGAATGATGGCGGCTTCAATGGCATCTAGGATGGTTTTCCAACGATCCAAGACCGTGCGACCTACGCCCGACCACTCTTCCATACCATTTTGGGAAGCGTAGTGGTCCGCACCGCGGCGGGTGTTACCCAAAATGGAGTACGAGTGGAACCAGTTGTTGATGTCCTTGATGTCCATCACGCTGCCGAAGCTGCGGACTAGATCGAACGCGCGGGTGACGGTCGTGGTGGATTCGTAGCCTGGGCGTTGTGCCAATACTCGGGGGAGCTCGATCAGATCGATCGTGGTCTTTTCAGTGGGAATCACGTTGGCATCGAGATTCGCGGAGAATTGCGACCATTTCGGGTGATCTGAGAGCTCGTTCTGGCCCCCGTCATTGAGGTAAGCCAAGATCTCTGCGGGGCTGCTGAAGACGTAAATCTTGTCATCGTTGCCCAGGAACGCCTGCCAGGATTCCCCCTTGACCATCCAATGAGGTGCCCACAGGGTGTACCACGTGCCGCTGGTGAGAACCATCTTGACTGGGACCACGCCGGTCCCGAAGGTTCGAGTACTGGTTTCTACTGCCATGAAGCAGCATCTTACCTTGTTCTTATCGCAATTCCATCGTTAGGACGGGAGGTACGGTCGCGGGTTCTTCACCAAGGAACTGCGCCTGCAAATATTCTCTTTTCTCTGGAACAGTCACGATCCGGGCAAGTCCCGTGGAGTGCTTCGGGCCCACTAATGGTCGGTCGGTGTGGTTTGTTGCATTCATGGCTGGGTCCTCTGTGTTCTGGTGGTTATAGAGTGTTTTTTGGTTCGGTTTGTTTCGTGGGCTGGTTGCGTTTGGTGTGTGTTGGTGGGTTTTGCGGGTTGATGGGTTTGGTGTGTTGGTGGGGTGGTTGCGTTTGGTGTGTTTTGTGGGGTGGTTGCGTTTGGTGGGTTGGTGGGTTTTGCGGGCTGGTTGCGTTCGGTGTGTTGGTGGGTTTGGTTGCGAGGTAGTGGATCCGTAAGCATGGTTACGCCGCCGTGGGGCGATAGAACCCTTTGAAGGCCATGCCGATGTTGTCGCGCCGGATGGGGTTGATCTGTACAGGATCGCCAGCTTCGATCATCCGACCGTTGTCCACAACCATTGCCACATGCCCATCCCAGACAGCTAGATCCCCGGGGCGTACTTGATGCTGCGGGATTTGGGGGCCGATTGCTTGCGCATCGGCCGTGCGTGGCAGGTCGATGCCCGCCTGCTTATACGCCCACTGCGTTAACCCGCTGCAGTCCAATCCCTGACCGGGGACGTTGCCGCCCCACTGATACGGCGTGCCGAGAGCGGATTTGGCAGCCGTAACTGCCCGATCCGCAGCTGTAGACGGCGCCAGAGCATCACCATCCATGGCGGCGGTGTGCAGGCTGGGGGAGGGCTTGTCCACGGGACCGGCGGGGTGCGCGAGCACGGGTTTTTGCGCGACGACTTCCCCGTTCGTCGCTTCTGCGCGGGGTGTGGGAAGGGGAGTGGATTTCACTTTGACCGTCAGCGCGCGCAGAGTGGCACCCAGTTCTTCTATCTCGGCTTCGGCGCGGCCCCAATGTGTCATCGCGATGGGTAGTAGCGTGGCCATCGCCGCAGACGGGTTCAGTAGCATGCTTCCGTGCAATGCCCCAGATAACTGGGCGAAGCACTCCCGGGCGATCGTCATTATCCGTGTGCCGGTCGTTTGCGTGGCCATCACGGCCTCGCGAGCAATATCATCCAGCTGATTTCCGCCCATGATCACACTATGGACCGCCCGCATAGCCTCATTAACGTTGCGAGTTACAGCGTGCCCAGCCTGCCCATGGATTCCGTTGGCGATATAGCTTTCTAACTGGCGCCCCACCGATTCCACATCAGCTATGGATGCCAATCCCTTTACCGCACTGGATGCACCGGCTGCTGTCGGTGCAGGGAGCAGACGCAAAATGGGTTCCAATAGCCCTGCAATATTCATCATCCCGCCTTCCCTCGGAACATTGCCGCGTGGTCGGATTCATGACTTCCTACTGCGGTATCGAAATCGCGGAGGCCCGTGGCGGCGTCGGTAAAATAGCTAGCTAGCGCTTGCAAGCCGGAATTGTGACGTGACCGCGCATCGGCCAATGCAGCCGAAAACTCTTGAGCCGCGGCGTGCGGTACTCCCGAGAGAATCGATGGGAGTACTTCGGAACGCGAGTGCAACTGGGAGGCCACGGTGTGGGCGATGGTGGCCGCGCTGCGGACCTCGTGAGCGATGAACGTTAGGGGCGCAGGGGATGAAACTTCGGCCATGGCAGGGCAGTCCTTACTACTAACGAAGGCTCACGGGGTGAGACAGGCAGAGTTCTATCGAAATCCGCTGAGGTTCGATCCAAATCCGCTAAGGAACGGGGCCGTTCAAACCGCGAGCGTTCGGGGTGCGTCACTTACGAAACCGTTAGACACGGGTGTTCACGAAAAGGTTCATGCTGCGGTGGGTTGGTGACGGTGGGTTGGGTTAGTTCGGGTAGATGGCGTTGGGTTCGTGAAGGTGGGTTGGTGGGTTGGTGACGGTGGGTTGGTGGGTTGGTGACGATGGGTTGAAGTGCCCCGGGTTTTGTTCCTAGGCATTTG
>NZ_KV786148.1:0-534 GCF_001806865.1 Corynebacterium sp. HMSC28B08
GGTGCTGTTGCAAAGTTGGGCCAGGGTCGAAAAGCCCAACCTCAAGACATTAGTTGTCCTTGCTCCGGGGTGCTTAAGCTGTCTCGAATATCCGGCTGACGATCACCGCGTCCGGGTTCGGGTGCCCGTAGGCAAACATCGTGCCCTGGCCTTTCCGTAATGAATGCATCGCTTCCATCCCTTTCAACGTCCGGTAGGCGGAAATTCGGTTTTTGAACGCTCCCTTCGGCCCCAGGATTCTTTTAAGTCGGCCATGATCTCCCTCGAGAACGTTGTTCAGGTATTTCACCTGCCGGTGCTCCACCGTCTGAGGGCAGATTCCCTCCGCCTTCAGCTCGGATATTGCCTTGGCCAGAGCTGGTGCCTTGTCGGTGTTGATGACCCGCGGGGACCCGGCTGTCGTATTCGATCGCAGCGCCTTGGCCAGGAAACGCTTGGCCGCCGCGACATTGCGCTTCGGAGAGAAATAAAAGTCCAGGGTCTGCCCACCGGCGGTAATAGCCCGGTAGAGATAGCACCACGTGCCGCCGACCC
>NZ_KV786149.1:0-1606 GCF_001806865.1 Corynebacterium sp. HMSC28B08
CTTTTCGACCCTGGCCCAACTTTGCAACAGCACCATCGAGGCCGTGCGCGCGCGCCGTGAAGAAGCACAGATGCTCAAAGATCTCGATGGTGGTCTTTCTAACGCTGATGCCTTGGACGGTGACCGTATTGATGGTGTGAAGGTGCTCTGGATCTCCCAGGGGCGCGTAGCCCGCGACGAGACAGCCTTCCGGCACGCCTTGGCGACCGCGCACCGCCTCCGCGAGGCAGGTGAGCGCATGACCGATGCGAAGATCATTGATGCCTACGAGCGTGCCTATAACATCGCCCAGGCCGTCGGAGCTGATTGCCGCCAGCCGGAGATGCCGTCTCAGCGTGACCGTCAGACGATGGCACGGCGTGTGCGCGGCTATGTCCTCTCCGGCAACCGTGGAGCAGCCGATTCGTCATCGTTCTCCGGCAGCGCTGGAGGTGTCGGCATGCGCGAGCGTAAAGCTCTCGCCACGATGGGACGCAAGGGCGGACAAAAGGCCGCAGAACGCTGGAAAGACCGCGACAGCGAATACGCGCAAGCCGAGATTAGGAAACTCAAGCAGGCGAATGTCAAGCGGGCAACAGGAGGACGAGTCACCGCAAGGCAGATCGCTAACTACTTCGACGACACCATGCTTCAAACAGGCGCATACCCCTCAATCCCGGACGCCATGAAAGAGTTCAGTGTGTCCCGGCCAACCGTAAAAAGGGCCTTGAAGAAGGCAGAAATCTCACTGCCGAGAGGACGTCGAGCATGCTCGAAATAAATGGGTCAGGCCGTAAGCAATACACGGTTCCCCTGCCCCCTTAGGGCAGTTAGTTTTAGAGAAACCACCCGTGCATAGGCAACCATCGATGCTGATCGAACGGTTTGGGTTGACTTTCTAGGAGATCTGCTGCGTTGAACCTAGATGGTGGGTATGAGAGTCCTGCAGGCTCGTGCGCGTGTGTAGGTGAGCATGGTCGATGAGAGACTCTTACGGCAGCGGTTTGTGTGCAAGTTATCTAGAAGAAATGTTTGGCAGCTTAGGATCGCGTTGCTGTTAGGATTTTGAGGATGGATCACCATTTCAGTCCTCAACTTCACCAGTCCAGTGCCCCGTTCTCCCACTTCGCGGCTGCAGATGGCTTGGGTTTTACGGCGGGCATCATTGGCCAAGATCGAGAGACCGGTGAAGTGGTGTCCGGAGATGTTGCGGTTCAGTGTGAGTACATGATGGAGAATCTTCAGATCCTCCTGCGCGAAGTGGGCAGAGGCTTCCAAGATGTGGTGCGTACGACCATCTACCTAACGGACTACGCAGACTTCGGAACCGTCAATGAGGTATACGCCCGGTACTTTGCCGAACCTTATCCAGTGCGAACCACTCTCCAAGTAGCGGCACTCCCACTGGGTGCTGCTGTTCAGATCGACACCGTGGTCAAAGTGGTTTGAGGTGCCCAGAGTGAGACTGTCTCAGAAGGGCTTCTCCGAGAACGGGTGTTTTAGACATTCTTGGACTTTCTGTTGTGGAAACCCACTTCATTATTGCGCTTCGCAGAGAGATAAAAGTCCAGGGTCTGCCCACCGGCGGTGATCGCCCGGTAGAGATAGCACCACGTGCCGCCGACCC
>NZ_KV786150.1:0-2468 GCF_001806865.1 Corynebacterium sp. HMSC28B08
CTACTCAAACGGAACAAAACCTGGGACACTTCAGTATGTACCTGGGAATCTACTCTTTTTCTTGAGCTTCCACGGAGTTCAACCCAGAAAGCCAGCGATGCCAGAAGTAATTGTTGTGATCAAGCATTTTCTCAACCGAAGACAGCATAGTCTCGTACGCATCTATTTCGGAGGGGATTTCTTCGACAAGGTCTTGAATGTGCTTCGGAACTTCCGACCCATTTTGGTTAAGTTTGCCAATTCGGTCTTGAATATTGCTTGCCAAATTTTTGCTGGTTCTAATGTGGGACATTATCGACCAGAATGAATTATTCAACTCTCCTATTTTGAGCATGTAATTCGAACATATGCGTTCGAACGATGGCGGAATAGAAAGATCGGCTAGTTGGCTGACTGGGACGTTCAACAACTCTGCAATAACAGTAGCCTCGGGGAGGCTGATTGACCGGTCGCCATTTTCCATCCTGCCAACCGTCGTTTGGTGGTACTTCGCTCCAAGCACTTCGTTCAGGTACTTAGCGAGTCCGGTTTGAGTTATTTTGGCCTCTTCCCGGAGTCTGCGAATCTCTTCGCCTACTTCCGGTTTGATGGGGTCGTTTTGAGCCATGCGTCAATGATGCCACTTTGGTTGTCTAGCTACAACATGAGTGCATACGCAAGCGGTTCTAGCTGTGATATACATCACAGTTTATTGCAGCCTATTCGCTAAATTGCCTGTTCAGCGACGCGCGCATCTACTAGTGCGGTCGTAAATAAAACAAAATCGCATATATATGTTGACAACGCATACAACATGGGTGCATACTCATATCAAGATCGCATGATCTTCCCTCACAGAGGGAGCCGCCAGGTGAGACCCAAAACCTCACACACTGGGGTGACAGCCAGGGGAAGGCCACAACCCTCCCCCTCCGCGAGCTACCGACAACAACCGGGAGAAACCACCATGAAAAATTCAGAACTGTTCACAATCGCTCTAGACGAACTCGCCACCTTTAACCTCCCCCTCACCAAAGCCCAGAGCATCAAAATGGTGAAGAAGCTGAGGAAGAAGATGGAGCGAGAACAGCAGCGACTAGAGGCAATGGAGGTGATAACCACAGCGGAGGTAAGGCTGTTACCCCACAGTGACCCCACGGGAGAACAGGCAGTGAGGAACGTAATACGGGCTGAACTCGCAAAGGCGGCGGCCTAGACAACAACCAACAAAGCAAGGCACCCCGTGGGGTGCCTTTTCTCATGCACACAACCGGAAAGGAAGTAATGAACCGAAACATTCTCAGCACACAACAGGTAGCGGACATGACCGGCCTATCACCCAACACATTCCGCGCCTGGCGCTCGCAGGGTAAGGGGCCTCGCTGGTTCAAACTCGGTCTACGATGCTTCTACATGCGCGAAGACATCGAAGCGTGGATTGAACAGCAGTACGCCACAACCGGGAAAGCCGAATACAGCGCCTAACCCCACAACTCGAAGGAAAACAAAAGTTGCTAGACAACCTCACAAAGCAAGCAAACGAACTGAGCTACAAGCTCGCGGAAATCGCCCTCGAACTCGCAGTACACGCAGGGCAAGGCTACGAAGAAGCCTTAACGCTCGTACTCAAAGCATGGGAAAACAAAGCGATACCAACAGAGATCGAAGATAGGGCCGGTCTCGTTCTGTCGAGTTGCCACAACGGGCTAATCGCACCGGAGTACGCAGCTACCACCATGTGGGAAATGTTCGCCACGCACCGCGCGGACGATGCGGCGGAATAACACGGTATCTGCAACAGCACCCCAGGGCACCATCACAAAAGCAACGACAAGGAAAGGCCTAATGGAAACCGCACAAGCAGCTTTCGCCGCGCTAGGGGAGCACCTAGCCGGGGCGGTAATGACCGCTGAGGAAATCAACGCATGGATCGAAGCACCGGAGCCGAAACCGCTACCGCCTGAAGTTGTTAGGCGACTATGCGGCATCGTCCCCAACGCTAGCTACACCGCTTTCGTTGAGCTACTCACGATGAATCTTGAAGACGCAGTTAGGCGACAATTCCCCCTCGCTGAGGGAGAAGCGCTGAGCTACCCATGACCAAGAGAAAAGGGAGGAAACAATGACATCGAAAACGCAAACCGAAATGGATTATGCCCACCAAGCAACAGATCAACCCAACGGGGATATGGTCACGTTTTGCGGGCAAACCTACCCCAGGGGTCGCTATGTGAAGCAAGAACAGTTCGACCTACTCGGAATAACCGAGATTGAACAGTGCCCACAATGCGCACTCATGCAACAGCTCGACGCGGCCACATGGAAAGAAGAGGGTGCCGAATGGTAACAGACATGGCAAAAGCGACACTCGCAGACGGTGGGCCGGGAATCCTACTTGTTCTGCTTGTGTCGCTATTACTCGTGAAGATCGCCGATTACTGGAAAGCACGGCGGGTACTGACTACCAACCGTACCGGACGTGAGGCGGG
>NZ_KV786151.1:0-658 GCF_001806865.1 Corynebacterium sp. HMSC28B08
GGGTGCCGTCGCCGCGGCGGTGTTTCCACTTGTGCTCATCGACCCCCAGCACGCGGACGCCGGCCAGGTGGGTGGGATCGGAGTAGACCAGCTCACGGGCCTGATCCAGGGCAACCTGGTTGACCAGATCCCACCCGATGCCCAGGGACGTCGAGATCGCGGCAACACTCATCCGGTCGATGGCCAGGCGTTGGAGGATCCAGCGCGTGGCGATCGGGCGGTGAGCTTGGCTTTCGGCTTCGCGCACGTCAGTTGCTGCTGGAAGATCTTCACCGTGCACGCGGTGTTGGTGCAGGTCAACCGTGGTACCCGGATCCGTAACCGGGTGGGATGCCCGACGACGGGCAGGTCGACGAGCTGCCGGACCCGGTGATCACGCAGCCGCCCTTCCATCCCGCAGGTTGTGCACGAGGGGTCCACGGTGGCCGGGCGGCAGGTGATCCACGTGTGGTGTTCATCGATCGCGGCACCGGTGATCGTCAGGCCGAGTTCGACGGTGCGGATGATGGTGTCAGCGACAACAGACGTAGAATCGGGCATAGGTCCTCGGGGCGAAAGATGGTTGTGTGGTAACTCCCATCTTCGCACCGGGGACCCCTATATCTTGTGGTGGGTCCCGACTCTCATGTGTGTTCTCTCATCCCGGCTACGCACCCTA
>NZ_KV786152.1:0-871 GCF_001806865.1 Corynebacterium sp. HMSC28B08
CCCCCACACCTAGCGCCCACCGTTTACGGCATGGACTACCAGGGTATCTAATCCTGTTCGCTACCCATGCTTTCGCTCCTCAGCGTCAGTTACTGCCCAGAGACCTGCCTTCGCCATCGGTGTTCCTCCTGATATCTGCGCATTCCACCGCTACACCAGGAATTCCAGTCTCCCCTACAGCACTCAAGTTATGCCCGTATCGCCAGCAGACCCGGAGTTAAGCCCCGGGCTTTCACTAACGACGCGACAAACCACCTACGAGCTCTTTACGCCCAGTAATTCCGGACAACGCTTGCACCCTACGTATTACCGCGGCTGCTGGCACGTAGTTAGCCGGTGCTTCTTATCCAGGTACCGTCACCACACGTGGCTTCTTCCCTAGCGAAAGAGGTTTACAACCCGAAGGCCGTCATCCCTCACGCGGCGTCGCTGCATCAGGCTTCCGCCCATTGTGCAATATTCCCCACTGCTGCCTCCCGTAGGAGTCTGGGCCGTGTCTCAGTCCCAATGTGGCCGTACACCCTCTCAGGCCGGCTACCCGTCGTCGCCTTGGTAGGCCATTACCCCACCAACAAGCTGATAGGCCGCGGGCTCATCTCGTACCGACAAAACTTTCCACCAACCACACTAAAGGCCGGTCCTATCCGGTATTAGACCCAGTTTCCCAGGCTTATCCCGAAGTACGAGGCAGATCACCCACGTGTTACTCACCCGTTCGCCACTCGAGTACCCTGCAAGCAGGGCCTTTCCGTTCGACTTGCATGTGTTAAGCACGCCGCCAGCGTTCATCCTGAGCCAGGATCAAACTCTCCATAAAAGCCAGTCAACAGACTCAACAAAAAAAAGAGAGCCACAAACCATGGCCAAAAAA
>NZ_KV786153.1:0-82668 GCF_001806865.1 Corynebacterium sp. HMSC28B08
TGCGTGGGCGGTGGGGTGTGGACTAGTGCGTGGGTGGTGGGGTGTGAGCTGGTGCGTGGACGGTGGGTACTTCGCTCCTACGTCGCTCGTTACCGGGAGCGTTGGAAGTGCGCCGAGATCGACGAGCTCAGCAGGGGTAAGTAGCTGAAAAGGGGTTCAGCAGCAAAAGCGGGGCTAAGAGGCAAGAAATGTGTTCGGACAGACAGGCTTCTCGCCAGGTCACGCGTCACAAAAACATGATGAGTCGCTAGCCAACAGGACGATTCCCCGCCGTGCTTAGTCTCGGCCTCATTATTCCCCGCCGTGCTTAGCCTCGGCCTCATTATTTTTCGCCGCGCTTAGCCTCAGCCTCACAATTCCCCGTCGGGTTAGCCCTAGCCGGACAGGTTCTAGTCTCGCTTGCTCTTGCCTGCAAAACGTTAATAACGGTGAGTTTGGGAAGCGATTCTGGGTGTCTAGCAGGCGATTTGTTAACTCGTGGCGGTTCTGGTTATGCTAACTCAGGCTTCGAGCGATACAGGCACAGGGTCGATACGGGCATAGTGTGTGGGTCGTTGTAGTAACGAAGTTTTGCCCCCTTAGCTCAGTCGGCAGAGCGTTTCCATGGTAAGGAAAAGGTCGACGGTTCGATTCCGTCAGGGGGCTCTGTCATTTTTCCAGCGTCGCCACGTCAGTGGATAACCCCATAAGGCTGGTGGCCGGTGGTTAGAAAATGACTGTGGCGGTGTAGCTCAGCTGGTTAGAGCGCACGACTCATAATCGTGAGGTCCCGGGATCGAGTCCCGGCACCGCTACCACATGAAAACCCTCCCAGGTTCGCCTGCGGGGGGTTTTCGTGCGTTCGGGTCTTCTCTCCTGGTGCCTCTTGCTGGTGCCTCTTGCTCGCCGCGCGACTTGCCCCTGTGCACTGTGCGCCCCGCCTCTTGCTCGCCCCACACCCTGCCTCTTGCTCGCCCCGCGCCCCGGCCCTTGTGCACCGTACTTTCGGGGTCGGCCATGGCACGGGTGGCGTAGGCCTACTCCCGGCCCTTGTGCACCGTACTTTCGGGGTCGGCCATGGCACGGGTGACGTAGGCCTGCTCCCTGCCCTTCTGCACCGCACACCTCGCCTCTTGCTCGCCGCGCGCCCCTGCCCTTCTGCACCCCACACCCCGCCCTCACTCATCCCGTGCTTCATTGCTATTTGGTGCTGAATCGTGGAGCTGATACACTCGTTCCCTGTTGTGAAACCCAAGGCGATCACAGCGTGGCGTCGAGCCAAAGAATTCTGGTGGCCTGCCAAAGCCAACCAGCAACTGATCGCCAAGTGTGGGTGTGGCAACACCTTGAGGAGACGAAAGTCCGCACATATAGCCGACATCGCGTAGGCTGTTAACGCAGATAATCAATCCGAATAGGGGCGTGGCTCAATTGGCAGAGCAGCGGTCTCCAAAACCGCAGGTTGCAGGTTCGAGTCCTGTCGCCCCTGCATATTTCTTGTAGGACCCTAAGGAGAGTTCCACGTGAGCGACGAGAGTATCAAGACTCCCGCTGCCGGATCCGGCGACGGTGCTGGCCTCCGCCCAACTGGTAAACGCCAAAAAGTCGGCCAGGCCACCACGGCGCGTGCGAACTCCTCCTCCCGAGCCCCAGAGGTCGTTAAGACCCGCAAGAACCCTTTCTCCGCCATCGTTGACTTTTTCCGTGGCGTTGTTCGCGAGATGAGCAAGGTCATCTGGCCTACTGGCAAGGAGATGGTGACGTACACCATCGTTGTGCTGGTCTTTTTGGTTCTGCTTACCGCCTTGGTCGGTGGCGTGGATTACCTCACCAGCCTGCTAATGGGCGCTATCTTCCGTTAAACCTCGCCGACAGCCTAGTTACTAGTGGCTCAGTTTTAGCCACCACGGTTTTCGGTGGCACGCCAGAGTTTCCGCTAGTTGAAATTCTCCGCCCCCGCCGTGCTAGACTGGCATCATCGCAACCGCCTTCACCCCTAGGGAAGGCGGATTTTTAATTGCTGATTGTTAATTGCGGAACGCACCTGAGCGCATCAAACCTGGATCGCAACAGGTCAGCGCCTGCCAAGGAGAGGAATTCAATTGTCCACTGACAAAGACATCACTGCCGAGAGCCTAGCCGCCGCTGCCCAAGAGGACGTGCAGCAGGCTGTCGCCGAGGCTGCCGAGGCTCACCGCACTTCTACTGATTCCGGCGCCCCATCGTCCGCAGCCGACGCCACAGATCAGGCAGACGCCGCAACCGCAGGCGCCGAAAGTGCCGCCACCGACAATGCCGCCACCGACAATGCCGCCACCGAGGGCACGCCCGCGGAAGAAGCAAAGTCCGATTCCGAGCAGGAGCTCGAAGACGCAGCTATGCAGGCCTACAAAACCCGCCTGCGTGAGTTCATGCGTTCCATGAAGAAACTGCCGGGCGAATGGTACATCGTGCAGTGCTACTCCGGTTACGAGAACAAGGTGAAGACCAACCTGGAGATGCGCGCGCAGACCCTTGGTGTGGACGAGCACATCCACGAAGTTGTGGTGCCCATCGAGGAGGTCACCGAGCTGCGCGATGGCAAGCGTAAGCAGGTCAAGCGTAAGTTGCTGCCGGGCTATGTTCTGGTCCGCATGGAACTGGAAGACGCGGCTTGGTCTGTCGTCCGTGATACCCCGGGCGTTACAAGCTTCGTTGGTAACGAGGGCAAGCCAACTCCCGTGAAGATTCGCGAGGTTGCCAAGTTCTTGCTGCCACCGGAGACCGCAAAGCCCGCTGCCGCCGAGGAAGGCGCAGAGCAGGCAGGCGCGGTGGATGTATCCTCCACCGGTGTGGCTACCCCTCCAAAGCCGGCCAGCGAAGCTGTTGTGGTGGATTACGAAGTGGGCGAGTCGGTCACCATCCTTTCCGGCCCATTTGCCTCTGTTTCCGCCACGATCTCCGAGATCGATACCACCGCTAATCGCCTCAAGGCCATGGTGTCCATCTTTGGCCGTGAAACCCCGGTGGAACTGGAATTTGATCAGGTGGAAAAGCTCAACTAAGCTTGACCGGTCCGCTAATGTGTACATTTTCCGGTGGCCGGTCTTAGTTAATCCGGCATCCGGTCGGTAGCTAGCGTGGGCTCACGTTCCAACCGTGGAGTGGTGAGCCTAAACTTTTGCCCTCGCGGACGGCACAGTTACCGATAACAGAAAGAGGTTTCATCATGGCCAAGAAGAAGGTCACGGGTCTCATCAAGCTGCAGATCCAGGCGGGTCAGGCTACTCCTGCTCCTCCAGTTGGTCCTGCTCTGGGTGCTCATGGCGTTAATATCGTCGAGTTCACCAAGGCTTACAACGCTGCCACGGAATCCCAGCGCGGCAACATCGTTCCTGTTGAGATCACGGTCTACGAAGACCGCTCCTTCGACTTCAAGTTGAAGACCCCGCCAGCAGCTAAGCTGCTGCTGAAGGCCGCTGGCCTGCAGAAGGGCTCCGGCGTTCCTCACACTGACAAGGTCGGTTCTGTGACGTGGGAACAGTGCAAGGAGATCGCTGAGACCAAGAAGGAAGACCTCTCCGCTAACGACGTGGAGATGGGCGCACGCATCATCGCCGGTACTGCTCGCTCCATGGGCATCACCGTTGAAGGCGCACCAGCTTAAGGATTTCTTTCTCGACGCCCCTCGCTTTTCACCGCAGCCGAACATGGCTAGGGCCCGGTTCCTGCCGTGGCGGGGGATGGCGAGGGGCGTCAGTAAAAAAATGAGAAAGAGTGGCAGGGCCGAAAGGTTCCCGCTTCGCCCGAGCGCAGTCAGCGTTAGGAATAGAAAGAGTGGCAGGGCCGCTTGCTGGCCCGAGCACCACAACCTCCATCAAAAGATTGGAAGAACATTATGAGCAAGACTTCTAAGGCATTCCGCGCCGCAGCGGAAAAGGTTGACAAGTCCCGCCTGTACAGCCCACTTGAGGCTGCCAAGCTGGTCAAGGAGACCTCCTCCAAGAACTACGACGCAACCGTTGACGTTGCTATCCGCTTGGGTGTTGATCCACGCAAGGCTGACCAGTTGGTTCGTGGCACCGTTTCTCTGCCCAACGGCACCGGTAAGACCGTCCGCGTTGTTGTATTCGCCGAGGGTCCAAACGCCACCGCTGCCGAAGAGGCTGGCGCTGACTTCGTTGGTACCGCTGAACTGATCGAGAAGATCCAGGGTGGCTGGACCGACTTCGACGCCGCCATCGCTACCCCAGACCAGATGGCTAAGGTTGGTCGTGTAGCCCGCGTTTTGGGTCCACGTGGCCTGATGCCAAACCCTAAGACCGGTACCGTTACCCCTGACGTTGCCAAGGCTGTGTCCGAGATCAAGGGCGGTAAGATTTCCTTCCGCGTTGATAAGGCTTCTAACCTGCACGCCATCATCGGTAAGGCTTCTTTCTCTGAGAAGCAGCTGGCTGAGAACTACGGAGCTCTCATCGATGAGCTGCTGCGTATTAAGCCTGCTTCTTCCAAGGGGCGTTACCTGAAGAAGGTCACCTTGTCCTCCACTTCTGGCCCAGGCGTGCCAGTGGACAACACTGTGATCAAGAACTACGCGGAAGAGGCCTAAGGTCTGCCTTCCACGCGATGCCGGTTGGGTTGTAACCCACCTATCGTGATGTGGTTCTAAGTGGCCCGAAGATTCTCGGGCCACGAACGGGAATATTAAAAGCACCGAGATCGGTCCTTGATGAGGATTCTTTCTCGGTGCTTTTGCTATGCGTCCATGTCGCGTGCCGAATGATGGGGCAGGGTTTTTAACGCCTCCGCCGTAGTTGCACCCGTCCCAGACCGGGGATGACTGCGGCCTTGATGGGTGGGTGGTTGCGACGGTAGGTCCCGGGGTCGCCTGGGTCTAGGGCCTCCTGGATGAGGTCCAATACGCCCGGGGAGTACAGGATTGCCAGGTGATCCGAAAAGTCTTTGACATTACCGGTCTGGATCAGAATATTTTTTACGGTCGCGCCCGGGCCCGCCTCGAGCTGCTGGGTTCGCCACGGCGTGACCACCTGATCGAAACGCGAACAGATCATTAGGTAGTCAACCCCGGGCATAGTGTCCCCGTTGCGGTTGAGGTGCTTCATAAATTCAGAACCAATTGTTTGGTCTACTGCCGCTCCGCCCAGCACTTTTTGCGTGAACTTGAGCCGGCCGTTTTTCCCCATGAGTTTTTCCGCCAGAGGCGCAATACCGCTCATGGTGGTGCCGTGGTTAGAACCGCCCAAGCCGATCAGTCGGCGCACCTTGTTCTTAGCTGGATCATCTGCGTTGGCCCCGCCGCTGTCGCTGAGGTACAGCCGGGCTTGAGCTACGCCCTGGGAGTGACCAACTAAATCCACTTGGGGCGCACCCGTATGCTTTAGCACCCGGTCGATGAATTCCGCTACGTCCTTTTGGCCTTCCCGTAGCGGCGCCGATGCATGGACTGCCTTTGCTCTACCTGCCCACGCGGATGTGTCCCGCCCGTAGTTCATGGCAAACACCTTGTGCCCTGCTTCTTGTAGTTGCGGGGCTAACAAGGACCAGGAGTTGTACGCGTTTAACCAGGTGCCGTGGATTAGGACAACGGGAAGTGTTGGCCTTTCTGTTCGGACGCCCTTCTCCCATTCGTCTAACGCCTTTGGGTAGTAATCCTTGGTCTGTTCCCACAGGTTGGTGCCCGCGGGCTGCCATGTGGGGTTTCGTAGGGAACGGAGGAATGCAGTGATGAATGCGTGGCTGGTGCGCACATTGGCATGCAGTTTCGCCGCGTCCTCTCCACTGTGCGTGGTGGGGTGGTTCAAGGTAGTGCCGTTATCGCTCATACCTTTTTACGGTAGTGCAGAGGGAAGATTTTGCGGGGGAAACGGGGGTATCGGTAATAATTGTCATTAATTAACCTACGGTATATCCTCTACTGAAAATGATGCCAAATTGAGGAGTTAGCTTTCAGTGCTGCGGGGTTTGACCACTTGCCCAGCATCGGTGATGTTGACTTCTGTTCATGGCACTGCGATGACGTAAGCCGAAGAGGATTATCTAGATGGCCCAAAAGAGAAAACTGTCCGCCCGCCGCGCTACTCTCGCGACGACATCCGTACTGTGCCTGACTGCCCTTGGAATGGCTGGATCATTCGGTCTAGAGGGTGTGGGACCCGAAGGGTTCGGCCCGGCCACGGCCAATGCACAGGAATCCCCGACCGTATTGAAAAATGGGCACATAGATGCGTTCAACGTGTCCGCCGATGATCAGGGATTGGTTCTGCAACTGAAAGAAGATGCCACGGGCCAGCACGTGAAACGCGAACCCAGCAGTGTGGAACTCTGCGTCACCGAAAAAGCGTGGGAAAAGGGCACGGCTAAGGTGGACTTCATCGGGCAAGGCTCCTATTACCTGCCGCAGGGTTCTGATGGCAGCCAGACGATCTGGCCCGGTTGGGATACCAGCGACGTACGCGGTAGCGGCGCGAAAGCGGTGGACATCCACATTGCCAGCTTGCAAGGGCCCGGCGAAGTGTACCTGTGGCAGAACGCCAACCTCGGTGAACTGAAACCGATGACCGGTAACTATCAAGTACAGTCCGGCGCAAAGATTAGCGTGCCGAGCCCCTCACACGTGCATGCCAACTGGGCTTTTACCAAACCAGGGCGTTACACCATGCAAGTGCAGGCCAAGGCGGATAACGGTGCTACCTCCGCAGCGAAGAACTACTACTGGACCGTGGAAGGCGATGGCGTTTCCTGTGGTGAGGGGATAGGCCAGCATCCAAAGCCACCGTCTAGCGGGGATTCCAATCCAGGCGCTGATGATGTGTCCGGTGGAATCGGAAACAACGGCGGAAGCGGTAACAACCAAAACGGTGGCACTGCAGGTAACGGTGGGTTGAGTGGTAAAACTCCCGGCACGGGGAGCCGCTCCGCATCGTCTGCTGGAGCTTCCACGAATGGCCCAAGCCGTGGGACACCAACCCGGGGCACTTCAACCAAGGGGGGCGGTGGAATTGTCCAAGGTGTGAGTAGCGCGAAGGGTTCGGCACCACAGTGCAAGAAGGGTGAACCTGCCCTGCGCGCGCGAATTAAGGACGATCGTCAGTCCCCACCAACGTGGCGCAGCCCCAGCTCGTTAGTTTTCGGTCTGGGCGGTGCTGCTAAGGCAGAGGTTCCCCAGGCTTTGGGACCGATTAACCGTGGAACCGTATGGATGATTGGGTCCACCCAGCAAAACGATGTGCCGTGGCTGGGTGCAAACACCATGCACCCTGACTTGCTTGCGCAGACAACGGGTGATGTGGCCTTCAGCCTGACTAGCTTCAGTGGCCCAGGCAATATGTTCGTGTACGAACAGGGCAACTTGGGACAGATCGTGGGAACTAAATGGTTCCAAGCATCCGGCGGCCAGGCCAGTGGTTCACACACCGTTCCACGCAACAGCCACGTTCACCCCAACTGGGTTTTCGATAAGCCGGGAACATACAAGGTTGGGATCACCCAGACTGCTGTGCTGAAAACCGGCAAAAAAGTATCCGCACCAGCCGTGTTGACCTTCAATGTCGGCGGGGCAGGCAACGCGAACGCAGGCCACTTCGACTTCGGTGCTGATGTCACCACCAGTGGCAACTGCGATGGTGGAACTGGCGCGGCAGGTGCAGCCGGTGGAATGGGCGGCGCGGGTGCCGACGGTCTAGGGGCAGCTGGATCAGGTGCAGATGGCGCGGGATCGGGTGCGAATTCCCTGGCAAATACCGGTATGACATCGGGTACGTTGTCACTGCTGGTGGTTGGTCTTGGTATCACGGCGCTGGGCGCAGGTATCGTCTACTACCTGCGTTCTAGCCAGGCCATGCTGCGCGTATATGCACGCCGCTAAGTCCACATCCTTACGCGCCTACCGCAGGGCTATAGGCGCTGCGGTGGTAGTCGGGGCCGTGTGGTTGACGTCCGCATGTGCATCCTCGCCGGCGGCTATGGACGGCACAACACGAGGTTCAGCCAGCGGTGCTGGCACGCTGGCCGGAGTGCCTTCACGGGACGACGGGATCGTCGACGTGGTCACCACCACGCCGATAGTGACCGACCTGGCCCGCAATGTCGCGGGCACCCGCGCTCGGGTCACGGGCCTGATCCCGTCAAACGCGGATCCGCATACCCACGAGCTAACGCTGCGCGATGTGCGCAATATTGCCAACGCAGATGTGGCGTTCAGCAACGGTTTGTTGCTTGAACCTCAGCCGGTGCTGCGGGCGCTGCACAAAAGCTCGCTCCCTGGAACCCCAGTGGTCCCCGTTGCGGAAGAAGCAACTACCCGCGGTGCCACCGTCATCCCGTTGGTAGAAAACCTAGCGTTGGATACCGTGTGGTTGGGCTTGCGGTCAATCTCCAACGGTTCGACCGGATCCGATGGGGAAGTCCAGCTGGCCGTCACTAACGTGGAAGGGCCAGGTGACGCGGCCGCGTATGTTACCGGCACGTTCGGCACTCCGGAAATCTTCTTCAACTCCGCCGATGGGTTCAATGCCGCCCGCGGGTACGAGGGGGATTCCACCACGTTGCCCGTGGATGCACATACACACATGAGCTGGGCTTTCAACAAGCCAGGTGTATACCGCGTGCACTTCGAAGCCTCGGCCATCACGGCTGCGGGACAACTCCCACAGCGCGTGGCCGAACAGACTGTGACCTTCGCGGTGGGAGTGCCACCCGAAGAAGCGGCCCGGTCCAGCGTTCCTGCGGGCAAAGAACCCGAGTTCCTGGACCATGGACATGTCGATGTGGCCGTGGGTGTGGATAAAAAGTCAATAAGTCTGCGCGACGATCGAAAGGATACCCCCGCCGATAGAGCAGTGGTGGTAGTGCCAGCAAAGGCGTTGCAGCAGATTCCACCATCACCCGCATTTCGGTTCTTGGGCAACCCAGGATCGGAAACATACATGCTGCCGCAGGCCGTGCTGGGCAAGCACGTGCATGGCGAGTTGGATCCGCACCTGTGGCACAACGTGCGAAACGCAATGGCGATGGTCAAGGTCATCCGCGATGAGCTCATTGCCGTGGACCCAGGCGGAACACGGGAATATCGGCGCAACACCGATGACTACCTAGCTCGCCTGCGCCGGTTAGATCAAGACATGCAACGTGCGGTGGACACTGTGCCCAAACAGCACCGGCACCTGGTGACCGCCCATGACGGATACGCCTATCTGGCGGACGCCTACGGGATGAAGATCGGCGGATTTATTTCCCCCAACCCAGCCGTGGAACCCAGCGCACGCGATGTGATCGCGCTAACCCGCACCTTGGAAGGGCTCAACGTTCCCGCCGTGTTCCTAGAACCGTCCCTGGCTGGGCAGGCGCGGGACCTCCAACAGATTGCGGAGAACCTCGGAGTGCAGGTCTGCACGATCCGTGGCGATGCATTCGACCCACAGGTGGCCAGTTACGAACAGCTCATGCGGGCAAACGCGGACAATTTCACCACCTGTTTGAGTGGCAAGTAACGCGCATACGCCCCAGCTGACGACGTAGCGGGACAAAAACACACACGATGAACGGACACGAAAGAAAAACTATGGTTAACAACTCTGCAGCTGCACGGATGACCCCCACCGCGCGTAAGGTGATCGCGACCGCGGGCTGCCTGGCCCTCGGTTTAAGCAGTGCACTGGGTAGCGCAGCCTCGCCGGCACTCGCGTTGCCACCAGCCACCAGCGCCCCAGGAGCCATGCTGGTGGCGCAGGGCGGAGAGGCGTCGGACCAAAATAGCCACACCGACCCAGCACTGCAACAAACGGTGAAAGACGACGAGCGCTTCGCCCCGCGGGGAGAAAAACATGCGTTCACCAAAGGACACGCGGATTTGGGCGTGCGCCTGGATAGCGAGACCGAGGGCGGGATGACGATGATGCTGCGCGACGATGCGCAGGAACAACCCGTGTGGCGCCACCTTGAGGACGTGGCATTTGTGGTGGGGGATAACTCCAAGCAGCAATTGCCGGACGGTGGGGACTACGACTTCACGGGTGCGCGCGCCGGCCAGCAGGTGTACGTGCTGCCACAGACCGAAAAGCAGGGTGTGCCGTGGCTAGGTTGGAACACGCAATCTCCTGCGCTGGTCAAGGGCGTGAGCCGGGGTGTGACCATGCAGTTGCTGGGCCATCAAGGGCCGGGGCAGTTGACGATGTTCTTGCAATCGGGTGGCTTCGCAAAACCCCAGAAAATTTTCAACACTGCCGAACCTATACCGCAGGGGATGTTCGTGGACCTCAACACGCACGCGCACGCCAACTGGGTTTTCACCGAACCGGGTGTACACCGCGTGGCACTGGGAATTAACGCGAAAACGAGCGATGGCAAGGATGTCTCCGGCACCAAGGTGGTGACATTCGCGGTGGGAGTGGACGCGCAGGAGGCGCTCAGTGCCGGTTGGCAAGGCCAGGTTCCTACGGTGGCCTCTGCCGACGACGCCACGCCGGGCGCTGATTCCAATTCCTCCCAGGGCGGAAACTCTCACTCGGCGGATACCGCAGGGAATTCCGCGGCTGGGGAATCGTCCGAACAGTCCGAAGGTATTGATCCCGTGGTGTGGGTGCTGGTGGGAGTTGGCGGTCTGCTGGCACTCATGGTCATCGGGGGCTTGGTGATGATGCGCGCAGGCCGTTCCGCGCGCCGGGAGGCGGAAAATCAGTTGCGGGAACTGCGTGCGACCCGAGAGGCCCGGGAGGCCCGCGGGCAGTGGGCAGAACGCGGCCGCGAGGGCAATCCTGTCGACGGTGAGGATGACGATGACTAATAACGAAGACGATTCAGGGCATGTCGCCCGTGGCGGGGAGCCTATTCTTCGGATCCGGGACATGGACGTACGCCTAGCGGGGCGCGACGTACTGCACGGGATAAATCTTGAGGTCCGTGGTGGCGAGCTCATGGGATTGCTGGGGCCGAATGGTGCGGGCAAAACCACGTTGCTGCGTGCTGTGTTGGGGTTGATCCCGCGCAAGGCGGGAACAGTCGAGGTTGCAGCGGGTGCACGGGTTGCTGCTCAGGGTGTTGCTCGGGGTGACCACCCTGCTCGAACCAATCACGCTACTCAAACCAACCACGCTGCCTCAGCCGGCCCACCCGCCCAGCCAGCCCTCAACGTTCCGATGCTGTCCGGTCGGGCGGCCCGTGCCCAGATCGGGTACGTGCCCCAGCGCCACGAGTTCGCCTGGGATTACCCCATCAGCGTGTATAACTGCGTGCTCAACGGCCAGACTGGCAAACGCGGGTTGTTCCGCCGCGCCTCCGTCGCCGATCATCGCGCAGCTGCTGAAGCTCTGGATCGGGTGCATCTTGCGGACCTCGCCGATCGTCCGATTGGCCAACTGTCCGGAGGTCAGCGACAGCGCGTGCTGGTCGCCCGCGCACTGGCCACCAAACCCTCACTACTGCTGCTGGATGAACCATTCACCGGAATGGACTTCCCCAGCATCGAGTTGCTCTGCGAGGTGCTTGCACAACTACACCAGGATCAGGGCATGTCCACGTTGATGATCACGCACGATCTGCCTCAGGCCGTCCACATCTGCGACCGCATCACGTTGCTCAACGGCTCCGTGATCGCCACCGGCGCTCCGGTGGAACTGAACGATCCCGAACCATGGACGCGCACCTTCGGCGTGCGATCCGATAGCCCATTGTTGAGCTCCCTGGGGCTGCAGCGTGGCGTCGAGAATAAAGAAACCCCAGGAAACGGTGCGGATGTGCACCCCGCCCACCTCAACTACGAAGGAGCTAAAGCGTGATCTCCCTGACGCAGTTTTTCCAGGACCTGACGAATCCCGCCTTGGCCTTCTTGCCGAAGGCGCTGCTGGTAGCGGTGCTGAGCGCCATGGTGTGCGGCGTGGTCGGCGCACACGTGGTTCTGCGCGGGATGGCTTTCATCGGCGATGCTGTCGCGCACGCCGTTTTCCCCGGTTTGGCCATCGCCTTTGCCTTGCAGGCCTCCGTGGTTGTGGGCGGGGCAGTGGCGGGCATTGTTGTGGCGGTGCTCATCGCCGTGTTCTCGCAGCGCCGTCGCATCAAAGAGGACACGATCATCGGTATTTTCTTCGCGGCCGCGTTCGCTGCCGGCCTGGTGGTGATTTCGAAGGTGCAGGGTTATACCGCGTCGCTCACGAGTTTCCTGTTCGGTTCCATCACGGGTGTCGCTACGGAGGACATCGTTATGGTCGCCGTCGTGGGCGCAGCGGTTTTGGTGTTGCTCACGGTGTTCCATAATCAGCTGATCGCGGTCAGCTTGGATCGCGAAACGGCCGCTGCCCAGAATATTCGTGTTTTTGCGTTCGACCTGCTGTTGTACTTGGCGGTCACCGCGGCTGTGGTGATGTCCGTCCGTACCGTGGGCAATATTTTGGTTCTGGCGCTGCTCGTCACTCCCGCTGCTACCGCGCGGCTAGTCACTGATCGCTTGCCCGTAATGATGGTGCTTTCTGCCGCGATTGGTGCTGTGGCCTCTGTGGTGGGCGTGTACCTGTCGTGGGCTTGGGATATCCCCACCGGGGCGACGATTGTTCTGGTTGTCACGGCTTGTTTTTTGCTGGCTTTTTTTGGGTCGTCGGTGCGTTCTTTATTTTCGACGCCACGCGCTGCCCGACCTCGCCAGAAAACGCTACGCACGCGGGTGGCCGGTAGCGTTGCCGCAGTGATGCTGCTTGCCGGTGGGGCATTCATTGGTCCGGTTGTCCTGGGTTCACCGAGTGGGAGGGATGCGGGGGAAGCAGGGGATGCCCAAACTGTTCGGGAGGGGCGGAGTGCGCTGAGTATTGTCGCGCCGGTTGCAAGCGCGCAACCGAATTCCGACTCGGATGTTGGGATGGGGGATCCAACGGACGGGATGAGCGCGGACAGCGCGGATGCTGAGAATGCTGACGGCACCGGAAATAGTGGATCCGGAAACGGTGGCGAAAGTAACGACGGCGCTGGTACCAATGGTCGCGCTGAAGAGGGAGATCGTGGGGAGGGTAACTCCACAAACAATGGCGATGACTCGCGATCCGAGGGATTGACTCGTGATGATGAAACCCTCGTCGAGGGCTTGATCCGCGTGTTTAAGAAGCTGAATGTGGATGTGCTTCGTCTAGCTCAGTATCTACCGGCGGTGGTGAAGAACATCATTGCGCTGACTGAGAGCCTGCGCGGGGACGACCACACCGATGCGCGGCGCAACGACGGTGATAACCGGGGCGATTCTGCTGCGGATGCTGCCAAGGACAAAGAACGAAAGAAACAAGCTGATCGTGTGGCCGGTGCGATCATTGACCGGACCAAGAATCCGGATGCTCACGTTAATGGTGGAACTACCGGGGGCGGGGATGGCGCTGAAGGTGAGAAGAAAGCAGCCGGTGGTAATACCGGTGGCGACAACTCGAACGGTGCTGCTGCGGGCGACCTGAATGGTGGTGGTGCAGTTGATACTGGTGGCGACATTGGAGGTGGCAATGCCGTGGGTGGCGGCGCTGGTGATGCAGGCGTTGGTGAGGACGGTGCGAACGGCGCCGATGATCTCCTTGAAATGGCGGCTGAGGACGTGCTGGCGGGGGACGGCGCCGAGGGAACAGGAGACCAAGCCGGTGGCATCAAGGCCCTAGGCTTCAGCGGTAAGCACGGTGAGGGTAAAGGAAACAAGGCAGCAGGCGGTGCAGGCGGCGGCTCAGCGAACGCCGCAAAGCAGGATCAGTCAAAGATCCAACAACTGGCGAGCAGCTTGACTGCCGGTGGGTTCGGTGGCGGATTCACCATGGGTGTGGGACTGATGGCGCTGCTGGGTGGCGGATTGTTCTTCCTTATGGCGGCCCGCAATATGCGTGAGATGAAGCTGGCGATGCTGCAAGCCGACCTAGAACGCGAACTGGCCGAGGAGCGACGCGCGGAAGCGGTGTATGAGAACGAGGACGAGGAGCAAGGCTGGACGTAGGCTGACATGCTGCGTTGAGGTGCAGCTGGCCGAGTGCCTAGTGTGTTTAGTCTGTTTAGTCTGTTTTGTCTGTTTTGTCTGCCGGCGCCTAGCGGGGTGTCCAGGGTGGGGGCCGAGGCAGTGGTTGCGCTGCCGGCCTGATAACTGGTGCGGTTGTCATGCCGGCGCCTAGCGGGGTGTCCAGGGTGGGGGCCGAGGCAGTGGTTGCGCTGCCGTCCTGATAGCTGGTGCAGTTGTCATGCCGGCCCCTAGCGGGATGGAGCCAGCGCTGGTCCAACGCGATTTGGAGCACTGCACCCTGCCGGTGTAATGTCCTCCAAGGAAGTTTGAATCAACGTTCAAGTTTTCACCGAAGACCGTCGGTCATTTCGGCGCCACCGTGCAGTGTGGTTCCCAGGGAATCGCACGAAAGCTGTGGCTAGTCGAGATTGAAGGTTCATCATCTCATGATGACGGCCCACGCAGGTAACACGAGAGACGTTAAGTTGGTTCCCTTGTAATAGCGCTTATACAACGAGCGCGGGCCCGCTACCAAGCGGAAGATCCCAAGGAGAAACCGGACTTAAGCGCCCTGTGCCCCTGCGGGTACGGGGCGCTTAGTCGTTAGTGATGTGTTGCCTTCACCAAGATCGGCGGTGCTACGTACAAAGACGTACACCGCAAACATCAGGAAGGAGGCGAGAGTATGGCTAACCCGAAGAACACCGCTGCACTGGCAGAGCTCAAGGAGCGTTTCGCGAAGGCAGACACCACGTTGCTGACTGAGTACCGTGGCCTGTCCGTTGCAGAGACCACCACGCTGCGTCGTGCACTGGGTGCGGATGTCACCTACTCCGTCGCCAAGAACACCATGATCAAGCTGGCTGCTCGTGAAGCCGGCGTTGAGTTCGATGAGTCCCTGCTGACTGGTCCTACCGCTATCGCATTTGTCCACGGTGAAGCCGTGGACGCTGCGAAGGCCATGAAGGACTTCGGCAAGGATCACAAGAACTTCGTGATCAAGGGTGGCTACATGGACGGTAACGCGCTGTCTGCTGCTCAGGTTGAGGCCTTGGCAGACATGGATAACCGCGAGACCACGCTGGCCAAGCTGGCCGGTGCCATGCAGGGTTCCTTGGCAAAGGCTGCTGGTCTGTTCAACGCTCCTGCATCTCAGGTCGCCCGCTTGGCTGGCGCCCTGCAGGAAAAGAAGGACTAGTAAGCTCCCCGCCACTGCCAACGTGTGCGCAGTGGCACAACAAAACGTTTAAAACCACATCGCCGGCGGCGAAGCCAATCGTGCAAAGTCCGATTGAAAGCCGGCAAACCAATGAAAGGATGCCATCATGGCTAAGTTCACCAACGATGAGCTCATCGAGGCTTTCAAGGAAATGACCCTGATCGAGCTCTCTGAGTTCGTCAAGCTGTTCGAGGAGACCTTCGACGTTTCCGCTGCTGCTCCAGTTGCTGCTGTTGCTGCTGCTCCAGGCGCTGCTGGTGGCGCTGCTGAGGAAGAGAAGGACGAGTTCGACGTCGTTCTCGAGGACGCAGGCGCTAAGAAGATCGGCGTTATTAAGGTTGTCCGCGAGATCGTTTCCGGCCTGGGTCTGAAGGAAGCTAAGGAGCTCGTTGAGGGTGCTCCAAAGGCTATCCTCGAGGGCGCTTCCAAGGACGACGCTGAGGCTGCTAAGACCAAGCTGGAAGAAGCTGGCGCAAAGGTTTCCCTCAAGTAAATCCTGCTTGAGTAGGAGTGTGCGGACCGGGGGTAGCCCCGAGCCCCTCCCTTACCTTGTGACTCCCCAACGGGTGAGTTCGGTTGTACCGAACCCCGAGGGGAGTTTTCTTTATTGTGATTTCTATCGGATTTTCCCGTTCGCCCCAATAAACCCATACGATAGAGCGCATGACTATGAAAGCTCGGTTACTTGCGGCCTTTACCCTATTTGTCGGTTGTGCTCTTTTCGTGGCCGGCTGGTTGCTGCCCGGGCAGGTCTCCAAGGACAAACCAGTCCCGCTGACCTTGGCGGCCACTACACTCTTTCTCAAAGACCCCGCCGCCACCGTCGGCCCGGGCTTTCAGGCCCCCGACGCCACAAAGTCTGTGACAGCGCCAGTCAATCGACAGTTCAATCTGCTGCTGGGGGAGCCAGCCACGGAGAGCGAGGCGTCGGCCCGAGTGGGAGTTAGTAGTTCGCGCATGGACGTAGCAGACGACCTAGAGAGCTTGCTTAGCGCCGAGGTGTGGAGCTTCACCATGGACCGGCGTACCGGTGAGGCGAAAGGCGATGCCAAGGTGGCAGACACGCCTGCAACTCCGCCGACAGAGTCGCCCATCGAAGGATATTGGGCGAAGTTCCCGCAGGATACGCAGAAGCAAAGTTACCCGTATTTCGATCAGACCCTGCGCAAGGCCATTCCCGCCGAGTTCCAAGGGACAGTCAACCGCACCAATGACCAGGGGCGAGAGACTGAGCTATACGTCTTCCGGCAGACGATTGAACCGACCAATGTAGCCAAGTTATACCCAGGGGTGCGCCACGAGACGACCCTCATGAAAGATGGGAAACAGGTCAAGGGCTACCTGACCCACGGCGGCTGGCGCGAGATCACGGTGGAGCCACGTTCCGGATTGTTGGTGGGCGTGGAAGAGAAGATCGACGACGTCTACCTGACTGATAGGGGAGAAGAGGTTGGCGAGCTGTTGCGGTTCCACGGCAAAACTAATGAACCCGTAGAGCAGGCGATGCTGGCACAAGCGCTCCTGACCAGTGGAAAGCGCGAAACGCAAAAATGGGGAGTTGCGTTGATGGTTGCCGGTGCTATTGTGTCTGCAGCGTCGCTCGTGGTTGTCTTGTGGCCTGGGCGACGGAAGAAGCGGCGGGCGTAGAATAAAATGCTTGCGGGTTGCGTTGGTCGCGCGGAAGACGGTGCTAGCCCGACACGCAATCAAAACCACCCGCGGTGAAATGCTTGACGGGTGGCACGTGGGGGTGTAGGAAATCGCTGGACAAGTGTGTCCATTTCCTATAGGATAATTCGTTGCGCTGGATTTTGTATCCGATGCTCTGTACTGAGTGGGACACGCGATGATTTTTCATCAACTTTGAGGCTTTGCCAAATTTGACACGAAGCGCCTGAACAGGTTGCAAAAAGTCAGTTTGACAAGGTCCGTTAGTCATTCCCTCATTACGGATCCCATTGGGTGCTCTTATCCGCTTAAACGACCATCACAAGACCGTACACAAATGTGGGCGGCTTCCACTACCGCAGCGAACTCCGCCGCGTGGCCCGGAAGTTGATCGCCCGCAGTGCTGGAAGGACCCATCTTGGCAGTCTCCCGCCAGACAAGCACAGTGGCTGGAATTCCTGGAGCTTCGCAGCGTTATTCCTTTGCGAAGATTGATTCTCCAATTGAGGTTCCTGGCCTTCTCGACCTCCAACGAGAGTCCTTCGCTTGGCTCATCGGTTCGCCTGAGTGGCGTGCCCGTGCCCAGGCAGAGGCAGGGGAAGACGTCCGCATCACTAGCGGACTTGAGGACATCCTCGAGGAACTTTCCCCAATTGAAGATTACTCGGAAAACATGAGCCTGACGCTCTCCGAGCCACGCTTTGAAGACGTGAAGAGCACGATTGACGAAGCGAAAGATAAGGACATCAACTACGCGGCGCCACTGTATGTGACCGCCGAATTCACCAATGCGATGTCCGGTGAGATTAAGTCCCAGACCGTCTTCATCGGTGATTTCCCGATGATGACCGACAAGGGCACGTTCATTATTAACGGTACCGAGCGCGTAGTTGTATCCCAGCTCGTTCGTTCTCCTGGTGTTTACTTTGACGCCTCGATCGACGCGTCTACCGAGCGTCCTTTGCACGGTGTGAAGGTCATCCCTTCCCGCGGTGCGTGGTTGGAATTCGACGTGGACAAGCGCGACACCGTTGGTGTACGCATTGACCGCAAGCGCCGTCAGCCGGTCACGGTTTTGCTGAAGGCTCTGGGTCTGACCACCCAGGAGATCACCGACCGGTTCGGTTTCTCCGAGATCATGATGTCCACCCTGGAAAAGGATGGTGTGGACAACACTGACGAGGCTTTGCTGGAGATCTACCGCAAGCAGCGCCCAGGTGAGTCGCCAACTCGCGACTCCGCCCAGGCACTGCTGGAGAATTCCTTCTTCAAGGCAAAGCGTTACGACCTGGCGAAGGTGGGCCGCTACAAGGTCAACCGCAAGCTGGGCCTCGGTGGCGATAACGAGGGCAATATGACCCTCACTGAGGAAGACATCCTCACTACCATTGAGTACTTGGTGCGCCTGCACGCTGGCGAGAAGACCATGACCTCTCCTGAGGGTGTGGAGATCCCCATTGGTACTGACGACATTGACCACTTCGGTAACCGTCGCCTGCGTACCGTCGGTGAGCTGATTCAGAACCAGGTTCGTGTTGGCCTGTCCCGTATGGAGCGCGTTGTTCGTGAGCGCATGACCACGCAGGATGCGGAGTCTATCACTCCTACGTCCCTGATTAATGTGCGCCCAGTCTCCGCTGCGATCCGCGAGTTCTTCGGAACTTCCCAGCTGTCGCAGTTCTTGGATCAGAACAACTCCCTGTCTGGCCTGACCCACAAGCGTCGCTTGTCCGCGCTGGGTCCGGGTGGTTTGTCTCGTGAGCGCGCTGGCCTGGAAGTCCGCGACGTTCACCCATCGCACTATGGTCGTATGTGCCCAATTGAGACACCCGAGGGACCGAACATTGGTCTGATCGGTTCCCTTTCCTCCTACGCTCGGGTGAACCCCTTTGGTTTCATTGAGACGCCATACCGCCGCGTGATTGATGGTCAGATCACCGACGAAGTGCACTACTTCACCGCAGACGAGGAAGATCGCCACGTCATCGCTCAGGCGAACACACCGTTCGACGAGAATCACCGCTTCACCGAGGAAACTATTGAGGTTCGCCTCCGTGGTGGCGATGTGGAGGTCGTCCCCGTCGCCGAGGTGGATTACATGGACGTTTCGCCACGACAGATGGTTTCCGTGGCGACGGCAATGATTCCATTCCTCGAGCACGACGACGCTAACCGTGCATTGATGGGTGCGAACATGCAGCGCCAGGCTGTTCCGCTGTTGCGCTCCGAGGCTCCTTTTGTGGGCACCGGTATGGAGCTGCGCGCGGCGTACGACGCCGGCGATATGATCATCGCGCCGAAGGCCGGTGTAGTGGAGTACGTTTCCGCTGACTACATCACCGTGATGGATGATGAGGGTATCCGCGATACCTTCATGCTCCGTAAGTTCGAGCGCACGAACCAGGGCACGAGCTACAACCAGAAGCCACTGGTTAATGAGGGCGATCGCGTGGAGGCCGGCCAGGTGCTGGCAGATGGCCCAGGCACTGCCGAAGGCGAGATGGCTCTGGGTAAGAACCTACTGGTGGCATTCATGCCATGGGAGGGTCACAACTACGAGGACGCCATCATCTTGAACCAGCGCATGGTTGAGGAAGATGTCCTAACGTCCATCCACATCGAAGAGCACGAGATCGATGCTCGCGATACCAAGTTGGGACCAGAGGAAATCACTCGCGATATTCCTAATGTGGGCGAGGACGTGTTGGCCGATCTCGACGAACGTGGCATCATCCGCATCGGCGCCGATGTTCGTGATGGTGACATCTTGGTGGGTAAGGTCACCCCGAAGGGTGAGACTGAGCTGACCCCGGAAGAGCGCTTGCTACGCGCAATCTTCGGCGAGAAGGCCCGCGAGGTCCGTGATACGTCCATGAAGGTGCCGCACGGTGAAACCGGTAAGGTTATCGGCGTCCGTGTCTTCTCACGTGAAGACGATGACGATTTGGCTCCGGGCGTGAATGAGATGGTCCGGGTGTACGTCGCCCAGAAGCGTAAGATCCAGGACGGCGATAAGTTGGCCGGACGTCACGGTAATAAGGGTGTTGTGGGCAAGATTCTGCCTGCTGAGGACATGCCTTTCCTGCCGGATGGCACGCCAATCGACATTATCTTGAATACCCACGGTGTGCCTCGTCGTATGAACATCGGTCAGGTGCTGGAAGTGCACCTGGGCTGGCTGGCGAAGGCCGGTTGGAAGGTCGACACGGACTCGCAGGATCCAAAGATCCAGAAGATGCTGGAGACCCTGCCATCCGAGCTGTACGACGTCCCATCGGATTCGTTGACCGCAACTCCTGTGTTCGACGGTGCTTCCAACGCGGAACTGTCCGGTCTGCTGCGCTCTTCCCGTCCAAACCGCGACGGCATCCGCCTTGTGGATGACTTCGGCAAGGCACAGCTGATGGACGGTCGCTCTGGCGAGCCATTCCCGTACCCAGTCTCCGTGGGTTACATGTACATGCTGAAGCTGCACCACCTGGTTGACGAGAAGATTCACGCTCGTTCCACCGGTCCTTACTCCATGATTACCCAGCAGCCACTGGGGGGTAAGGCGCAGTTCGGTGGCCAGCGCTTCGGTGAGATGGAGGTGTGGGCAATGCAGGCCTACGGCGCTGCTTACACCCTCCAGGAGCTTCTGACTATTAAGTCCGACGACGTTGTTGGTCGTGTGAAGGTCTACGAGGCCATCGTCAAGGGTGACAACATCCCCGACCCAGGCATCCCGGAGTCCTTCAAGGTGCTGCTCAAGGAGCTGCAGTCCCTCTGCCTGAACGTAGAGGTGCTGGCCGCCGACGGCACCCCAATGGAGCTGTCCTCTGACGATGATGACGAGCTGGAAAACGCAAATGCGGCCCTCGGCATCAACTTGTCTCGTGACGAGCGTCCAGACGCTGACATGGATGTCAGCTAGGGACCTGAAGACCTCAACAAACTGACCTTCGTTCATCATCCAAGGCCCTCCGCATCAGGAGGGGAAAGGAAGTTCACGTGCTGGACGTCAACTTCTTCGACGAGCTTCGCATCGGCCTGGCTACGGCAGACGACATCCGTCGTTGGTCCCGTGGTGAGGTAAAGAAGCCCGAAACGATTAACTACCGTACTCTCAAGCCAGAGAAGGACGGTCTGTTCTGCGAGCGCATCTTCGGTCCTACCCGCGACTGGGAGTGTGCTTGTGGTAAGTACAAGCGTGTCCGCTACAAGGGCATCATCTGTGAGCGCTGTGGTGTGGAAGTCACCAAGTCCAAGGTGCGCCGTGAGCGCATGGGGCACATTGAGTTGGCTGCTCCCGTAACGCACATTTGGTACTTCAAGGGCGTTCCATCCCGCCTGGGTTACCTGTTGGACCTCGCTCCGAAGGATCTGGAAAAGATCATCTACTTCGCAGCGAACATCATCACCTCCGTGGACGAAGAGGGCCGTCACAACGACCAGTCCACCCTCGAAGCCGAGATGATGCTGGAGAAGAAGGAAGTCGAGGCCGACCGCGATGCGGAACTGGCCGAGCGTTCCGAGACCCTCGAGCAGGATTTGGCTGAGGCAGAGGCCGCCGGTCTGAAGGCCGATGCCAAGCGCAAGATCCAGACCGCTGCAGAGCGCGAGATGCGACACATCCGTGAGCGTGCCGACCGCGAGCTCGACCGCCTAGACGAGATCTGGAACACCTTCGTCAAGCTGGCTCCAAAGCAGATGATCGTCGATGAGAACATCTACACCGAGCTGCAGGACCGCTACGAGGATTACTTCACTGGTGGCATGGGTGCTGAGTCCATTCAGACTCTGATCCGCAACTTTGACCTGGAAGCCGAGGCCGAGTCTCTCCGTGAGATCATCCGCGATGGCAAGGGCCAAAAGAAGCTCCGGGCCCTGAAGCGCCTGAAGGTTGTTGCAGCCTTCTTGCGCTCCGGTAACGATCCCGCTGGCATGGTTCTGGACTGCATCCCAGTGATCCCTCCGGAGCTGCGCCCGATGGTGCAGCTCGACGGTGGTCGCTTCGCCACATCCGACCTCAACGACCTGTATCGCCGCGTTATCAACCGCAACAATCGCCTGAAGCGCATGCTGGATCTCGGCGCTCCTGAGATCATCGTGAACAACGAGAAGCGCATGCTGCAGGAATCCGTTGACGCGCTGTTCGACAACGGCCGTCGCGGACGTCCGGTCACTGGCCCAGGTAATCGTCCGCTGAAGTCCCTTTCTGACTTGCTGAAGGGTAAGCAAGGACGTTTCCGTCAGAACCTGCTGGGTAAGCGCGTGGACTACTCCGGTCGTTCCGTGATTATCGTTGGTCCGCAGCTGAAGCTGCACCAGTGTGGTTTGCCAAAGCTGATGGCTTTGGAGCTGTTCAAGCCATTCGTTATGAAACGTCTGGTGGAAAAGAGCTACGCCCAGAACATCAAGTCCGCTAAGCGCATGGTGGAGCGTCAACGCTCCGAGGTGTGGGACGTTCTGGAAGAGGCCATCGCAGAGCACCCAGTGATGTTGAACCGTGCACCAACTCTGCACCGCCTGGGTATCCAGGCGTTCGAGCCAATCTTGGTTGAAGGTAAGGCTATTCAGCTGCACCCACTGGCATGTGAGGCCTTCAACGCCGACTTCGACGGTGACCAGATGGCAGTGCACCTGCCACTGTCCGCTGAGGCACAAGCTGAGGCTCGCATCCTGATGCTGGCTTCCAACAACATTTTGTCCCCAGCATCCGGTAAGCCGCTGGCTATGCCTCGTCTGGACATGGTGACGGGCCTGTACTACCTGACCCTGGTCAAGAGTGAGGACGAGTTCGGTGGGCAGGGTGCTTACCAGCCAGCTACCGAGGACGGCCCAGCAAAGGGTGTTTACTCTTCCCTGGCCGAAGCCATCATGGCGTACGACCGCGGTACCTTGGGCCTGCAGGCGCCGATTCACGTTCGAATCAACCACCTGCGCCCAACGGCTGAGGTTGAAGCAGAACTGTTCCCAGACGGTTGGCAGCGCGGTGAGACCTGGTTGGCTAAGACAACCCTGGGCCGCGTGCTGTTCAACGAGTTGCTGCCATGGAACTACCCATACGTTGAGGGTGTTATGGCCAAGAAGCCACAGGCTACGGTCATTAACGACTTGGCGGCGAAGTACCCAATGATCACGGTTGCGCAGACCGTGGACAAGCTCAAGGATGCCGGTTTCTACTGGGCAACCCGCTCCGGCGTGACCATCACCATGCACGACGTGTTGGTTCTGCCGAACAAGCAGGAAGTCCTAGACGAGTACGAGGCCAAGGCTCGTGTTATCGAGAAGAAGCTGGCACGAGGCAAGATCAATGAAGCCGAGCGCTACCAGTCCCTAGTTGACCTGTGGAAGGAAGCAACGGACTTTGTGGGTCAGTCGGTGGAGGACCTGTACCCGGATGACAACCCGATCCCGATGATCGTGAAGTCCGGTGCTGCCGGTAACATGCGCCAGATCTGGACCCTGGCCGGCATGAAGGGCATGGTTACTAACTCTCGTGGTGAGTACATCACCCGTCCAGTGAAGACCTCCTTCCGTGAAGGCCTGTCCGTGCTGGAGTACTTCAACAACTCCCACGGTTCTCGTAAGGGCCTGGCCGATACCGCTCTGCGTACCGCCGACTCGGGTTACCTGACCCGTCGTCTGGTGGACGTGGCACAGGACGTCATCGTTCGCGAGGACGACTGTGGCACCTCTCAGGGTGTCGTCATGGACGTCACCACGCCAATCCTCGATGGCGAGGGCAAGCCCACGGGTCAGTTCGTCGCCGCAGACTTCGTGGAGACCTCCGTACTGGGTCGCTACTTGGCGGCCGACGCCAAGGATTCCGAGGGCAACGTCAAGCTCGAGGCCGGCAAGGTTGTTGGCGAGCTCGAGCTGAAGGCGCTCATCGATGCGGGTGTGGAGAACGTCAAGGTTCGTTCTGTCATGACCTGTGCGACGGCCACGGGCGTGTGCTCCACTTGCTACGGCCGTTCGATGGCAACCGGTAAGAAGGTTGAGATCGGCGAGGCTGTGGGCATTGTGGCTGCACAGTCCATTGGTGAGCCTGGTACCCAGCTGACAATGCGTACGTTCCACCTTGGTGGCGTCGGTGGCGATATTACGGGTGGTTTGCCACGCGTGCAGGAGCTGTTCGAAGCACGTGTACCGAAGGCAAAGTCCCCGATCGCTTCCGTAGATGGTCGCGTGAAGATCGAGGACGACGATGCGTTCTACACCCTCACGATCGTCCCAGATGACGGTTCCGACGAGGTCGTGTACGAGAAGCTGTCCAAGCGCCAGGGCCTGGCAACTTTGGGCACGGGTGGCGTAGAGCGTCCAATCCGCGAGGGCGATCGTGTCAAGATGGGCCAACAGCTGCTGAAGGGCGCAGCAGATCCCCACGAGGTTCTGCGTGTTCTCGGCCGTCGTGGCGTGCAGCAGCACCTGATTAACGAAGTCCAGAAGGTCTACCGTGATCAGGGTGTGGCTATTCACGACAAGCACATCGAGATCATCGTTCGCCAGATGCTGCGCCGCGTGACAGTCATCGACTCGGGTTCCACCGAGTTCCTGCCGGGTTCCCTGGTGGAGCACGCGGATGCCGTGGCAGCTTCCAAGGAGGCCGTCAAGTCCGGCGGTCGCCCAGTCGAGGTTCGCGCTGAGATCATGGGTATCACCAAGGCCTCTCTGGCAACCGAGTCGTGGCTGTCCGCAGCGTCCTTCCAGGAGACCACTCGTGTTCTTACGGATGCCGCTATCAACAAGCGTTCCGATAAGCTGATTGGTCTTAAGGAGAACGTGATCATCGGTAAGCTGATCCCGGCTGGTACGGGTATTGCTCGCTACCGCAACATTTCTGTGGAGCCAACCGAAGAGGCACGTGCAGCGGCTTACTCCCTGCCCTCCACCTTCGGTGACGGTTTCTACGGCGACGAAGGCTACGGAGAATTCACCGGAGCTGCGGTTCCACTGGACGACATGGAACTCTAAGTCCACGGTTCTGCTGGACGACATGCAACTCTAAGTCCGCGGTTCTCGCTGGGCGACATGGAACCCCAGGTCTGCGGTTCCGCTGGACGACATGGAACTCTAAGTCCGCGGTTCCGCTGGGCGACATGGAACCCCAGGTTCGCAGTCCGTGGGGGGGCATGAGTGGGGCTTGTGCCCCACAACATCTGTCCCCCTAAGCCTGTGACTTGAGAACCAAGGGCAAACGCCCTCACCCCTGATCCCGATTTGGGAAGGGAGGTGGGGGCGTTTTGCATCGCCAGCACCGTGGCCACGCGTAGACCGTGTAACTTAAACGCTATGAATAAAGGGATAATCATCCGCTCAGCAGCAATCGTCTGTAGTGCACTTATGGGATTTGCGGGCGCGGGGAGCGTGGCGTCGGCCCAAATGGCAGGTGCCAACGCCGAAACGGCGCAGGTAGCTGCAACCCGTGCGGCGGTGGGATCTCCTAGTTTTGAGGCCACTCGCACCACGACTACGACCGGCCCGGGCGCAGAGACGTTCATGGGCGCGTTTATGCAGACGTTGGCTCAGCCCCGGTTAGCACCGGTGGGTACCAATGATTGGACCTGTAAACCTTCTGCGGAGCACCCAAACCCGGTGATCCTTATTCACGGCACATGGGAGAACGCCTACGTCAACTGGTCCGGTATGGCACCACAGTTGAAGAAAGATGGATATTGCGTGTTCGCTCCGAACTTGGGGCGCGCGCATATTTGGAACAAGGGCGGGGTGGGCTCGCTGTTCCCAAACACGTTCGGCGTGGCGCCCGTTGATGTATCGGCGGGGCAGTTAGCGCAAGTAGTCGACGCGGTGCTGGGGGCGACTGGCGCTAAGCAAGTTGACTTGGTTGGGCATTCTCAGGGCGGGGTCATGGCGCGCTACTACGCGAAATTCGGTGGGGGAGTGGACGCGACCGATCCGAAGAAGAACAAGATCGGTAAAATCATCACGCTTGGTGCGACGAACCATGGCACGCAGCTGGGCGGAAAGTACCCGCAGAAGAAGGGCGGGAATGAACCTCAGGCAGTTGAGCGCGAGCAGGCTGCGGGTGAGCCACGCCCGTACGGGGCTGGTTCGGATAAGCAGGCACCTGGGGCGAGTAGCAAGGCGGCCGGATCGGACAACCAGGCACCTGGGGCGGGTAGCAAGGCGGCCGGATCGGACAACCAGGCGTTTTGGACGGGTAGCAAGGCGGCCGGATCGAACAACCAGGCTTTTACCGACGGTTACGCCGAATTCCGTCAGTGGTTCGGCGGTGTTGCGGGTTACCAGCAGGAGTATGGTTCAGAGTTCATTCGGAAACTGAATGAAGGTGGCGAAACACAGCCGGGTGTTGAATACACCATTATCGGGACGAAATACGACGAAATCTCTACGCCGTACGACGCCACGTTTTTGACCGCAGGGCGAGGTGCAACGGTTCGAAACATCACCATGCAAGACGGGTGCGTAGAGGACCATTCCGATCACATGACTATGTCGTACTCCCCGCGGGGAGTGGACTTGGTTCGTCATGCGTTAGATCCCAAATTGGTTCCGGCTGATCAGATTCGATGCACCGGGCAGGGCGACGTGTGGGGTAGTAGCTAGGGCGGGTTTACTAAGGCTGCGGGCACATGCTGGTGTCAACACTGAGGCGTGAGGCGGAGGGCGACGTGTGGGGGAGTAGCTAAGGCAAACGCTGTGCGTAGACTTCGGGCACCCACCATTTCAGTCACTGTGTCTGCCGTAGCAGATAGACTGCGCGTATGGGAATTTTCTTTCGCAACTCAAAAAAGATCGGGCCGTTCCGCGTTAACACGTCCACAGGTGGTGTGGGCGGTTCCGTCAAGATCGGGCCGGCTCGCATCACGCGCCGCGCTAATGGCAGCAACACGATCTCCTTTCGGAATGGCAGTGGGTTGAGCTACACCAAGTCTTTGGGTGGACTGTTTGGTAAAAAGAAGCGCTAGTCCCCGATAGTTGGCGGTGCTCGGTGGTTGCGTCAGTAGCGATTTGGATGTGAACGCGCTAGGCGCTAATATCTGCTCTTGTAGATTGCATTTCTATCATTGAGTGCTTTTAAGGATGTAAGTCACTTGCTGTGGCAAACGTTCCTACGCAGTGATGGATAACGCAAAGATCCTTGTGTTGAGTGCGCAGGGTGATACGAAGCGGAAGAGGCCCCGGGAAAGAGCCCCTATTTTTTGTTGTCTCCAAAACATGGATCCCTCATCGTGGGTATTCATGATGGCGCACTGCAAAGGATCGGCGGAGCTCAAGGGAAAAGCCTCGTTGTCGTCACGAGGCGCAACCCGCTGGAGTCTGCACCGAAACGAACAACAGGAAAGTTCATAAATGCCAACTATTCAGCAGCTGGTCCGTAAGGGCCGTCATGATAAGTCTCAGAAGGTGGCTACCGCTGCGCTGAAGGGTTCCCCACAGCGTCGTGGCGTGTGCACCCGTGTGTACACCACCACCCCAAAGAAGCCGAACTCCGCGCTCCGTAAGGTTGCCCGTGTTCGTCTGACCTCCGGTATCGAGGTTTCTGCTTACATTCCAGGTGAGGGCCACAACCTCCAGGAGCACTCCATGGTGCTCGTGCGTGGTGGTCGTGTGAAGGACCTCCCTGGTGTGCGTTACAAAATTGTCCGTGGAACCCTGGATACTCAGGGCGTTAAGGATCGTAAGCAGGCTCGTTCCCGCTACGGCGCGAAGAAGGAGAAGTAAAACATGCCTCGTAAGGGTCCAGCACCTTCCCGCCCCCTCGAAAATGATCCAGTATACGGCGATGTAATCGTCTCTCAGCTGGTGAACAAGGTTCTGCTCGATGGTAAGAAGTCCACCGCCGAGCGCATCGTCTACGGTGCCCTGGAGCAGTGCCGCGAGAAGACCGGTACCGATCCGGTACTCACCCTGAAGAAGGCTCTCGACAACATCAAGCCTGCACTCGAGGTTCGCTCCCGTCGTGTCGGTGGCGCTACCTACCAGGTTCCTGTTGATGTTCGTCCAGGCCGCTCCACCACCCTGGCTCTGCGCTGGTTGGTGACCTTCACCCGTCAGCGTCGTGAGAACACCATGATTGAGCGTCTCGCAAACGAGATCCTCGATGCATCCAACGGCCTCGGTGCTTCTGTGAAGCGCCGTGAGGACGTTCACAAGATGGCCGAGGCCAACCGCGCCTTCGCTCACTACCGCTGGTAAAACGCGGATGTGCCCTACTGCTTCACGTTCCCTCGCAGCGTAAAGTAGTGGGGCTATTGCCCTTTCTGGGCAAAAACTGCAGCCTGACCAATAGTTGAATGAAACAACAAATTCCGTTGGTGGGTTGCGCCCGGGCCAGCGTGGCGTCGAGAAATAAAAAACCACGTAAAAAGTGAGCTATCTTGCAACGACAAATAGCCGACTTGCTGGCACAATAGAAAAAGTACGTAAAAGCCCGCGACCTTTGCGGCATCGTTTCGGAGTTTCGAAACGAAGCCCGGGTTGCTCAAGCAAACGAAATGAGCGGATTCCCCAGTGGCACTTGAAGCGCTAACTGACCTGAAGAAGGTTCGCAATATCGGCATCATGGCACACATCGATGCCGGTAAGACGACTACCACCGAACGCATCCTGTTCTACACCGGTATTAACCGCAAGATCGGTGAAACCCACGATGGTGCGTCGACCATGGACTGGATGGAGCAGGAGAAAGAACGCGGTATCACCATTACCTCCGCGGCCACCACCTGCTTCTGGAAAGAAAACCAGATCAACATCATCGATACCCCAGGCCACGTGGACTTCACCGTTGAGGTGGAGCGCTCCCTGCGTGTTTTAGACGGTGCTGTTGCCGTATTCGACGCCAAAGAAGGCGTGGAACCGCAGTCCGAGCAGGTATGGCGCCAGGCAACGAAGTACGACGTCCCACGCATCTGCTTCGTTAACAAGATGGACAAGCTGGGTGCTGACTTCTTCTTCACCATAGACACCATCATCGACCGCCTGGGTGCAAAGCCATTGGTTATGCAGCTGCCAATCGGTGCAGAGGACAACTTCGACGGTGTTGTTGACCTGCTGGAAATGAAGGCACTGACGTGGCGCGGTGTCACTGAGATCGGAACCGAGGCTACCGTCGAAGAGATCCCAGCTGACCTGCAGGAAAAGGCTGAGGAGTACCGCGAGAAGCTCATCGAGACCGTTGCAGAGTCCGATGAAGAGCTCATGGAGCGTTACTTCGCTGGTGAGGAAATTACCGTTGACGAGCTGAAGGCTCAGATCCGCAAGCTGGTTGTGAACTCCGAAGTTTACCCAGTGTACTGTGGCTCCGCTTACAAGAACAAGGGTATCCAGCCAATGCTGGACGCAGTTATTTCCTTCCTGCCTAACCCAATGGACGTTGGTTCTATCAAGGGCCACGATCCAAAGGACGCAGAAAAGGAGATGCTGCGTAAGCCATCCAAGGATGAGCCATTCTCCGCTCTGGCCTTCAAGGTTGCCGTACACCCATTCTTCGGCAAGCTGACCTACGTACGCGTGTACTCCGGATCTGTTGAGTCTGGTGCCCAGGTCACCAACTCCACCAAGGATAAGAAGGAGCGCGTCGGTAAGCTGTTCCAGATGCACTCCAACAAGGAGCAGCCAGTGGATAAGGCTTCCGCTGGTCACATCTACGCCTTCATTGGTCTCAAGGACACCACCACCGGTGACACCCTGTGTGACACCCAGAACCCAGTGATCTTGGAGTCCATGGACTTCCCAGACCCGGTGATCGAAGTGGCCATCGAGCCAAAGACCAAGTCTGACCAGGAGAAGCTGGGCACGGCAATCCAGAAGCTCGCGGAAGAGGACCCAACCTTCACCGTGAAGCTGGATGACGAGACCGGCCAGACCGTTATTGGCGGCATGGGCGAGCTTCACCTGGACGTGCTGGTTGACCGCATGCGCCGTGAGTTCAAGGTCGAGGCAAACGTTGGTGCGCCACAGGTTGCCTACCGCGAGACCATCCGTAAGCCAGTTGAGAAGCTGGAATACACCCACAAGAAGCAGACCGGTGGTTCCGGTCAGTTCGCGCGCGTGATTATCGCACTGGAGCCTTACGAGCCAGAAGAGGGCTCCGACGAGACCTACGAGTTCGTTAACGAGGTCACCGGTGGCCGCGTTCCTAAGGAGTACATCCCATCCGTTGATGCGGGTATCCAGGACGCAATGCAGTACGGTTACCTAGCCGGCTTCCCACTGGTGAACATCAAGGCAACCCTGCTTGACGGTGCATACCACGAGGTTGACTCCTCTGAAATGGCCTTCAAGCTCGCCGGTTCTCAGGCACTGAAGGAAGCCGTTGCAAAGGCTAAGCCAGTTCTGCTGGAGCCACTGATGGCCGTTGAGGTCATCACCCCAGAGGAGTACATGGGCGACGTCATCGGCGACATCAACTCTCGCCGTGGTCAGATCCAGTCCATGGATGACCGCGCCGGCGCGAAGCTGGTTAAGGCAAAGGTTCCTCTGTCTGAGATGTTCGGCTACATCGGTGACCTGCGTTCCCGTACCGCAGGCCGTGCGAACTTCTCCATGATCTTCGATTCTTACGGTGAAGTTCCTTCGAACGTTTCCGCTGAGATCATCGCTGAGCGTACCGGTGGCGAGGTTAAGTAAACCCTCGGTCTGCTAGCTCCCCACGCTAAATCGGGCAGTTATTGAAACAGCTCGATCTAGCCTCCCTTCCCGCCGCGCATACGTGTGGCCGGGTAGGGGTCAGCACGGCGTATCCAAACTCAAAAGAGCACGCAAATCGGCCAAATTGGAAAATGCACCCGAATATGGGTAAGCGTTAATTTTCTGATTAGAGCCAGATCGCGTAGGATGCGGTGTGCTGGCCGTTACCCAGTTTGCGCCTTAGTCGGCTTTACTCCTCTCGATTAGAGGATCGCTGGGCGCGCTAAAAGACTGTAACCGGCAAGAAAGAAAAACTGACCGGAACTCATGCTCCACAACAGAAGTGGGGGCGTGATTCGGTTGGAAACAAAAAGATATGTGGCTGCGAAAGTCGTAGCCACCGAGCAGTCCAGGAGGACACAAAGTGGCGAAGGCTAAGTTCGAGCGTTCCAAGCCGCACGTAAACATCGGCACCATTGGTCACGTCGACCACGGCAAGACCACCACCACTGCCGCCATCACCAAGGTACTGGCTGACAAGTTCCCAGAGGCTAACAAGTCCTTCGCTTTCGACGCCATCGACAAGGCGCCGGAGGAGCGGGAGCGTGGTATTACGATTAACATCTCCCACGTTGAGTACGAGACCGAGAAGCGTCACTACGCTCACGTCGACGCTCCAGGCCACGCTGACTACATCAAGAACATGATCACCGGTGCTGCCCAGATGGACGGCGCGATCCTGGTTGTGGCTGCTACCGACGGCCCAATGCCTCAGACCCGCGAGCACGTTCTGCTGGCTCGTCAGGTTGGCGTTCCTTACATCCTCGTTGCACTGAACAAGTGCGACATGGTTGACGATGAGGAGCTGCTGGAGCTCGTTGAGATGGAGGTCCGCGAGCTGCTGGGCGAGCAGGACTACGATGAGGAAGCTCCTGTCGTTCACATCTCCGCACTGAAGGCTCTCGAGGGCGACGCAGAGTGGGCTGAGAAGATCGTTGAGCTCATGCAGGCTTGTGACGACTCCATCCCAGATCCAGTCCGTGAGACCGATCGTCCATTCCTGATGCCAATCGAGGACATCTTCACCATCACCGGCCGTGGTACCGTTGTTACCGGCCGTGTTGAGCGTGGCGTTCTGAACCTCAACGACGAAGTTGAGATCCTGGGTATCCGCGAGAAGTCCCAGAAGACCACCGTTACCTCCATCGAGATGTTCAACAAGCTGCTGGACACCGCAGAGGCTGGCGACAACGCTGCGCTGCTGCTGCGTGGTCTGAAGCGTGAGGACGTTGAGCGTGGCCAGATCGTCGCTAAGCCAGGCGAGTACACCCCTCACACCGAGTTCGAGGGCTCTGTCTACGTTCTGTCCAAGGACGAGGGTGGCCGCCACACCCCATTCTTCGACAACTACCGCCCTCAGTTCTACTTCCGCACCACCGACGTTACCGGTGTTGTGAAGCTGCCAGAGGGCACCGACATGGTTATGCCTGGCGACAACGTCGACATGAGCGTTACCCTGATCCAGCCAGTGGCTATGGACGAGGGCCTGCGCTTCGCTATCCGTGAGGGTGGCCGCACCGTTGGCGCTGGTCGCGTTACCAAGATCACCAAGTAAATTCATGTGCTCGGCCCTTGCCGAGTAGATGGAATTCGGTTTCATTCGCTGAACTTTCCTAAAGCTAAAGCGAGAGCCGAATAAACCCGGAGGTTCCTGTCAGGGGGCGTCCGGGTTTTTGCTATATCAGATGGTGCCGTCGTGTTACGAGTTTTGTGCGCAACGCGTGAGCCAACTGGAAACAGCCGAGCGCGTGAGCCAACGGGTAGTAACCGAGCGCGTGAGCCAACTGGAAACAACCGAGCGCGTGAGCCAACGGGTAGTAACCGAGCGCGTGAGCGCGCACTATCGCCGGACAATTAATGCTGAAGGGTTGGGATTCGCGGAGGCGCGCTGGGCTACCGGCTTCGAACCTGACCGACAATGCTGCTTGCGGTATTTCGGGCTGCGCTCTAGTTTTCCTTCTTGTCGCTATTGTTTTGACGATAGCCACGCAGAAACTCACGGGGCAGGCGCCCGTAGATCGTGTGCCCTACGTTCCCCGCGACCTTGCCCGCGCGATTGGCGAGTGATCCAACAAGGTTGACGGCTTGTTCCGCTACGGCCAGGGCTTGTTCCGCAGCGTGCTCGGGAATGAAGTCAGGGCGGTATTCTTCCACCTGCCGGCGAATGCGTGCGCGTCTGTCCCATTGATCGTCCAATGCATTCAACGCGGCGATAAGGTCCGCATCGGAGCCTCCGGCATCGGGGTGGTGCGCTCTAATGATGGCTCGTCGTTGTCGCAGGTACTCGGGGTCATGGCGGTAGTCGGTCAACTTGTTTCCTTAAGGACAGCTCTACCAATCTAGGCAGGATGCGATGCGTTCTACTACTCCGCGAGTCTACTTTATGACGGAAGATGCCCGAGCGGTCCCCCGAGACCCCACATGCGATACGTGGAATTGGCGAGCCACCCTCGGCTCTACCGCTGCACTTGGGCTGGCACTGCGGCCCTTGGGCTAGCACCGCTGCACTTGGGCTGGCACTGCGACACTTGGCTCCACGGCTGCACTTGGGCTAGCACTGCGGCACTCGGCTCCACGGCTGCACTAGGGCGGGCACTGCGGCCTTTGGGCTAGCACCGCTGTACTTGGGCTAGCTCCGTGGCACTGATAACTGAGAAAACCCCTCCCAGTACCGCTTGACGGTAGGGAGGGGGTCGTGGTGCAGTAGCTGGCCTGCGGGAACGATCTAAGCGAACAGCTTGCGACGGGACACCACTGCTGCAGCTGCAATCATCACAGTGATAGCCAAAGCTGCGAGACCGCGAGCGGCGGTGTTGGAACCGGTTTGTGCAAGCATGCCACGCCCGGTTTCCTTGGTTGCGGCATCAGCGGCACCACCATTGGCGGCCGCGTTCTCATCAAGCTTGCCACCCTGAGCAATGACCTCATCCTTGTGTTCGGCCAGCATATTCTCGGACGCGGCTTTTTCCTCAGGCGTTGGGGCCTGATTAGCGCGGTACTTGTCCTTCACGTAGGTCTTGCCGTCTTGGCTGAGGTACCACAGTACGCCACCAATGGTGAGTACAGCAGGAAGCACCAGCCACGCCAGTTGTTTTTTGTCAAACTCAGGCTTCTGCGCTTCTTCCTGTGATTGTTCAGGAAAGGCCTGGGCATATGCAGTGCGCATCTCATCGGTGATGTCCGCGTTCACCAGAGCGGCATCGTTGACGTAGAGGGACTTGTCCTGCATGTGCTGGTACCACTCGTGTCCGCTGGAATCCTTCTTGGTTGCGGGGAGTGCAGGGCTGTTCTGCTCCGGAGACTTTTCAGGTGCTGTCTCTGGGGCGGCAGCGTTTTCAAATGCCTTCTTGTATGCATCGCGCATCTCATCGGTGATGGCCTCGTTCACCAAAGCGGCATCCTTGACGTAGAAGGACTTGTCCTGCATGTGTTGGTACCACACGTGGCCCGTGGTGTCCGTCTTCGTCGCAGGATTGTTCATGTTTGGCTGCTCAACTGGAGCCTGCTTTTTGATAATCTCGTCAACTTTTTCGGCCGGGAGGGTTACAGACTTGCCGCCGAATTCTGGTGTGTAGACATAGCTGCCGTCTTCCTGCTTGGTGTAGACAGTGCCATCGAGCTCGATGGTTGCTGGCAGATCCTGAGCGTTGGCGACGGAGATGCCGCCGAATGCGAGAGCGGTGGCTACTGCGGCCGCAGTTAGAGTTTGGTGAAAACGCTTCATACTGTCTCCTCTGAGTGAGTCGGTGTGCCGTTTGAACGGCTTACTTCAGCAGACGTTAACATGCGTTTCATTCTTCACGTCAGTCACAACTGTCACATTTGCAGCAAAGCGAACAAATTTACCCCCAAAATTGTGTGGTTTTGAAAGACAAAGTGCTTTATTAATATCTAAGGTGACTCCGATGTTCTGGTCGAATGCGACACTCCTTGGAACTGCCATCCAATGACCGCGTTACGAACCGAGGAGGCCAAGGGGTTAGCCGGCTGAATGCAGCTGATGGTTAACAACCGGCCTGGGCGAGGCCCGTCGCCCCAAATTGCCGAGTCTTCGGCAAGTCCCTCCTTCTTCGGTTCATGTAAATCGGTCGCGGAATATACCAACCAGTTGTCGCCGGAATTCGCGGTACGTAGATACATCTTGTCGCCAACGGAAATGGTGTGGCGGTTCGCTCGCCCGTCATACAGTTTGTTGAAAACGGCGTGTATGCCCGCCCCGGTGTGTCCAGCCACTACCACGATGTCTGAAGCGTCCGTGCCAGGCAGGGAATATGGGCGGTCATTAGACGTGTACGTGCAGGCTCTATCTAATGTGTCGGGGTTGATCGCGTTGTCCTTGACGCGGCATGAACCATCTTCGAATTCGGCCCGCAATCCAATCCGCGGCACAACGATCTCCTTGGCTGCTGCCGGTGCGATCGCGGGGGACTTCTCTGCCCTCACCTCGTTGCTCTCTAGCCCGGCGGGAATATCGCCTTCATCTGAGTCGGGCCATAAAGAGAAAACCACAAGCGCCACAAGGGCAGCGAGCACAACGCGAAACGCGATCGAATTCTTCCAGGCCAACTTAAATCGGTCTTGTAGTGGTGTAGCCGCCGCGGTCTTTGCGGGTCGCCGGACATCGGTCCTGCCTCGAGGTCTCTGCGCGTCACTTCTGTTCGTAGCCCTTGCTTCTCGCCGAGGGTCCACCCCGGCTCTTTGCTTCCGCGCACTCAGGTTCCCCGGTGTGTTCGCTACTGGCCGAGTTGGCGCGGGCAACGGATGTCGCTGGTGCGTGTGTCGAACCGAATTCTGGCTGTTCCCACTTGCGTCTGGCTGCGGGCGGTCAGGCGAAGGTAATGGGCGCCAATGAATCACGGGGCGCCGGGCGTCTCGCACGTCGGGGCGGGAGCGCTGGTCTTTCATGGTTCCACCTTCTTTTTTCCGTTTGCCGACGCCAGTTCCAACCGGCCCTGCGCCACTTTTGACTGCAATTGGGCCCAACTTCAGCTTCTCTTGCGCCTTTTGTAAGTTTAGGGGGTGATTCTAATCTGCAGCCCCCCACGAAGCGTGGCTAACTGTGGGGTGTGTCGATGGGGTCTGCATGGAGCAGATCGGAGATTTGGAGACCCGTGGATTCTGTGGTTAGATACTTGACGTTGCTTTAACACGATGAATGAGGCTTAACCTCGTTCTAGATTGGGCAGATTCTCGAAATCTGCAACCCAACTAGACGTTATGTGAGTCAAGAAGACATCGCTGGTGAAGTGAGCATGATCCATCGTCAGTGAACACCTCGCGGATTCAAGAAGCGAGGCAGCTTTGCTGTGCGGTACTTTGCGCGGAAAAGGCCAACACGCCTCACCGCGGGTGCCGGAGTGGGACATGGTAAATGAACAGCGGCAGTAAACGAAGGACCTCCACGGGTCCGGTGAGCTTACAGTGGATTAGTTATGATCCGGGTGGGTTGCACAGGAAAACGCAGGGAATAACTCTCGCGACAATATAACCCGTGGCTCAATAGGCCCCTTCCGAAGCGAGGTACACGCCTTACCCAACCAAGGGGGAGGTGGGCACCAGGTGGAACCTGCATTTTCTCGATTGTTCACGAAGCCGTGTCTTTCACAACGGCACGTGAACAAGAGAATGTAAGACACCATAAGCGAACTGGCGACTGGACCAGGCCCCACGGCCGGACAGCGTTAAGACAAGATATAAGGCGTGTGAGCCCGAACGACGGAGCTTCCGAAAGGAAGAGCCGCGGGCGCGCTAGGAAGAGGACAAGCGTGGCGGGACAAAAGATCCGCATCAGGCTGAAGGCCTATGATCACGAGGCAATCGACGCTTCTGCCAAGAAGATCGTTGAAACGGTCACCCGTACCGGCGCCCGTGTCGTTGGCCCGGTGCCTTTGCCAACTGAAAAGAACGTTTACTGCGTCATCCGTTCGCCGCACAAGTACAAGGACTCGCGCGAGCACTTCGAGATGCGTACGCATAAGCGTCTGATCGACATTCTCGACCCAACCCCGAAGACCGTTGATGCCCTCATGCGCATCGACCTTCCGGCCAGCGTCGACGTCAACATTCAGTAGGCCAGGACAAGAGTCTGACACTGAAGGCAGCGGAGAAAAATTATGAGTGATATTGAGATCAAGGGCATCCTGGGCAAGAAGCTCGGCATGACCCAGATCTTCGATGATGAGAACCGGGTTGTTCCGGTCACCGTCGTCGAGGCTGGGCCATGTGTCGTTACCCAGGTGCGCACCAAGGAAACCGACGGCTACGACGCCGTCCAGATCGCTTTCGGCGAGATCGACCCACGCAAGGTAAACAAGCCTGCTGCTGGTCACTTCAAGAAGGCTGGCGTGACCCCTCGTCGCCACGTTACGGAGATCCGCGTTGAGGATTCCTCCGCTTACGAGGTAGGCCAGGACGTCACCGTCGAGATCTTCAACGACGTGAAGTTCGTTGACGTAACCGGCATCACCAAGGGCCACGGCTATGCCGGCGCTATGAAGCGCCACGGCTTCGCTGGCCAGGGTGCTTCCCACGGTAACCAGGCTGCACACCGCCGCGTCGGTGGTATCGGTGCATGTGCCACCCCAGGTCGTATCTTTAAGGGCAAGCGCATGGCAGGCCGTATGGGCAACGCACGCGTTACCCTGCAGAACCTGAAGGTTGCCAAGGTAGATGCAGAATCCAACCTGCTGCTCGTTAAGGGCGCAGTACCAGGTAACAACGGCGGCATCGTCGTTGTGAAGACCGCAGTGAAGGGCGGTGCACACGCATGAGCAATCTAAAGCTTGATGTCCACACCGCTGACGGTAAGACCAACGGCTCTGTAGAGCTGCCTGCTGCCATCTTCGACGCCGAGGTTAGCGTCGCACTGATGCACCAGGTGGTTACCGCTCAGCTCGCAGCCAAGCGTCAGGGCACCCACGCCACCAAGACCCGCGGCGAGGTTCGCGGTGGTGGCCGTAAGCCTTATCGCCAGAAGGGCACTGGTCGTGCTCGTCAGGGTTCCATTCGTGCACCACACTTCACCGGTGGTGGCACGGTTCACGGACCTCAGCCACGCGACTACTCCCAGCGCACCCCTAAGAAGATGAAGGCTGCTGCACTGCGTGGCGCGCTATCTGACCGCGCACGTCACGCTCGCATTCACGTGGTTGAGGATCTGGTTCCAGGCCAGACCCCATCCACCAAGGCTGCACGCGGATTTTTGGAGCGTCTGACCGACCGCAAGTCTGTGCTTGTGGTTCTCGGTCGCGAGGATATTAACTCCCGCAAGTCCGTGCGTAACCTGCCAAATGTCCACACCCTGGTTACCGACCAGCTGAACACTTACGACGTTCTCAATGCAGACGATGTTGTGTTCTCCGTGGAGGCATTGAACGCGTTCATCACCGCCGCTCAGAACACCAAGGAGGAGGCAAAGTGAGCACCGTCGCAGATCCACGTGACATCATCCTGGCTCCAGTAGTGTCTGAGAAGTCCTACGGCCTGATGGAGCAGAACGTTTACACGTTCCTGGTTAACCCAGCATCCAACAAGACCCAAATCAAGATTGCCGTCGAGCAGATCTTTGGCGTCAAGGTTGCAAGCGTGAACACCCTCAATCGCGAGGGCAAGCGCAAGCGCACCCGCACCGGCTACGGCCGTCGCAAGGCAACCAAGCGCGCCATGGTGACCCTGGTCGCCGGCAGCGATCCGATCGACATCTTCGGTGGTTCTGCTGCCTAAGGGCAGAAGAGACCGAAAGGTAAAGAGGAAGCAAAAGTATGGCTATTCGTAAGTACAAGCCGACTACGCCGGGTCGCCGCCAGAGTTCTGTCTCCGAGTTCAACGAGATCACCCGTTCGACTCCTGAGAAGTCTCTGCTGCGCCCGCTGTCGAAGACCGGCGGCCGTAACGTTCACGGCCACATCACCACCCGCCACAAGGGTGGCGGTCACAAGCGTCGTTACCGCGTTATCGACTTCCGTCGTAGCGACAAGGACGGCGTCCTGGCAAAGGTTGCTCACATCGAGTACGACCCGAACCGCACTGCAAACATCGCCTTGCTGCACTACTTCGACGGTGAGAAGCGCTACATCATCGCACCTCGTGGTTTGACGCAGGGCACCGTTGTTGAGTCCGGTCCAAACGCGGACATCAAGGTGGGTAACAACCTGCCTCTGCGTAACATCCCAGCCGGTACCGTTATCCACGCTGTGGAGCTGAAGCCAGGCGGCGGCGCTAAGATGGCCCGTTCCGCCGGTGCCTCCATCCAGCTGCTGGGTAAGGAAGGTAAGTACGCAGTTCTGCGTATGCCGTCTTCCGAAATCCGCCGTGTTGACATCCGTTGCCGCGCCACCGTTGGTGAGGTTGGCAACCAGGATCAGATCAACATCCGCTGGGGCAAGGCCGGCCGTATGCGCTGGAAGGGTGTTCGCCCAACCGTCCGTGGTGTCGTGATGAACCCTGTTGATCACCCACACGGTGGTGGTGAGGGTCGTACCTCTGGTGGTCGTCACCCTGTGTCCCCATGGGGCCAGAAGGAAGGCCGCACCCGTAAGCCCAACCGTCCAAGCGACAAGATGATCGTTCGCCGTCGTCGCACCAACAAGAACAAGAAGCGCTAAGAGGAGGTAGTAGAGAATGCCACGTAGCCTCAAGAAGGGCCCATTCGTCGACGAACACCTCCTCGCGAAGGTGGACGCTCAGAACGAGAAGGGCACCAAGCAGGTCATCAAGACCTGGTCCCGTCGCTCGACCATTCTGCCTGATTTCATTGGCCACACTTTCGCCGTCCACGACGGTCGCAAGCACGTGCCAGTGTTCATCGATGATTCCATGGTCGGACACAAGCTAGGCGAGTTCGCCCCCACGAAGACCTTTAAGGGTCACGTGAAGGACGACAAGAAGGGTCGTCGATAATCATGACTGACACCGTGAATTCCGCACGCGCAACCGCGCGTTTCGTGCGCGTCACCCCAATGAAGGCACGTCGCGTGATCGACTTGGTCCGCGGCAAGTCCGTTGACGACGCGCTGGCTATCCTGAAGTACGCCCCGCAGGCTGCTTCTGAGCCGGTTTACAAGGTTGTTGCATCCGCAGCAGCTAACGCAGAGAACAACTACGGCCTGGACCGTCGCTCCCTGGTTATCTCCGAGGCTTACGCCGACGAGGGACCAACCATGCGTCGTTTCCGTCCGCGCGCTCAGGGTCGTGCTTTCCACGTCCGCAAGCGCACCAGCCACATCACCGTGGTCGTCGAGAGCCAGAAGGGAAGTGCTCAGTAGTGGGCCAGAAAATCCACCCCCACGGCCTCCGGCTGGGTATCACTTCCGAGTGGCGCTCCCGCTGGTACGCCGACAAGCAGTACGCTGACTACCTCGCCGAGGACATCAAGATCCGCGACTTCCTGTCCAAGGGTCTTGACCGCGCCGGCATTGCCGACGTTGTCATCGAGCGCACCCACGACCGTGTCCGCGTGGACATCCACACCGCCCGTCCGGGCATCGTAATCGGTCGTCGTGGTTCCGAGGCCGACCGCATCCGCGGTCAGCTCGAGAAGCTCACCGGTAAGCAGGTTCAGCTGAACATTCTTGAAGTTAAGAACATCGACGCCAATGCACAGCTGGTGGCACAGTCCATCGCTGAGCAGCTGACCAACCGTGTAGCCTTCCGTCGTGCTATGCGCAAGGCTATCCAGGGTGCAATGCGCCAGCCACAGGTCAAGGGCATCAAGGTCGTATGTTCCGGCCGCCTCGGCGGCGCAGAAATGGGTCGCACCGAGCGTTACCACGAGGGTCGCGTTCCACTGCACACCCTGCGCGCCGAGATCGATTACGGCACCTACGAGGCCCACACCACCTTCGGACGCATTGGCGTCAAGGTGTGGATCTACAAGGGTGACGTTGTCGGTGGCCGTCGTGAGTCCCTGATGAACGCACGCGACGATCGCCCACGTGGCGGTCGCCGTGAGCGTCCACGCCGCGGTGGTGCACGTCGCCAGCGCGCCGAGAAGAAGCAGGAGGGCTAAAGCTAATGCTTATCCCTAAGCGCGTTAAGTTCCGTCGCCAGCACCGTCCGCACCGCAGCGGCGTGTCCAAGGGCGGCAACCGCGTGACGTTCGGTGACTACGGCCTGCAGGCCCTGGAACCGACGTACATCACCAACCGTCAGATCGAGTCCGCTCGTATTGCCATTAACCGTCACGTTAAGCGTGGTGGCAAGGTATGGATCAACATCTTCCCTGACCGCCCACTGACCCAGAAGCCACTCGGTGTTCGTATGGGTTCCGGTAAGGGTCCAGTCGAGAAGTGGGTTGCTAACGTCAAGCCAGGTCGCATCCTGTTCGAGATGTCCTACCCCAATGAGGAGATCGCTCTCGAAGCTCTGCGCCGCGCTGGCAACAAGCTGCCTTGCAAGGTTCGTATCGTAAAGAAGGAGGATCAGTTCTAATGGCTACCGGAATTCCGGCATCTGAGCTCCGTGAGCTCACGAATGAAGAGCTGACCACCCGTCTGCGTGAGTCGAAGGAAGAGCTGTTCAACCTTCGCTTCCAGGCTGCGACCGGCCAGCTGTCTAACAACCGTCGTTTGGGTGTAGTAAAGCGTGACATCGCCCGCATCTACACCGTTTTGCGCGAGCGCGAGCTCGGGCTGTCTACCAACCCAGGTGGTGACGCAGCATGAGTGAGGCAACCTTGACTAAGAAGGAAAAGGGCGCACGTAAGAATCGCGTGGGCTATGTCGTGTCCGTCAAGATGAGCAAGACGATCGTCGTCGAACTCGAGGACCGCAAGCAGCATGCCCTGTATGGCAAGATCATGCGCACCAACTCTCGCGTGAAGGTTCACGACGAGAACGACACCGCTGGTGTTGGCGACCGCGTTCTGATCGAAGAAACCCGTCCATTGTCCAAGACGAAGCACTTCCGCCTCGTCGAAATTCTGGAGAAGGCTCGCTAGGTTCCTCTGGTTCGCGAGGGAGACCTTGTGACCAGATTGACCCCCCATCTACTTGGCGTTTCCGCCGAGTGGGTGGGGTTTTCTTTTTGAGGTCACCCTAACTATTGTAAGCGTAGCCTTACCTTGGTAGTGTGTGCGGTCGTACCCCTTTTGTGGGCGTCTGCTGTCGTTCTTCGGCTTTTTTATCGACGCCTGCAGTCCGTGCGTCTATTCAGACCGCCATATTTCAAGGAGATTCACATATGACCCACCGATCCACCCCCCGCCGCTGGGCTCGCATCACCGGCGCGCTGTTAACTACGTCGGCGCTACTGTTGGCTGGCTGCTCTCGTGCTGAGGACAATGCCTCCACCGAGGCTGGTGGCAAGAGTCAAGAACGCATCGCCAGTGTCGGTCTAGGCGACTCGGATACACTGCTGGCTCTAGGCATTCAGCCAGTACTCCTCGCGCCGTGGGGTGCAGAGGGAGATGTAGCGGACTCTGGCGTGGGTCCATGGGCTGAAGACCTGCTCAAGGGAGAAAAGCCTGCCAAGGTATTCAACACTGCCTCCGGTTTCACCTCGGAGGTTCTAGAGAAGATTAGTGCTGCTGATCCCGATAAGATCATCGCGGTGAACCAAGCCGTGGATGCGCAGGCAAAGAAGTCCCTTGAGGACATCGCGCCCACCACCGTGAAGCCCGAGGGGGCTAAGGATTGGCAAATTCCGTGGCAGGATCAGGTCGAGCAGATCGCCGATGCCGTGGACAAGGAGAGCGAGGGTGACAAGCTCATCAAAGACACTCAGAAGTCCTTTGATGATTTCGTAGCTGAGCATCCGGAGCTCAAGGGTAAGAAAGCTGCAATCGTCATGCCTTACCAGGGCAAAATTGGTCTTTACACCTCGGGCGATGGACGTGGTCAGTTCATAAAAAACTTAGGGTTTGAAATCCCGGCAGATCTCGAAGGCAACAAGGGCGAGTTCTATCGTGATATTGCTCCCGAAAACTACGACCAGCTCAACGCCGTTGATTACCTCTTTGTCTTGGATTACAAGGGCGCAGCGGATGCCCTGCGAAAAGATCCGACCTTTAGTGCCCTGGACGTAGTGCGGGAAAACAAGGTGCGCTGGCTATCCGAGGATGTGGGTAACGCTATGAGCATGCCGAACCCAGTGACTATCCCGTGGGCAGTGAAGGAATTCAACTCTGCCCTCTAACTGCAAAGACACTTGCAGTGTGCCCCTACCATCCCTGTAGAGAGTCTCATGTCCTCAGTAACCCGCACCAAAGTGTTCACGCTCTGTGCCGGTGTGTGCGTGGTGTTGTGCGCCTTGGCCTCCGTGTACTTGGGCGCCCGTTCCTTTTCTCTTTCCCAGACCACCGCGATACTCCTTGAGGGGCCCAATGCATCGGGGAGCAACTCCGTTGTGAACCAACAAGATCACGGCATCATTTGGGATTTACGCGTACCCCGAACTCTCTTGGCACTCGTAGTTGGCGCGTCGCTGTCAGTTGCTGGCGCAGTGGCTCAGAGCTGGACCCGGAACCCACTGGCCGATCCCGGCATCATAGGTGTGAACGCGGGCGCAGGTTTCGCTGTGGCGGTAGCGCTGACGGCGGGCGTAGCGAATTCCATAGGAGAACGCGCGGTGTGGGGCATCGTCGGGGCGGCGCTCGCGTCGGCGATTGTGCTGATCGTGTCCCGCGTTTCGCGCGATCCGCTGACCTTGGTGCTCGTGGGAGTGGGCGTGACGTTCGCGCTGCAAGCTGCCACACACTTGCTGAGTTTGTATTCCTCGGACACGTTGGAAGGGCTACGCCGCTGGACTGTGGGTTCTACCGCAGGTCGAGGGATGCAGGATGTTGCCTTGGCCACGGTGGGTTGCGCCGCGGGCTGCGTGATCGCAGTGATCGTGGCTCGCTCCTTGGACGTGTTGGCGATGGGTGAAGAGACCGCGCAGAGCCTGGGAACATCTCCAGAACGCGCGCGCAGCCTTGCGGCGCTGGCGGTCATTGTCTTGGCAGGTACGGCAACGGCCACTGTGGGGTTGGTGACGTTTGTGGGATTCGCGGTGCCTCATATCGTTAGACGTTTTACGGGCCCTGCGCTGAGTCGTATGTTGGCGCCGACAGCGCTAGCGGGAGCAGCGACGGTGCTATTTGCTGATATCGTGGGTCGGTTCGTCCTGCAACCAAATGAACTGGAGATGGCGATTGTCTTAGCCATCGTCGGAGCACCGTTGATGATCGCCGCGGTGCGTTCGCCACGTCGCTCCAAGGCACTGCTGCAGGAGGGCATGACCGTATGAGTTCCGCTAATACAAACCCCACAGAGGCCATGGGCTCGACAGAACCGAAGAACCCTGCGGCCCCCGCTTACCCGACTAGCCATAATCCCGTGGCCCCCGCTTACCCGGCCAATCCCGCGGACCCCGCGGACCCCACTTACCCGACCAATCCTGCGGACCCCGCTTACCCGGCCAGCCCTGCGGACCCCGCCGACCCCACTAGCCCAACTAGCCCAACTAGCCATAATCCCGCCGACCCCTTGCAGGTACAGCGGTGGCGGCGCGTCCGGCGCGTATGGCTCACCGCCGCGGGTTTCGCACTCCTCGCATTGTTGAGCTTCTTCGTCCTCCTGGGGATCGGTGAACTATCGCTGACTCCCATGCAGGTCGTGGAGATTCTCACTGGTGGTGGGGAGCGACAAGCGGTGAACGTCGTGTGGGACTTGCGCCTACCTGTGGCGGTTGCCACGGTCGTGGTCGGCGCGGCGTTGGGACTCGCTGGCGCATGGACGCAAACCATGTCCCGCAATCCCTTGGCCAGTCCCGATATCCTCGGTGTTTCTGGGGGCGCGGCGGTCTTCGTCGTGGCCGGCACGGTCGTGGCCCGTCCAGAGTGGAGCGAGGCCATCCCGACGATGTGGTGGCGTGCGGCACTGGCACTGGTCGGGGCCGGGGTGATCGTGGTGTTGTTGCTGATACTCGGCGGTTTCGGCACTTCCCAGCGCGTTATTATTGTGGGTCTGGCTCTATCCTTCCTCACCCAGTCCATCGTGCATTATCTGCTTCTGAAAGCCGACATCACCCGCGCTGCCGATGCCCAGACATGGCTGGCCGGATCAACAGGTTTCGTTCGAACGGAAGCTCTCCTTCCCTTGTTCCTGGGACTGGTCCCCAGCCTTATTCTCGGCGTGTTGTTCGCCCGCGATCTTCCCTTGCTGGCTCATGGCGACGCCACCTCGACCAGCCTGGGGATCAATGTCCGTAGGACTCGAATGTTGATTCTTATCGCATCAACGGGGATGGTCGCGGTCGTGGTTTCGGTCGTTGGCCCCATCGGATTCGTCGCCCTTCTTGCACCGCAGATGGCCAGAATCGCCGCCAGCACCCCGACACCCTCTCCACTGGTATCTGCCACAGCAGGAGCTGCACTCATGACGGTCTGCGCGATCATCGCGGGTTTGTTGCCGATTACCGCCCCGGTGGGCTTGGTCACTGCCATTGTCGGTGGGCCCGCGCTGGTCTGGCTTGTCTGGAATGCTGCCCGCCGTAGTGGCCTGAAAGGAGTTCGTTAAATGAACGTCTCGATAGAACACATCACCGCTGGGTACGGCGATGGTCCCACGATTGTGAAGGATGTGTCCCTCACTGCACCACAGGGGTGCGTTACCACGTTGCTGGGCCCCAATGGCTGCGGAAAATCCACGCTTCTCAAAGCCATGTCGCGATTGCTTACTCCCACGTCTGGTCGTGTTCTCTATGGCGAGATCGACATTCACACTCTGAGGGCACGCGAAGCAGCGCAGACTGTGGCACTGTTGCCACAGCATCCAGTTAGTCCTCCCGGGTTGACTGTTGGGGAGCTAGTGGAAAGAGGGCGCCACCCTTATCGAAGGCGAATGTGGGGGGCCGCGTTGGCGTCGGATAAAGAAATCATTCGGAAGGCCTTGGAACAGACGGATACGGCGGCGCTGGTAGACCGCGACGTGGCGGAACTCTCCGGTGGTCAACGTCAACGCGTGTGGTTGGCGATGGTGCTGGCGCAAGATACTCCGGCGGTCTTGTTGGATGAACCAACCACGTTTTTGGACCCCGCGCATGCGATTGAGGTGCTCACGCTGGTGCGCCAGTTAGCGGAGCAGGGAAAGACCGTGGTGATGGTGCTGCATGACCTCACGCTCGCCGGAATGTTTAGCGACCAAGTGGCCGTGATGAAAGACGGGCAACTCATAGCGGAAGGCACACCGCGGCAGGCTCTGACGGAGCCGGTCTTGGCCGAAGCCTACGGTTTACGGGCCGAGGTGTGGGAAGACCCGCAAGGGGCAGCACCGATCATCGTGCCACGGTCGGTGGTGTAGCTGGGGGTGCCACGGTCGGTGGTGTAGCTGGGGCTGGGGCCGGTAGCGGGTTGTGCCCCGCTACTCGGACAGGGGGTTTGCTATATCCCCCGCGTAGATCAGCGAAGAGTTTTGGTCGCCCAGATCCACCATTGTCAGGGGATTGCGCAACTGTAGACGGTTCAGGCAAGAGTGGCGGAATGTCTCGCTGAGCAGGGGCAGCCGATCGAGAGTGCCCGGGTGGCTGGTCTCGTAGTCCTCAACGCAGGTACGCGCGGTTTGCCAGAACTCGGCGTCCGTCAGTAAGTTGTGGTCCGCCATGAGGGCGGCGAGGTGGCGCAGCACGCCATCGAGGATGTCCGTGTGGATCGAGAGGGCGCGTTGTGCGTCATCGATATCACCGTGGTCGGCCTGGATCCGGGAGATCTCGTCGGGCAGGTCTTGTTCCCGATGCACCACCGCAACTTCTTCCCCGAGATCCTTGAAGAATGACCCCACCGGCAGGCCCTGTCGCAGACGGAGAATGATGTTCTCCCCGTGGGGCATGAACACAATATTGTGGCTGGCTAGGGCGTGAATGGCCGGCCAGAGATAGACATCGAGTAGGTGGCGCAGCCACGTGCGGGCGTCCGTGCCCGCTTGTTGGATCCATTCGCCAACGAGGGTGTTTCCTTCCGCGTCGACGTGGAGGACCGATGCCAGTGTGACAGCCAGCTCCGTCGATTCCAATGAACCGATGGGCGATTCGCGCCACAACCCCGCCGCCATCTTCATGTGTTCGCTGGGCTTCGAACCCGTTAGGGGTTGGCTGCGGTGGTAGACGTCGGCCACGTATCCCACGGTGGCGATTTCCCGGAGCAGCAGCACGCCGTGGTCCACAAACTCGGAACTGGTGCCGATCGTGTGTTGCAGCCAGTCATTGATCGCCGGTGTGGATTCCATGTAGGTGGAGGACAGGCCACGCAGGAAACCCATGTTCCGCACCGCAACTGCAGTTTTCACATAGGGCTGCAAGGGGCGGGAGTGATTAAAGAACGTGCGCAGGGACTGCTGCGGGCGGTAGAGATCATCGCTGGTGCCCACAAAGAGAAGCCTTCCGCTGGCGATATCGCTGGCAAAGGTTGTGGTCATGCTGTGATTCCATTGCCACGGGTGGATGGGGATCGGTAGGTAGTCCGCGGGGTCGCCGCCCGCCTTTCCCACTGTGGTGCGGAAGCGTTCCCACATGTTAGCGCCCAACTGTTGCTCCCAGAACCGCCAGTCTTCCTGGGGTAGGTCGTGGCTGAGAGCGTGGACACAGGAGGACTTGTGGGCCGCCAGCCACACCAGAGGCCCCGCGGTTGAGAGCTCCGGGGCCCAGGAGTTGAGATCGCCCTCGCTCATGCCGCCTCGGCCGGAGTTGGCGATGAAACTGGGGTGCCCGTCCACCATGGATGCTTCCACGAACTGCAGATGGTCGGCTTGGATCTGCGGGCTCATGTGTTCCGGAAGATCACGGCCACTGAGCTGGCGGGCCGTGGGGCGTTCACGGTGCAACACCCGACCGCGGGCAGCCAAGGTGGCCTGCACTTCTTCGAGGTAAATATGTAAGAACTCCGGGGCGATGCGCAGTTCCTCGCTCGCCTCGGCCAGAAGGTCGGGCAGCATCGGAAGGGCGGAGGAATCCGCGCAGCGGAGGCTGGATGGATCGATACTGAGGTGCTCCAGCCGGTGCGGGGTGGCACGGAATGCAATCACACGGGAGCCGAATCGGACCTCATGGGTTGGCGCACCGGGATCGTCCGACGTACTGTCCATGCAGGTGGCGGTGAGTAGGCGCTCGTGGACAAACTCACGGATGGCCTTGGCGAGGAGCTGGCGGTTGGCTTCCTCCATGGCTGCGGAGGTGAGGTGTTCGGCGGGTGTCGCCGCCACCGCGTGCTCGGCCACCGCATGACTGGCCAGTTCCGACGCCCGAAATCGCAGAGCGTGGCAGTGCTGAATGCGGGCAATCTTTTCCTCGCCCCCGAGGGTCAACGGCGTGTGTTCTAACCCAGGGATGTCCACAAAACCAGCCAGGGCATTTTTGGCCAGGATCTTGTGGTTGCCCGCATCCGGTTCAACCACAACCCGTTGAGCACCGCGCTCATCGAATAACCAACGCATCGTTGCTGCAAAGATCGAGTTCGTGAAACCGGGGCGGGGCTCTGTGCCTGGCGGCGCCACGAGAATGTGCATGCCCATGTCTCCGGCCACATGGCCAACACCCGGAACATCATTCACAACGACCTCGGCGGGATCATACGTCTCAACCAACGCCACGGGTTCGTCATTGAGGTGCAGCAACCATGCTGCCTCGTGTGCGGCGTCTGCGATGCGCCGGTACTCCCGGCCTACCTCGTCAACACTCGCATTCAGCGAACCCCAGTAAGCAGCGTGTGGTGATGTAAGCCAGCTGTGCAACAGCGCCACATCACGCGGTATCCGCACAGGCGCGATCGTAATGCGACCGTGAGGTGTGAGGATTCCCCGCATCACAGGCCCTCACCTCCGAACGTTTGAAACGCGATGTCCTTTTCTATCGGATAAACCTCACGACCGGTGATGCTGGCCAAGATGATTGAGTTACGCCACGGGCCCATGCCGAGGTCCGGAGAAATCAATGAGTGAGTGTGTTCTTCCGCGTTCTGAACGTGAACCGTGCCGGCGTCGTTAATAGAGAAATCAGTGCCCACCGCACAACGACCAGCAGTATCGACATTGAGTGAGCCGTGCACAGAGGAGAGGAAAGAGGGAATTGTGGGAGCGCGATATCCGGTGGCCAGAATGAGAGCATCGGAAGCGTGTACACCGGTGGAGCCGGACTCCGTGTGTTCTACTCGCAGCCGATGAACCCCGGTGGACCCGTCCGTAGGTTCCGCGCCGGGAGCCCACGCCACCGCGCATCCCGCGCGCAGAGTCGAGGGCAGGTCACCCGTGCGGGAGAGGCGATAGAGAGTGTCGTAGATCTCGTTGATCGTGTCACCCGAGATGCCCTTATAGAGGCTGCGTTGTTCGCGATTCGTACGATCGCGGGTGGCCTCCGGTAGCGCGTGGAAGTAACGGGCGTAATCCGGGCTGGTCATTTCCAGGGTGAGCTTGGTGTATTCCATGGGGAAGAAGCGCGGGGAGCGGGTGAACCAGTCCAGGCGCTTGCCCTGCTGGGCTCGCTCTTCGATAAGGTCCAAGTAGATTTCCGCAGCGGATTGGCCGGAGCCGATGATGGTGATGGAGTTGGCCGAAAGAACCTGCTGCTTGCGATGCAGATAATCTGCGGAGTGCAGGACGTTAGGTGCGTTGAGCGCGGCGGCGAGATCGTCGGGTACGAAGGGTTCCGTGCCCACACCGATCACGAGGTGCCGGGCGTGAATCTGGCCCGTACCGCCGGGGTGAGAATAGGTGACGGCGAAGGTGCCATCTGCGAGTTGATCCACGTGATCTACGCAGTGTTTCCAGTGCAGGGTGCCCAGCTGCCTGGCGACCCACGCGCAGTAGTCAGAATACTCCGCGCGGAGAGGATAGAAATCTTCCTTAATGAAGAAGTGGTGTATACGGCCCTGCTGCTTGCAGTAATTCAAGAAGCTATACGGGCTGGTGGGATCGGCCATCGTGACGAGGTCGGCCATGAACGGCACTTGGATGGTTGCCGTGGGCAGCATCATGCCTGGGTGCCAGCAGAATCCGTCCCGCTTATCGAACACGGCGAGGCTGAGCTCCCCGGACTCCACGAGGGGCTGGGCGAGGGCCGCGAAACCCAGATTGAAAGGGCCCGCGCCGATCGCGAGGACATCCACCTGCTGGGGTGCGGGATGGGATGGGCGAGGGTCGGGTTGGGATGCAGGTTCTGGCTGCGATGTGGGCCGTGGTTGAGACGTGGGTTGTGCGTGGGATGCAGGCCGTGGTTGGGGCTTGGGCTGTGCGTGGGATGCAGACTGCGGTTGGGACAGGGAATTAGGCATGAGTTGGAGCCTCCATTGTTGAGTTGTCGACAGCTGGGGTGCCACCGGTTGGGTTGGCAGCAGCCGAGGTGGCGCAACCCACGATGAGGTCGAGGATGAGCTGGATGTCGTTGGTGGAAAGAGTTGGGTCCAAGATGGTGAACTTCAACCAGCTGTCACCGTCTATGACCGTGGTGGCAATGACGGCTTCTCCTCGGTTGTGCAGCACTCGCTTGATGTGTTGCGGGGAGGGGGCATCGGGGTGTGTCGGACGGAAAACGAGCGTGGTGAGCTGCGGGTGTTCCAGTAGTTCGAGGTGGGGGTTGTTCTCGATCAGTGCGGCCGAGTCGCGGGTGATCTTGCAGCACGTGTCGAAGGCAGTGCCGATCGCTTCGGCTCCGTGTGTGCGCAAGGTAAGCCAGAGTTTCAGCGCATCAAAGCGGCGGGTTGTCTGCAGGGAGAAGTCGGCGAGGTTGAGCTCGCCGGAGCCCTGCGGATTGAGGTAGTCCGCGTGCCACGAAATGTGGCGGAAATCCTCCGGGGTGCGCAGCAACATGGCAGAGCACGCCACGGGTTGGAAGTAGGTCTTGTGGAAATCCACGGTGATGCTATCGGCAGATTCGATTCCCTCCAGGCGGTGCCTTTGGGTGGGGGAGACCAGCATGGCACCTCCGTAGGCGGCATCCACATGCAGGTGCAGGGCATGTTTACGGGTGATGCTGGCGAGGTCATCAAGAGGGTCGATGGCACCGAGGTCCGTTGTGCCGGCGGTGGCAACCACCGCCATGGGAACTAAGCCGTCGCGGGAACACTCAGCGATGGCTTCTTCTAGTGCAGCGGGTGACATCCGATGGTGGGGATCCGTGCCCACCACTCGTGATCCGGTGGCGGGGTGAAGGCCCAGGATGTTGGCTGCCCTGGCCACTGAATAGTGCGTGTCGGCCGTGTGCAGGATGCACAGGCGGGAAAGCGTGTCATACCCGTGGGCTGCCAGCGCCTTGTTACGGGCAACGAGCAGTGCTTGGAGATTCGATTGAGTTCCGCCGGAGGTGAACACTCCGTGGATGCCCGTGACCTTCCAGCGGAGGTTTTCACACAACCAGTGGATGATTTTCTGCTCGATGAGCGCCGCGGATGAGGCCTGATCCCACGACTCCACCGCTGTATTGACTGCGCTGGCAATCGTTTCCCCGGCCACGGCAGTTGAGGAAATGGGGCAGTTGAGATGGGCGATGTAGCGCGGGTGGTGGTACCAGACTGCGTGGTCGAGCCAGAGTGTGCGCAGTTCCGCGATGCTTGCGCGGAAGGAGCCGAGCGGGTTTGTGAGGTCAATGTTGTGGACTGCGGCCTCGAGTTGCTTCACCGGGGTGGCACTGCAGGGACCGTGTTCCTCGGTGAGGTAGTCCGTGGCTACGTGTGAGGCTGCAGCGAGCACGTCGCCAAGGCGCGTGGGTGACATTCCGACGAGGTCATCTGTGAAGCTGATGCGTTCGGGGATTGTGCCGCGGGAATGCCCGGGGGCGGCCGGTGGGCCTTCCTGGGTTGGCCCGACGTGGGTTGACTCGTGAGTTGAATTGAGCATGTCCCGCAGCGTAGCAAGGGTAGGCTTACCTAATATAAAAGAAAGTCGAGGGTATCCTAAGAATCCCTATAGGGGTCTGTGTCCTGCGGTTATGTGGCGTGTGTTCGGATGGCTTAGTTATAAAAACACCCCCAATGCAGGGGGTGGTTGGTCGCTAAGGTCGTGCTTTCCCCAGGAACCAGTATGGACACCACTGCACGGCGGAGGTCTCAAGCTTCCATGTGGAAACACAGTGGCGGCGGACGTTCTTGCATAGGTCACCCTCACCGGCAACCCAGACGTACTGGGAGAACCGAGCGGGATGCTCGAGGGCATCGATGCGCTCCAGTAACCGCACGGTCTGCGAGGTGAACTCGGCGACCGGGCAAAACAGCAGTTCCACGCTCCCTAGTTTTTCCTGCCATTCCGAAAGCAGATGTGGCTCAATATCTTCGGCGGTTTCAGCAACTGCGATAACGTGCATGTCGCGCAGCTGTTTCGGGGCAAAGGTCTGGGTGTATTCCAAGATCGCACGCAGTGATGGCAGCGCTGAGGGGTCGGCGATAAGAGTCTGCGCCGGAGCGGCGCGATGCCACAGTCCGTGCGCGGTCCATAGTCCAACTTCTGAACCCACCTGGGCTGTCAGGCACCAGCGCAGCCCAGGGCCAATGTCGTGCCCGACCTCGAGGTCTTCCAGGGTGATACCGTGTGTCACGATGTCGAAAGTCAGTGTGCAGTTCAGGGGATCGAACTGCCGTACTGTGTACCAACGCAGGTTGGGCCGGATCTCCGCGGGTATCTCGGCCACTGCGGCGCGAAGGTTTTCGCCCTTAGTTTGCTGTGGGAGGTGTAACGGGGTGCCGGGTTGTGGCATGAGGAGGCCGAAGAACTCGTCAGGACCGGAGAGTTGATACGTCGCGAAGGAGGGGGAGTGGAGCGTGATGCGGCGCAACCGGTGTGATGGAGACGTGATCTCGTGAATGGTGGCTCGGAACAGCTCATGCCCCGCGGCTTGCGGGGGATCGACCAGCTGGTGGTCGGTGAAGGCGTTCCGCCGGGTGGGGGAGACGGTCAGTTTGCTGACCTGCGGTGTGGCAACATTCATAGCGATGGTTAGCTTACCCTTACCTACCCTGGAATGAAACCCCTTCGTTGGAATGAAGTGAGGGTTCAACGATAAAACCCCTAATTGGTCGTTTAACCCTGAGGTGAGAGCTTAGAAATATGAAAAACCCGCTAGAGCAGCATGTGTGCCTAGCGAGTTTCGGGTGTCAGCGCTTTAAAGAGTGCTGGGGCCACGACGTGGGTCGCAGAAGCGCTTACTTCTTGAAGGAATCTGCGATCTTCTGGAAGCTAGCGATCAGCGTGGCGATTCCACCAACGACAGTTACGATGATGCCGAACGCTTTCGCGATTTGCTCGAGCTTTTGCAAGGGCTTAACGGTCTCATCCCAGCCGAACAACTCGTCAGAGCTGGAGGTGTCGGAGCTCTCGGTGTTTGGAGCCTCGGTGTTTGGAGCCTCGTCCTTCTTGCCGGAAAGAGCGGCAGACGCGGAGCCGGGGGTTGGATCCTCGTTTTCAGCTACGGCAACGGAGGTGCCTGCGAATGCAACGGTGGAAGCGGTGGCCAGAGCCAAGAGAGTCTTCTTCATATTAATCCTCTGAAGTGAATGAAACGTGGTGGCACGTGGCGTTTAGTCATCCACGGCCTAGGTACGAAAGATAATCTAGCACGATTATCAACAGATCACACCCCCAGTGACGAAGATCATGCTTCTAATTCAATTAACATTCACTAAAAACTAAGTAGGAGTAATCGGGGCGAGATAATGATAGAGCATTAAAAATCCGGTCGTTGACCGAAGTCTTCAGCGTCTGCCGTGGAGCTACCGTGTGCCGTACCGTGGTGGGGTAGACGGGGAAACCATCAATAGCAATCCCGACCTGCTGGAGTGGATTCATTTTCTGATTGCGTTCTCGGGGATCTTGAGCGCCCCATCGGAGCGTTGTGGGGTGGGGTGCGGAGTGGCGTCGAGAAAAAAAGGGGAGTGGGTGTGGTGCTGGCGTGTGGGAAGAAAGCAAAACCGCCGGCGCGGGCTGCGAACCTGCGACGGCGGTTTGGTGTTCAACAAAAGTAGTTAGCTCCTCAGCGTGAGCTAATAACCTTAAATTAGTTGGAGGAACCCAGGGAAGGGATGCCCAAGATGGTCTTGACGATGCTCACGATCGTGTTGAAGATGGTCTTGAACTTGTCCAGGCCACTGGTGTTTTCGTCCCAGCCGAAGAACTTGTCGGAGGAGCCCTTCAGCTCAGCCTTCTGCTCTTCGGAGGAGCCTGCAGGTGCCTCGGTGTTGGAGGAGCCGGTTGCGCCCTCTTCGGTGGTAGCTGCGTCATCCTGGGAAGAGGAGGAAGCAGAAGAAGAGGTGGTAGCTGGAGCTTCAGCAGCGTCTGCTGCGAAAGCGGTAGGGGTAGCGGTCAGTGCCAGAGCGGTGGCTGCAGCAACTGCAACCAGGTTCTTCTTAGTAGCCATGGTGATCCTTTCGGGAGGGGTGTCGACATCGAAGCGATGAAGATCGATCGTGATGTGAATGCTGGCGTAGCCTAATCATTGGGTTCGCGAGAGAGGGGCTATGCCAGCACTATGTGCTTCAGGTTGTTCGAAGCGGGGTAGTGCCTCGGACGTGTTTTAATCTAGCGGGTAAAAAAGCAAATTGTAAGACAATCCGTCAAAAGTGTGACATAAGTCATATATATATTCATCGGAATTGCGAATCCGAGAAGGTGGCCCGCTAGCAGAACGTGCGGCTCGACCGCTCCGGTGTTGTGCCGCGTGCCCCACAGCTGCATCAGTCGGAGTGTGTCTTTCGCTGTGTTGCCAAGTCACTGTGTCGTCGCCGAGTCACTGCGTTGTCGCCAAGCTGGTGTGTTGTCCTGCCGCTGTGTTGTCCTGCTGCGGTGTGGCCATGTGGCGGTGAATGCCGGATTTGGAAGGCCACCCCAGGGCATGGAATAATTACCAAGTTGCCTGCGTGGAACCGCCGTTAATTCAATGAGCGCTCCCACCGTCTGCTTCGGCTTACGTGTTCTTACTGAGGTGCGCTGGGTAGATGGAATTGCAGGTCAACGGACCGTGTGCGCGAGGGTCGGTAATCCCACGCACGTGAAACTTAACTAGGTCAAACAAGGAGACTCATAGTGATTCAGCAAGAATCGCGCCTGCGAGTTGCCGATAACACCGGTGCCCGGGAAATCCTGGTCATCCGCGTGCTCGGAGGCTCTGTTCGGCGCTCCGCTGGTATCGGTGACATCGTTGTTGCCACGGTAAAGGAAGCTACCCCAGGTGGCACCGTAAAGTCGGGCGACATCGTCAAGGCCGTCATCGTTCGCGCCAAGAAGGAAACTCGTCGTCCAGATGGTTCCTACATTGCATTCGACGAGAACGCAGCTGTCATCATCAAGGCAAACGACAACGATCCACGTGGTACCCGTATCTTCGGCCCAGTGGCTCGTGAACTTCGTGACAAGAAGTTCATGAAGATCATTTCTCTCGCTCCGGAGGTGCTCTAAATGAAGATCCGCAAGGGCGATACCGTACTGGTTATCTCGGGCCCAGACAAGGGCGCTACGGGCAAGGTCATCCAGGCTTTCCCGAAGCAGGACAAGGTCCTCGTTGAGGGCGTAAATCCCATTAAGAAGCACGTTGCAAACTCTGCTCCAGAGCGCGGCGCAGAATCCGGCGGCATTGTCACCCAGGAAGCCCCAATCCACGTATCCAACGTGATGGTTGTGGATTCCGATGGTAATCCGACCCGTATCGGCTACCGTTTCGACGAAAACGGCAAGAAGATCCGCGTCTCCAAGCGCAACGGGAAGGACATCTAACGATGAGCGAAAACTACACCCCACGCCTGAAGACTCGCTACCGTGAGGACATTCGCGAGAAGCTGAACACCGAGTTCAACTACGACAACGTTATGCAGATCCCCGGTGTGACCAAGATTGTGGTCAACATGGGTGTCGGCGACGCTGCTCGTGATTCCAAGCTGATCAACGGTGCCATCAACGACCTGACCCTCATCACCGGTCAGAAGCCACAGATCCGTACCGCGAAGAAGGCCATCGCTAACTTCAAGCTGCGTGAAGGCATGCCAATCGGTGCACGCGTTACCCTGCGTGGCGACCGTATGTGGGAATTCTTGGATCGCCTGCTGACCGTTGCTCTGCCACGTATTCGCGACTTCCGCGGTCTGTCCGATCGCCAGTTCGACGGCCACGGTAACTACACCTTCGGTCTGTCTGAGCAGACCATGTTCTACGAAATCGACGTGGATAAGATCGATCGTCCACGTGGTATGAACATCACGGTTGTTACGACCGCTTCGAACGACGACGAAGGCCGCGCACTGCTGCGTGAGCTGGGCTTCCCATTCAAGACCCAGGGCTCCAACGACTAATTAGTCACGGAAGCTTTTGGGCTCCGGTGTAAACCCGCCGGATTGAAAACCCGCCGTCCGCCGACAACATGTCGGTAGGTGGCGGGTATTTCTGTATCCAGGGGCGGCGAAGGGGAGCCGGCGCAGGAGCGGCGTAGGCGGAGATTTGCCTATTCCTCCGGAACGACCAGTGGGCCACCGGTAACAGGATCGGGAATCACGCGGGCCCGCAGCCCAAAGACATCATTCAACAGCTCCGGGGTGATGATCTGTGCAGGCGCCCCTTCAGCGATGATGCGGGAAGCTGGGGAATGCACGTGGCTGCCAAGGCAGATCATGTGGTCAGCAAACCGCGCCGCTAGGTTGATATCGTGCAGCACCATGACGACGGTCCGGGCCGTAGCGGGCGCCTCCGTGGGATCGCCACCGAGGATCGGACTATCAGGAAAAGTACCCTGCCCTGCGGCCGTCAGCATCTTCACCGTCCTTAGCACCTCAAGCGCAGCGGGAAGGTCCAAAAACGTTGTCGGTTCGTCCAATAGCAAAGTCTGCGCACCCTGTGCGAGGACCAACCCCAGCCACGCGCGTTGTCGCTGACCACCGGAAAGCTTCGCCACCAACCGGTCCGCCAAGCCCGCGCATCCCGCGTGTTGCATGGCGCGCTCTACCACTGCGTCGTCAGTCGGAGACCACTGACGCAGCCACGACTGGTGGGGGTGCCGACCCCTGGCCACAAGGTCTCGTACCGTTACCCCATCAGGGACGACAGCAGATTGCGGCAGGTAGGCCAATGTTTGGGCGACCTGCCGGCGTGAGTACCGTGAGATCGATGTCCCACTCAGCTGTACGCAGCCACCTGTAGGTTTGATCAACCCCGCGAGGGTCTTCAACAGCGTGGACTTTCCGCAGCCGTTTGCCCCGACGATGGCCGTGGTTTTCCCGGCTGGAATCTGCACGTTGATGTCTTGCAACACCAACCCGGCATGGCCATAGCCTACGGAGAGTTCGTGGGTGGATAGAGGGGGCGTCGGCCCAGAAGTAACATTCACAGCACACTCACTTCACTACATGTAACCGAGTGCGTGCGTGAAGGGGCCAGCATCGCCACGGGTAAAGATGCCACAGCACACTCACTTCCCTGCGCGTCACTGAGTACGTGTGTGAAGGGGCCAGCATCGCCACGGATAGGGCGCTCATGCCAGGACCTCCTTTCGCCGCCGTTGTATGAGCAGGAACATGAGGAATAGACCCCCGCAGAAACTGGTGATAAGACCAACGGGAATATCGGTGGGCGTGACTGTGCGCACGAAAAGGTCCGCCGCGAGTAACAATACGGCGCCAGTCAGCATGCTCGTGACCAGTGGCGGGGCAGACGTGCCCGCCAACAATCGCGCCACATGAGGAGCTGCGAACGCTACGAACCCTATCGGCCCCGCCGCCGCAACGGCCACGGCTGCAAGGATTATAGCGACGCCCAAAGCTACCAACTGGGTGGCACGCGTCCGTTGGCCTAGGCTCTGGGCTAGTTCGGTGCCCAGCAACAATGCACGAAACTGGAACGCCAACCACCATGCGACCGGGATGGCGACGAGGGCCACGATGACAGCGGGCCATGTGCGTGCCCACGTGGAGTTCGTCAGGGATCCGGTCAGCCAGAATTGCGCGGCGGCGGCATCCAACAGTTTGGCGCGCACCATGAGGAAATTGATGTATGCGCCCAGCATCGCCGTGAGCAAAAGGCCAATGACGACCAACCGGGCGGGGTCGGGGCGCCCACCTCGAAATGACAAGAACCATACGACAGCCGCGGACGCGGTGGCGCCGCAGAATGCTACGACGGGGATTCCCGCACCCGAGAGCCACCCCAGCACGCCCGTAGTGGGACCCACGATGATGACGGTGACCGCGGCGGCTGAAGCCCCGGCGGTCACGCCTAAAATATCTGGGCTGGCCAGGCCGTTTCTGGTGAGGGATTGAGTGATCGCGCCCGATAATCCCAAGGCGGCACCCACGGCCAGGCCGGTGATCGCGCGGGGCATGCGCCAGCTCAATACCACGGTGGCCTCGAAGCGGGAGGAGCGATCGCCGAGGAGGATCGCGCACACGCGCGGAAGGGTGAGGGTATATTCACCGATTGCTACGCTCAACGCCAGCAGAATGAAAACGAGGATTCCGAGAGTCAGCGGCAGCAGGCGCGAGCGCAGTAGTCCCCGCCGATGGATAGCAGCGAATTGGGGTTGTGACCCCAGTGCCGGCGATTTGTCGTGCATGGAATTGCTGCGGGGTGAACTCATGGTCGCACCAGTCGCCTTCTGGCCATCATGGCGATGAAAACGGGCGCGCCTACGAAAGCCAAAACGATTCCCACCTGAACCTCACCCGGGTGGGCAATAAGGCGCCCCACGATGTCCGACGCCAGTAACAATATGGCCCCGGCCAGAGCACATGATGGTAAAAGCCAGCGGTAATCCGGCCCGATCGTGCTGCGCATTACGTGTGGAATCAACAACCCTACAAACCCGATGGGCCCGGCTGCGGCGGTGGAGATACCCGCCAGAACCGCGATGAGCCCAATGCCCAACGCACGAGCAAAGGTCACGCTGACACCAAGACTCTCCGCCACGTCTTCCCCCAGCGCTAGGGAATTCAACTGCGGCGCGGTACATAGCGCTAACAGGATCACGGCCAGCAGCGCCGGAGTGATAGCTGAGACGAAAGCCCCATCGCGGCCAATCAGGGACCCCACCGTCCACATACGCATGCGATCCAAGTTGTTGCTGCTGGAAAACACGATGGCGGTGGTGGCGGAACTCACCACCGCGGTCAAGGCGGCCCCGGCCAGTACCAACGTCAGCGGATCGGAGCGATTGCCCACTACCTGGGCCACTACGAAAACGAGCACGGTCGCCACCAACGCGCCGATGAGGGCCAGGCCGCTCGTAGCCAGCACCGTCGTGGCACCCAGCCATGTGAACCCAATGACAACCGCTAAAGCAGCGCCGGCATTGACACCCAACAATCCGGGATCGGCGAGCGGGTTGCGGGTATGGCCCTGCACCAACGCGCCCGCCACGCCCAAGGCTGCCCCCACGACGAGGGCGAGCACCGTTCGGGGCAAGCGCAACTCAGAAATGATGCGCTGGTCCCAGGGATTATCGGAGGAGGGGTGCAGGAGGGCGTCGGGAAGAGTAGAAAGAGCCACCGCCCTCGTGCCGAAAGCCAGTGAAGCAGCACTAAGTAGCGCGATGGCCAGAAGGAGAATAAGTAGTACAGCCGACCTGCGACGTGTGGAACCATCGCGACGCGGGGTGGTGGGCTGAGCGCGCATGAAAAGTATTTTAAGCATTCTGCCTCTCAACGCGGGCCAGCTCTCTAGCCTGTAATTGAAATGTATTTTTATCTTTAAAACTAGGGTGAGGTAGCGCATGAATAAGAACGCCAGCATCGCCATCATCGGCAGTGGCTTCGGGGGGTTGGCTACGGCCATTGAGCTCAAACGAGCGGGGTTCCACAATTTCACCATCTATGAAAAGGCCGGGGACATCGGTGGAGTGTGGCGGGATAACGACTATCCAGGTGCGGCCTGTGATGTGCAGAGCTACCTGTATTCCTTCTCTCACAATGTGAGCGCCGAATGGGAGGATATGTTCGCACGTCAGGGGCAGATTTGGGAGTACTTGCAGGGCGTGGTGGACAAGGAGGGGCTGCGGTCGCACGTGCGCTGTAATACGGAGGTGATCGCCGCGCAGTGGCAACCCGAGCGTGCCAGTTGGCGGATGGAAGTAATAACGGCCGCGGCGGCGCAGGCAACACCCGTGGAAACGACAACGGGCGCGGCGCAGGCGGCGAACCCAGAAACGACAGCAACCACACCGACCCACACCACATCCATAGAAGCTGATCACCTCGTGGTGGCAACGGGCGCGCTGGCGCAACCGGTGATTCCGCGGTTGCCTGGGCTGGATGAATTCCAGGGCGAATACTTCCACAGTGCCGAATGGAATCACGATGTTGACCTGCGCGGTAAGCGAGTAGCCGTAGTGGGGACCGGGGCATCGGCAATCCAGATTGTCCCAGCGATCCAACCGGAGGTGGAAAGTCTCACACTGTTCCAGCGCACCCCGGCCTGGGTGATGCCGCGCCACGATCGGCCTATTAGCGCTGCGGAGCAGCAGCGATTGCGTAAGCGGCCGATTCTGAACCGGTTGCGTCGCTGGAAGATCTACCTGCAGCGCGAGGTCACCGTGTTGGGCTTCCGACACCCCGTGCTGATGGGCCCCACCCAAAAGCACGCGCTGCGCCACCTGGAATCGCAGGTGACGGATCCTGAGAAACGCCGAAAGCTTACTCCGAGTTACCGGATCGGTTGTAAGCGAATCTTGCTGTCCAACACCTATTACCCCGCGGTGAATGCGGAGAACACGACGGTGGTCTGCGGCGGGGTGAAAGCCCTGACCGCACACGGGGTGGTCGATCAGGACGGTAAGGAACACCCCGTTGACGTGGTGATTTTCGCAACCGGCTTCAAGACCGACGGCCTGCCCCTGACGGATAAGGTCCGCGACGCCGCCGGACTCTCCCTAGCCGAGAAGTGGGGTCCCAGCCCGCGCGCCTACCTGGGTACGTCCGTTGCGGGGTACCCCAATTGCTACCTTCTGCACGGACCGAACATTGGACTGGGGCACACCTCGGTCATCCTCATGTTTGAGGCGCAGGCCAGGTATATTCGCCAGGCCGTGGAACTAGCTTCTTCCCGCACGGTGAACTCTGGCTCTGTGCCGGTGAAGGCCTCTATCGCACCGACGCCCCGCGCCCAGCGCAACTTCGATCACCTCTTGGGCCGGTTGACCAATGGGACGGTGTGGACGTCCGGTGGCTGTGACTCGTGGTACCTGGACCAGACGGGGCACAATAGCAACATTTGGCCGGGGTCCACCCTGGAGTATATTTTGCGCACACGGCGAATCTCGCAGAAGGATCACGAAGTGGTGCCATTGTTGACGGGCCCAGCGGACGGTGTGTTGCCGCCGGGCGCGGCAGCCCCGGCCGCCCCGGCAGCCTCGGCGGCCCCGGTGGCTGGGGAAGCTACCGGTGTAGCAAATGGGGTGCAATTGGCCGGGATGCAACTGGTCGGGATGCAATTGGACGGGGGCGGAAACAGTTTTGCGCCAGGAACGGCTGCGGGCGGGAGTACTGCCCCTGTGGTGATGCTCCACGGCCTTGGCGGCAGCCCTGCCGCCTTCGACCGTTTGAAGGAACAACTGGATCCCCGCGTGAACACGGTGGCGCTGGCACTTGGTGATCCGCGAACGATAGAAAGCGATGCGCGCTCGGTAATTCCAACCATTCGTGAGGAAGTGCAGCGCGCCGGGCGTAAAGCGGTCCTAGTTGGGCACTCTCGTGGCGGCTTGGTGGCCACGGCCGTGGCGGAGATTGCGCCCGAACTGGTGGAGCACCTCGTGCTGGTAAACGCCACCCCAACCACTACCGCGCGGGTTTCTGCCCGCTCGGCTGCCGAAGTGGTCCTGACCAAGCCCGTAATCGGCAACCTCATCTGGAAGTTGATGACCCCCGCCATGGCTGAAAAGAACCTGGCTACAGCTTTTGCACCCAATCACGGAGTTCCGCCGCAGTTCGTGCGCGATCTGCGCAACACCTCGCTCCCAGACTTCTTGGCGGCAACTGGGGCGATTGATCGCTATTTGAAGCAGTCGCCTATGGTGGATCGCCTCAGGGAAGTGCACGGAAAACATGGCATCCCAACGACGGCGATTGTGGGTCAGCAAGATGGGCGTTTGGCCTTCACGGAATTCATCACGTGGCGCGGCCAACCGGGCATTCGGGTAGTGGATGAACCGAACGCGGGGCATACCCCGATTTGGGAGACTCCGGAGACCGTGGCTGCGGAAATCAACGAGGTTGTGCTGGGAACGTCCTAGTTGGCGTCGAGATAAAAAGAACCTGAGCCCCATGCCACGCCACAGCCAATGTGCGGCGGAAAGGGGTGGATGGCGACGGGACGGGACAATGGCCAGAGGGGCGCCACAGCTCAACTAAAAGTGCAGCGTTTTGGAGAAAACGCCAGCGTGCTGTACTGTCTCCCCTTGGACTTCTGCGCCCTTTTGGTAGCGCGGAATTTTCCTCTGAAACATGTTAATCCACTTTGTTGTAGGCCCCTTGCCGACAAGCGGCCGTGCGGAAAATGTGGCAGCGAGCACCCCAGGTTATTGAGCGTGGGGAGCGCTAGTGGCCCCCAATCGCGCGGTACACGCACCCGGTGAGTTCGGGAACCGCAACGAGAAAGGCACAGGTCACCGTCTTATGACCATGACTGATCCAATCGCGGACATGCTGTCCCGCGTGCGGAATGCTTCCAACGCATTCCACGATTCTGTCTCTATGCCTTCCTCCAAGATCAAGGCCAACATCGCCGAGATCTTGAAGCAGGAAGGTTACATTGCTGACTACACCGTCGCTGACGAGAAGGTTGGCAAGTCCTTGACCCTGCAGCTGAAGTACGGCCCATCCCGCGAGCGTTCCATCGCTGGCGTACGCCGTGTTTCCAAGCCGGGTCTGCGCGTTTACGCAAAGTCCAACAACTTGCCAAAGGTCCTCGGCGGCCTGGGCGTGGCTATCATCTCCACGTCCCAGGGGCTGCTGACTGATCGTGAGGCGTCCAACAAGGGTGTAGGCGGAGAAGTTCTCGCCTACGTCTGGTAAGAGGAGGTTAGCCAATGTCTCGTGTCGGTAAGGCACCGGTGGCGGTTCCCTCTGGCGTCACCATCAGCATCAACGGCCAGACTGTCGAGGCTAAGGGCCCTAAGGGCACCCTGACCGTCGACATTCCGGCTCCAATTTCCGTGGCTCAGGAGGAGAGCAACCTCGTTGTTTCTCGTCCAGATGACCACCGCAAGAACCGTTCCCTGCACGGCCTGTCCCGTTCCCTGATCAACAACGCTGTTATCGGCGTGACCGAGGGTTACACCATCAAGATGGAGATCTTCGGTGTTGGTTACCGTGTTCAGGCTAAGGGTAAGAACCTGGAGTTCGCTCTGGGTTACTCTCACCCTGTGTTGATTGAGGCACCGGAAGGCATCACCTTCGCGGTGGATGGAAACACCAAGTTCTCCATCACTGGTATCGACAAGCAGCAGGTTGGACAGATCGCCGCCAACATCCGCCGTCTGCGGAAGGATGACCCATACAAGGGTAAGGGCATCCGCTACGAAGGTGAGCAGGTCCGTCGCAAGGTCGGAAAGACGGGTAAGTAATGAGCAATACTGCATCCAACAAGGCAGAAAAGCGACTTCCGGTGGGCAAGGATATTTCCACCCGCCGTCGCACCGCACGTGCACGTCGTCACTTCCGTATCCGCAAGAACTTGACCGGTACCGCCGAGACCCCACGTCTCGTCGTGCACCGTTCCTCCCGTCACATGCACGCCCAGCTGATCGACGATGTCGCCGGTCACACCCTGGCAGCCGCTTCCACCTTGGAAGCCGACGTGCGTGCACTGGAGGGCGACAAAAAAGCTCGCGGAGCTAAGGTCGGCCAGCTGATCGCCGAGCGTGCTAAGGCCGCAGGCATCGAGAACGTTGTTTTCGACCGCGCTGGCTACAAGTACCACGGCCGCGTCGCCGCTCTGGCTGACGCAGCTCGCGAAGGTGGTCTGAAGTTCTAATGATCACCATCAACACCATCAACGGAAGGAACGCGTGATGTCGGAACGTGAACGTAACGGCGGACGCTCCGCCGAGAACAACCGCAACGATCGTAACGAGCGCGGTAACCGCAACGATCGTCGCAACAATCAGCAGCAGGACGAGCGCAACCAGTACATCGAGCGCGTCGTAACCATCAACCGTGTGTCCAAGGTTGTGAAGGGTGGTCGTCGCTTCAGCTTCACCGCTCTCGTCATCGTGGGCGACGGTCAGGGCATGGTCGGTGTCGGCTACGGCAAGGCCAAGGAAGTTCCCGCTGCAATCCAGAAGGGTGCTGAAGAAGCTCGCAAGAACTTCTTCCGCGTCCCAATGATCAACGGCACCATCACTCACCCAGTCCAGGGCGAAACCGCCGCTGGCGTTGTGATGATGAAGCCAGCTGCCCCAGGTACCGGTGTTATCGCTGGTGGCGCTGCACGTCCAGTTCTGGAGTGCGCAGGTGTTCAGGACATCCTCGCGAAGTCCCTGGGTACTGACAACGCCATCAACGTTGTGCACGCTACCGTCGACGGCCTGAAGCAGCTTGTTCGACCAGAAGAGGTTGCCGCGCGACGTGGCAAGACTCTGGAAGAGGTTGCACCCGCCGCTATGCTGCGCGCCCGTGCAGCAGGACAGGGGGCATAAACATGGCTCTGAAGATTACCCAGCTCAAGGGTCTCGTCGGAACTAAGAAGAACCAGCGTGACGCAATCCGTTCGTTGGGCCTGAAGCGCATCGGCCAGTCGGTTGTCCTGCAGGACACCCCAGCCGTCCGCGGCCAGGTCAACGTCGTGCGCCACATGGTTCAGGTCGAAGAAGTGGCAGGGGAGTAGGAAAAATGAGCGATCCAATCAAGCTCCACGACCTCCGTCCCGCCAAGGGTGCTAACAAGGCCAAGACCCGTGTTGGTCGTGGTGAGGCATCCAAGGGTAAGACCGCTGGTCGTGGTACCAAGGGCACCAAGGCTCGTAAGCAGGTATCGGCAGCATTCGAGGGTGGCCAGATGCCACTGCACATGCGCCTGCCAAAGCTGAAGGGCTTCAAGAACCCAGCGAAGGTCACCTTCCAGGTTGTCAACGTATCCGACCTGGAAAAGGCTTTCCCCAACGGTGGCGATGTTGCAGTAGCAGACATCGTTGCTGCAGGCCTGGTCCGTGCTAAGCAGCCGGTCAAGGTTTTGGGCAATGGCGATATCAGCGTGAAGCTGAATGTCACCGCGCAGAAGTTCTCCAAGTCTGCACAGGAGAAGATCGAAGCCGCAGGTGGCTCCATCACCGAGGCTTAATAAAGTCTCTCGGTAGCCAAGTAAGGGCGCTCAATCCCTCGGGGTTGAGCGCCCTTCTTTTTCTTTTCTTACCCATTACGCATAGTTTTTTAAAGTGGCCCGAGTTTAATGCGGGGGCCAATGCTGCTAATCTTGGGTAGTTCTATGTCCAAGTGTGTCTTTTTGCTTTCGCAGAGGGACTGAAATTACCAGGCAAGTTGCCGATGGTGGTGGCAAAGGCTGCGGATACCAGCACTTTCCGCCCTTTGTATCCCACATCACGGTGCCTGCCCACGGGAGGCTAATTTGTCCGCCATCGTCTCGGCGTTCAAAAACGCAGATCTCCGCAAGAAGATCCTCTTTACTCTTGCGATGATCGTCCTGTTCCGTGTCGGATCCCAGATTCCGACCCCAGGCGTTGATTACGCATCAATCACAAACCAGATCAAGTCGCTGACCAATAACTCTGCGGTCTACTCTCTGATCAACCTCTTCTCCGGTGGCGCGTTGCTGCGCCTGTCCGTGTTTGCGGTTGGCATCATGCCGTACATTACGGCGTCCATCATCATCCAGTTGCTCACCGTGGTGATCCCCAAGTTTGAGCAGCTGAAGAAGGAAGGCCAGACCGGCCAGGCCAAGATGACGGAATACACCCGTTACCTGACCGTGGCACTGGCATTGCTGCAGTCTTCGGGCATTGTTGCACTGGCAGACCGTAAGCAGCTGCTGGGCCAGGGCGTTCCCGTGTTGAAGGACAACGTGGATGTCTTCGGCTTGGTTACCATGGTGTTGGTTATGACCTCCGGCGCTGTGTTGGTGATGTGGCTCGGCGAGCTCATCACGGACCGTGGCATCGGTAACGGTATGTCCCTTCTGATCTTCGCGGGCATCGCCACTTCGCTGCCGGGTGAAGGTGCCACCATCTTGCAGACTTCTGGTGGCCCCGTGTTCACAGCCGTTGTGGTCGGTGTGCTGATCCTGGTTATCGGCGTGGTCTTCATGGAGCAGGGGCAGCGCCGCATCCCCGTGCAGTACGCCAAGCGCATGATCGGCCGCCGCCAGTACGGTGAGACCTCCACGTACCTGCCGCTGAAGGTCAACCAGGCTGGCGTTATCCCAGTGATCTTCGCTTCCTCCCTGCTGACCGTTCCGATCTTGATCACCCAGATCATTCAGTCGGGCAACCCACAGGCAGCTCAGGACAACTGGTGGAACCGCAACGTCATGTCGGTTCTGCAGGATCCAGCCGCATGGCAGTACATCCTGCTGTACCTGTTCCTGATCATCTTCTTCTCCTTCTTCTACGTTTCCGTGCAATACGATCCCAATGATCAGGCGGACAACATGAAGAAGTACGGTGGCTTTATCCCGGGCATCCGTCCGGGACGCCCCACCGCGGAATACTTGGGCTACGTCATGAACCGACTGCTGGTAGTCGGTTCGGTCTACCTTGGCCTGATCGCCATCTTGCCCAACATTCTGATTAACATGGGTGTGCAGACCTCTGCGACCGGCAACCAGTCCATGCCATTCGGTGGCACGGCTATCCTGATTCTGGTCTCCGTGGCACTGACTACGGTTAAGCAGATTGAGTCGCAGCTTATGCAAGCCAACTACGAAGGATTCCTCAAATGAGACTAGTTCTGCTGGGCCCTCCCGGCGCAGGAAAGGGTACGCAGGCCTCCCTGCTTTCCGATTCCCTCAAGATCCCCCACATCTCCACCGGAGATTTGTTCCGCGCGAACATCAGCAAGGGTACCGAGCTGGGCAAGCAGGCGCAGGAGTACATGGACGCCGGCAAGCTGGTGCCAACGTCCGTGACGGCAAACATGGTTCGCGATCGTTTGGCTCAGTCCGATGCTGCCGACGGATTCCTCTTGGACGGTTTCCCACGCACCATCGAGCAGGCTGAGTTGTTGGAAGAGATGCTCAAGGAACAAGGCCAGTCCCTGGATGCAGTGATCAACTACGTCGTTTCTGAGGACGTGGTTGTAGAGCGCATGCTGGCCCGTGGTCGCAATGATGACAACGAGGACACCATCCGTACCCGCCTGCAGGTCTACCGCGATGAGACCGCACCCCTAATCGAGCACTACGGTGATCTACTGCTGAACATCGATGCCGAAGGTAGCGTAGAGGATATCTCCACCACCACGCTGGACGCGCTGGATAACTAATCCAACGACACGCGAGGGGCCGGGGGTCATCATCCCAGCGCACCCATCGCAGTAACACGAACCCGAGCGGGAACCACAACTTTTCCCGCCCGGGTTTTCTCTTTACATCTCGTTGTCAATCACCCCGTTTTCAAGGAAAGGCACCATGGGCTTCAGGCGGAAGAACAAGATTATCGCTGCAAAAACTTCTTTAGAGCTCGACGCCATGCAGGCAGCCGGAGAAATCGTCGGTAGGACCCTAGTGGCAGTCAAAGACGCTGCGAAGCCGGGCGTCAGTACCCTAGAGCTGGACCAGATCGCCGAGCAAACCATCCGAGATGCTGGAGCGGTGCCAACCTTCAAAGGGTACGAGGGATTCCCGGGCTCCATTTGCTCGTCGGTCAACGACATGATCGTCCACGGCATTCCTTCGGCCGATGTTGTGTTGAAGGAGGGGGACCTGGTTTCCATCGACTGCGGCGCCACCTTGGACGGCTGGGTGGGAGATTCGGCGTGGACGTTCGGGATCGGGGAGCTGGCGGAGGAAAACCGGAAGCTCAACGAGGCTACTGAATGGGTCTTGTACGAGGGGCTGAAGGCCATGGTGCCCGGCAACCATCTGACAGATGTGTCCTGGGCTCTGGAACAAGCGACGCGGCAGGCGGAGGAGAAATTCGGGCTAAAGCTGTTCATCGTGGACGGATACGGTGGCCACGGCATTGGCCGGACCATGCACGAAGAGCCGTACCTAGCCAACGAGGGGCGCCCCGGTCGCGGGCCGATCATTCAAGAAGGCAGTGTGTTGGCAATTGAGCCGATGCTGACCAACGGTAGCTGTGATTCGTTTGTGCTGGATGATGACTGGGGAGTGGTCACCGACGATGGGTCGTTCTCCTCGCACTGGGAGCACACCGTGGCGGCCACCGCTGAAGGACCGCGCATCCTCACGTCACGCCCGTAACACCAGGGCGCAGTGCTGTGCCTGTAACACGAGGGGCAGTGCCGCGCCCGTAACACTAGGGGTAGTGCCGAGCCGGAACATCAGGGCGCAGTGCTGTGCCCGCAACGCCGGAGGCAGATTACCGGGGGCGCACACCGTACCCCGGCTACCCCTTTACGCATTTATGAATATTATGTAATTGCTTCACATTCTATTAATCTGGCGCTATGAAAGCACAACAACGGCGCTTGCCCCTCCTGGCTTGGATCTTCATTGCCATCGTCTTGGGCATCGTATTGAGTCTCTTCGCACCAGACTGGTTCGGTCGTGGCGCGGCAACATTCACCGGACTATTCGGTAACTTCCTAGGCTTCTTCGTGCCAGTCCTGATTTTCGCACTCATCACTCCGGCGATCGCTAATTTGGGCCAAGGTGCAGGCAAGTGGTTCGGTGCAACCGCCGGGTTGGCCTATATTTCCACGATCCTGTCCGGGTTGCTGGCATGGGCTGTTTCCCAATCGGTCTACCCATGGTTGCTGAAGGGGCAGTCGATGGTGCAAGCCCCCGATATCGATAAGGGGGCACTGGCTCCGTATTTCACGGTGGAGATGCCAGCGCCAATGGAAGTGATGGCCGCCCTGCTGCTGGCATTCTCCGTCGGTATTGCTATGGCGAACATCGGTGCGAAAACCTTGCAGGCCGGTGCCAACGAGTTGCGCGATGTGGTGATGAAGGTTATCGAAGCCTTCGTGATTCCGCTGCTGCCGGTCTACATCTTTGGAGTGTTCCTCACGATGGGAATGAACGGCAACCTGAAATTCGTGCTGGTTGCCTTCGCCAAGGTTCTGATTCTGGCCACCATCATGACGTGGGTTGTGCTTATCTTGCAGTACCTCGTCGCAGGCGCAGTTGCTGGAAGGAACCCGTTTAAGGCGCTGCGTAACATGCTGCCGGCGTACTTCACGGCTCTGGGAACAGCTTCGTCGGCTGCCACCATTCCCGTCACCTACAAATCCACTCGGAAAAACGGTGTGAGTGAATCCGTTGCAGGTTTCGTTGTTCCTTTGTGTGCGACCGTGCACCTGTCTGGGTCCATGATGAAGATTGGCTTGTTTGCTTTCTCTGTCATGTTCCTTACAAATACTCCTTTGACGCCCGGCGCCGCCCTCGGCTTCATCTTCCTGCTCGGTGTGATGATGGTGGCTGCCCCCGGTGTTCCGGGTGGTGCCATCATGGCAGCAGTTGGCCTGCTGGAATCTCAGCTGGGCTTTGATGAGTCGCAGGTGGCCCTCATGATCGCGGCATACGTTGCCATCGACTCTTTCGGTACCGCTTGTAACGTCACCGGCGATGGAGCCATCGCGATGATGATCAACCGCTTCGCTAAGGGGGAGCTGGGGAATAACGAGCGCGCCACAACTGACGGGGCTGCAGTAGCGCAGTAGTCCAGCATCAGCGTAGCAGCGGCGTGGGAGTGACCCGGCAGTAGAATTGCAGCGGTGCGGGAGTGGCTCGGCGGTACAATTGCAGCGGTGAGGTTATAACCCAGCTACTGCGCCTCTGTGGTGCGGCAGTAGTCCAGCAGTAGCATCGGCCCGCTCCCCGTGGGGTGCGGTGACATCTGGCTCTCGCTGATGGGGTCTCACGGTGCAGTGAGCCCCTTTTTCTTATAGGCGGGGTTTGGTTGCACTCTCAGGCGAGATTTTGGATTCGCGCAGGTCGCGTGTATCGTTAAGGGCTGGTGTGAAAGTTACTCGGTGTTTGAGTCAACACTGGCCCCCGCACACGGGGCAGTAGCAACTCGCATATGCCAACTTCGAGAAAGTGGACAGAATCCCAACAGCCGATTAGCCCGAAGACCAAAGTACGTAGCAAAACAGCATTCAACCGGCACAAACGGTGCCGGGGAAACGTGGAGGATATGGCAAAGAAGGAAGGCGCAATTGAGGTTGAGGGCCGCATTGTCGAGCCCTTGCCCAACGCGATGTTCCGTGTCGAGCTGGATAACGGGCACAAGGTTTTGGCCCACATTTCCGGCAAGATGCGCCAACACTACATCCGTATCCTCCCTGAGGATCGGGTTGTTGTGGAGCTTTCTCCATACGATCTGACCCGTGGACGCATCGTTTACCGCTACAAGTAAATCGTAAGCCTCCGCACATCCATTGGGGCGCGCACTATTACTCGGTAACTACCGAGGGGCATGCACGTTCCAAGCAATACCTCCGGCCGCGGCGGCTGGAGCCCTTTAGCCCCCAACGCGCGCGTTATGCAGCGTTGGTTTTGCGTGTTACAAAGCGCATTCACTCGATGAAAACGGCCTCCCAGCAAGGCAGTTTCACTTCCACGATTGGAAATGACAACTGTGGCGAAGGTCCCGAGGGAATAGCCCACCGTGCGCAACATGGGTGACGAGGGATGAGTGTGGAGAAAACCGCCGCTCATCCGGAAGGAATAAGCCACATGGCACGCCTTGCTGGTGTTGACCTCCCACGCGAAAAGCGCATGGAGGTTGCACTTACATACATCTTCGGAATTGGCCCAGCCCGTTCCAAGGAGCTGCTGGAAAAGACCGGCATCTCTCCTGACCTGCGCTCCAAGGATCTGACCGACGAGCAACTGTCCGCTCTGCGTGACGTTATCGAGAACACCTGGAAGGTCGAGGGTGACCTCCGCCGCCAGGTTCAGGCCGATATCCGTCGCAAGATCGAAATCGGTTCTTACCAAGGTCTGCGCCACCGTCGCGGTCTGCCCGTTCGTGGCCAGCGCACCAAGACCAACGCTCGTACCCGCAAGGGTCCTAAGAAGACCATCGCAGGAAAGAAGAAGTAATGGCTCCTAAGACTCCAACCCGCGCACGCCGTACCGGCCGTCGCGTCGTTAAGAAGAATGTGGCCAACGGCCACGCATACATCAAGTCCACCTTCAACAACACCATCGTTTCCATCACGGATCCAAAGGGTGCTGTTATCTCTTGGGCATCCTCCGGCCACGTTGGCTTCAAGGGTTCCCGCAAGTCAACCCCATTCGCTGCGCAGCTGGCTGCTGAGTCCGCCGCTCGCAAGGCAATGGAGCACGGCATGAAGAAGGTTGACGTTTTCGTCAAGGGTCCCGGCTCCGGCCGCGAGACCGCCATCCGTTCTCTGGCCACCGCTGGTCTCGAGCTCGGCTCCATCGCTGATGTCACGCCACAGCCTCACAACGGCTGCCGCCCACCCAAGCGTCGTCGCGTTTAAGAGAAGAAAGGATAGGGAATAGATAATGGCTCGTTATACTGGCCCAGTTACCCGCAAGTCCCGTCGCCTCCGCGTCGACCTCGTCGGTGGTGACAGCTCCTTCGAGCGCCGTCCGTACCCTCCGGGACAGGCTGGCCGCGCTCGCATCAAGGAATCCGAGTACCTCTTGCAGCTGCAGGAGAAGCAGAAGGCGAAGTACACCTACGGTGTTCTGGAGCGTCAGTTCCGTCGCTACTACACCGAGGCAAACCGTCGCCCAGGTAAGACCGGTGACAACCTGGTCATCCTGCTGGAGACCCGCCTCGACAATGTGGTTTACCGCGCTGGTCTGGCACGCACCCGTCGTCAGGCTCGTCAGCTGGTTTCCCACGGTCACTTCACCGTGAACGGTAAGAAGACCAACGTTCCTTCCTACCGCGTTACCCAGTACGACATCATCGACGTTCGCGAGAAGTCCCGTTCGATGCTGTGGTTCGAGGAGGCCCAAGATCGCCTCGTCGACGCTGTGGTTCCTGCATGGCTGCAGGTTGTCCCAGCAACCCTGCGCATCCTCGTGCACCAGCTGCCCGAGCGCGCTCAGATCGACATTCCGCTGCAAGAGCAGCTCATCGTCGAGCTCTACTCGAAGTAATCCGGCTAAGCTTTCTAGCGAAGTCCCTTATATCGAGAACAGGGCACACACCGACTACCCAATGTCGACTCGTTTTTGCTGGCCAGCGGGGCGTCGTCCCACCACGAAAGTGGAAGCGATGCCCTGCGTGAAGGCTGGCAGGTTCGGGTCACCCCTAGCGGCGTCAAATAGCGGTCGCCGAAAAGGAGAAACGAAAGACCATGCTGATTTCCCAGCGCCCGGTTTTGACCGAGGAATTCATCGACGAATCCCGCTCTAAGTTCGTTATCGAGCCACTGGAGCCAGGCTTTGGCTACACCTTGGGCAACTCCCTGCGTCGCACGCTGTTGTCCTCCATCCCAGGTGCAGCTGTGACCTCTGTACGAATCGAAGGTGTACTGCACGAGTTCACCACCATCCCAGGCGTGAAGGAAGATGTTTCCGACATCATCCTGAACATCAAGTCCCTCGTTTTGTCGAGCGACTCTGACGAGCCCGTGGTGATGAACCTGCACAAGGAAGGACCAGGCGCGGTCACCGGTGCGGACATCATGCCACCAGCTGGCGTTGAGGTTCACAACCCTGACCTGCACATTGCCACGCTTAACGAGCAGGGCAAGCTGGATATCGAGCTAGTTGTGGAGCGCGGACGTGGCTACGTTCCCGCCGCCACCGCTTCTAACGAAATCGGTCGTATCCCGGTTGACCAGATCTACTCTCCAGTGCTGAAGGTCAGCTACAAGGTCGAGGCAACCCGTGTGGAGCAGCGCACGGACTTCGACAAGCTGATCCTCGACGTGGAGACCAAGAACTCCATCAGCGCTCGCGATGCCATGGCATCTGCGGGTAAGACCTTGGTGGAACTGTTCGGTCTGGCTCAGGAACTGAACAACGAAGCAGAGGGCATCGAGATCGGCCCATCGCCGCAGGAGAGCGAGCACATCGCTGCCTACAGCATGCCGATCGAGGACCTGAACTTCTCCGTTCGCTCCTACAACTGCCTGAAGCGCGAAGAGATCCACACCGTTGGTGAGCTGGCCGCCCGTACGGAATCCGACCTGCTGGATATCCGTAACTTCGGTCAGAAGTCCATCAACGAGGTCAAGGTTAAGCTTGCTGGCTTGGGCTTGGGACTTAAGGACGCCCCAGAGGGATTCGACATCAACGACATCGAGGGCTACGACGCTGAAACCGGCGAGTTCATCGATACCGAGGGTGAAGACATCGCGGAGTAGTCGCACGTACTGCGCTCACTAACAATCCACACGAGGAGAACAAATGCCTACCCCAAAGAAGGGCGCCCGCCTTGGCGGTTCTGCTTCCCACCAGAAGAAGATCCTGGCCAACCTCGCAGCTCAGCTGATTGAGCACGGCGCCATCAAGACCACCGACGCAAAGGCTAAGCTGCTGCGTCCATACGTTGAGAAGATCATCACCAAGGCCAAGCGCGGCACCGTGGCTGATCGTCGCAACGTTTTGAAGCTCATCACGAACAAGGAAGTTGTTGCTTACCTGTTCAACGAGCTGGCTCCAAAGTTCGAAGGCCGTGACGGCGGTTACACCCGCATCATCAAGCTGGAGAACCGTAAGGGCGACAACGCTCCTGTAAGCCAGATCTCGCTGGTTCTGGAGCAGACCGCTTCCACCGAGGCAGAGCGTGCCGTCCGCGCCGCTAACTCCAAGAAGGCTCAGGCTGAAGAGGCCAAGGCTGAGGAGACCAAGGTTGAAGAGGCACCAGAGGTTGAGGCTGATACCGCAACCGACGCTCAAGCTGAGGCAGAGGCCAAGGAAGCTGAAGCTACCGAGGCTGAGGCTACCGAGGCTGAGGAGAAGTAGTCTCCCGCCATGCGTGCACATGCGTGCACTAGTCGGCTGAGACCAGCCGGCTAGCTGCTGCCACCACAGGCCGGCTGGGTGATCCCCGTGATCATCCGGCCGGCCTTTTGCTATGTCCGCGTTCAACAGCAACAATTGTTCGTATGACCTCAGCAACACCCGCCGATGGCTCCGCGCACTCCGAACCCGCGGAGGCCCACACCAGCGCCACGGATTCCCCAGTCGGTGCTACGGATCCGCAGGTCGGTGCCGAAGAACCTCAGTCCGGCGCAGTGAATCCCCCGTCCGACTCCTTAGCGCCCAACCCAGCCCATCGAGACACAGTGCGGGTCCGCCTCGACGTGTCCTACGACGGCACGGACTTTCACGGGTGGGCCTCCCAATTCGGCTTGCGTACGGTCCAGGGGGTGCTGGAGGAAAAGCTCAGCTTGGTCACGCGTCACCCCGTCCAACTCACCGTCGCTGGCCGCACCGATGCTGGGGTGCACGCCGATGGGCAAGTCGCGCACTTCGATGTTCCCGCTAGTACATTCACGCAGCGCAGCCTGCAACACCCCGGTGATCTGGTCCGCCGGTTGTCCCGGATGTTGCCGGCCGACGTGCGGGTTCATGGGGCAAGCGTAGCCCCTGCTGGTTTTGACGCTCGCTTTTCTGCGCTTCGACGCCACTACGTTTACCGCGTCACCACTGCCACTGCGGGCCCTCGGCCGGTTCGGGTTCGGGATACGGCGAGGTGGCGTCGGCACATAGACCTGGACAAAGTGAAAGCCGCCAGCGAGGTGCTGGTGGGGCTCAACGACTTCGCTGCGTTCTGTAAAGCGCGGGAAGGAGCAACCACGATCCGCGAATTACAACAATTCCAGTGGTTCGACGTCTCCACACCGGCCGAACCGGAGACGTATGAGGCGCGCGTGGCGGCGGATGCATTTTGCTGGTCAATGGTGCGCTCGCTGGTGGGGGCCGTGTTGACCGTGGGTGAGGGAAAACGTGATGAGGGCTTTACCGCGGAGTTGTTACAACTAGACGAGCGCAGTTCGAAAGTGCCCGTGGCCCCCGCGGAAGGGTTGAACTTGGTGCAAGTGGATTACCCTGCGGACGAGGAGCTGGCGGCCCGAGCAGAGGTGACCCGCGCGGTGCGTACAACGGCGGAATTGTAGCGCTAAAGTTATCGAGTACGAAGACCGAGGAGAAGAGAGCACTTGATAACAGCCTTTTCTGCAGTCGTCACGGCGTTGGCGATTTTCATTCTGCCCGGTGCGGTGGTGGGATGGTGTGCTGGTATGCGCATTCCGTGGGCCCTAGCCACGGGGGTGGTGATTACTGCTGGTGTGTGGAACGTCCTGGCCTGGTGGTACGGCGGCCACGACATTGCGGTGACCTTCGATTCGTTGCTCCAAGGTACCGCTGTGTTCGCAGTCGTGGGTTTGCTGTGGCGCTTGACATGGACGGCGACTGTGTGGCGACGAGGCCGGCGGGCCCGGCAATTAGAACGCGAGCTGATGCCGCGGGCGGAGTTGGAAGGCTATCAGCCATGGTGGCGGGGCAGGTCGCTCAAGCAGTGGTTTAGGTCCCCACAGCGGCATGGGGGAGTATTCGATCCCATGTGGATCGCACCGCTAGCTGGTGTGGTTGCAGGGTTCACTTTGATTACTCAGCGCGCAATGGATGTTATCGAGAGCAAGCCTGACGGGTTGAACAATGTGTTCCAAGGATGGGATGCGCACTGGCATGCCTCGGTATTCCGCTTCATTCAGGAAACTGGGGTGGCAAGCTCTGTCCGGATGGGGGAACTGCAGAACATCGAAACCCACAGCGCCCTGTTCTATCCCACGGGGTTCCACACAATGGGCGCAGCCCTGCAGGAATACATGAACATGCAGCCGGTGCAGGCCCTGAACGTGACCTCCGTGGTCTTGCCCGCGTTGGGTTCCACACTATCGGCAGCGTTTTTGGCGTGGCTATTGGTCGGGCGGCGTGGACTGGTGGGGTCCTTGGCTGCGGGGCTGGCTGCCGTTGCGGTCGCCGGAGTGTTCCCCGTGTTCTACGTGGAGTACTACACCGGCGCGTGGCCGAATTCCTCTGCGTTGGCCATGGTCGGTATTGGGGCCGCAGCGCTGAGTATGGCACCGGTTCGCCCCATCACCATTCCCGCCGTGGCGCTCGTGGTTGCGGGTATTGGTGCCATCCACCCATCGGCGGTGCCGGTAACCGCGGTGATCGTTGGCTTGTGGTGGTTGTTGTGGAAGCTGTTTGTGCCAACGGGTCAGACCGACCAACGCCGTGGCACGAAGAAAGGGTTCCTCCACGGCCTGTGGGTTCGAGTTAAAGACGTGTTGTTGCTGGGCCTTCCCACGGTTCTCGGTGGCGCATTGATGCTGCCACAGTGGACCGTGGGCAGTGGGCAGGCCAGCGAGGTCAGTGGCTTCAACAAACAGCAGGTCCCCGATTACGGCGATGCATGGCAGCGTGTATTTGAACTGCAATCCCGTGCGAACCACTACGCAGCAACTCAATGGTGGTTGATCGTGGGTGCGATTGCAGGTGCGGTCATATTGCTGTTGTGGCGTCGAAATATTTGGGCTGCAGCCACCAGCGGTGTGCTTGCAGCGGTGGCAGCCTACAGCTTAAAAAACTTTGATGGACCAGCCGGTGTGGTCGCGGGGTTCCTGTCCGGGTTGAACTACAACTCTGCCCACCGTTTGTTTAATCCGTTGGCGCTGTTCGCGACTGCCTTGGCGGCCGTGGCCGCAGCTGCGGTAGTGCGGTTCGTTCTGGGTGGTTTTTTGCTCATTCCTTCTTTACAACGACGCCGCGCCGCGTGCCGCGTCAAACCCGGCCGTGGCTGGACCGGGCGGATTTCCGGAGCCCTAGCAATTGCAACGTGCATTGGAATCGCTATTGGGTTGGTGCCGTGGACGCAAACCCCTTTGGACAACAGGTACGCGTGGGCGGTGGCGGCCTCCCGCGACGGTCGAATGGTGGGGGATAAGGAACAGGGGGCTTTCGAGTGGTTGACGCGGCAACCGGGTGCTTACGACGGCATCATCGCTAACAATTCCCACGAGGGCACCGGCTGGATGTATCCGCTGCATGGTTTACCGGCACTGCACCGCCACTTCCTTTTGGCGAAGACGCCCAAAGATTCCGCGACCCAGGCCATGCTGTGGCACCCGGATCTGATCGGCGCGGGATTGAGCCCGGAACCTGGCAGCGAAGCCGACACCATGCGGCAGTGGACCCCCAATACCGCGGGTATGAAGGGGGATCGCAGCGACTACGCGAATATCTCCGACTTCGCGGCGCGGGACCTGAACGTGAAGTACTACATCATTTCGCCACCGTCGTTTTGGTCTTTCCAGAAAAACATCGAGGCGCAGGTCAAGGGGTTGTGGAAAGCCCCTGGCCTCACGCCGGTGTACAAGGACGGCGCGACCGCGATCTTTGCGGTCAATGCGCAGCTCACCGATGAGGAACTGGCGAAGGCCCGCGAGAACGGTGAGGCGGAATCACCCGATGAATTGCCGCCATTGCCGAAGGTGCACTCTGGCGAGGATTCCCGCCAGGGCAAGGCCAAGGAACAGGCGTTCCACCGCCCGACGAAGTGGGATCGCGACCTCGCGAAGGAGGACGCAGCAGCGCCAGGGGCAAACCCAGAAGAGCGCGGAGGTTCGGATAAAGCGGCAGCGGAGAAGCAACCCGAGAAGAAACCGAGGGCAGGCGCGCCAACCAATCCAGGTAATGGTGCAGAAACGCAATCGGGTACTGCTCCTGCACCGGGCGTAGGAGCACCAGGAGTGCCCGCGCCAGCTGTGCCGTACGCACCGCCGCCCCAGTACGTACCTGAACCACAGTATCCACCGGGGCAGGGAGTGCCTGGCTATCAGGCACCGGGGCAGGGTTACTACGCTCCGAATCCGGGATATGGCTACGGCGTGCCTGCGCCAAACAATGGCATTCCTGCTCCCGGTGTTGGGGCCCTTGCCCAGGGCGCGGGGGCGCCGGGGATTAACCAGGGTTGGGGATTCTAAGCACTCAGAGTGAAGTGGAGTATCGCGTTTGAACGCTGTGCGTCGGTGTGGTCCGGCCGACGTTCTTCGGTGGTGGGCCACGGCGAGCGAATGGTGCAGCGCCCCACGTCAGTAGTGAGGTCGATGATCGCATCGGCGGCACTGCACAAAGTGGGGGCAATGGCCGCATGGTCGGCCACAACAATTCGGGTTTGATGAGGATCCCACGCGCGGCGCCACAGGGTCTCCACATTTTGAGTGGAACTGTCGGCCGAAGAGGCATTGTGAGGACGTGCGGTTTGTAGGGCGCTAGCTGGGTTCTCCGCGCTGATTACTGTGAACAATCCAGGCAACCACGGTAGTTTGCGCAAAGCGATCTGAACTAAGGGGGCCGGACCAAGTACCAACACGGTAGAACCCGGTACTGGGAAGATCTCTACCGCGCGGCCGTACCCGTTGAGCCCCAGCAGCCACCCGCTTTCGACAGGAACGGTCACATCGGTTGGAGCACTTGCGGTGTGATCTGACTGTGAGGATGCGCGATGGGCGCGGGCTGGCGGAACAACCGGGTTGTGCCCAAGCTGTGCCGGCCCGCGGTTGGTGCGCGCTTCCGGTGTTTCCACCGCGATCACCCCGCACCCAGCCGCTGCGTGTTTGAACCCGTCCCGTGCTGTGCTGGGAATGGACACCACACACCGCGCCATAGACCCGCGACCGGGGTAAGGCGAGACCCCGGTGGAGGTGGGGTGGTGGAAGAAGTGGGCGTCGTGTAAAGAAAGCCCGGCCCCCTCGCACAACCGTGCCACATCAAGCGACCACCCAGAGGTGGGTTGCCACAGGTGTTGCGCAGGTGCGATGAGGTAGAAGTGCGCGCGACTGGTTTCACCCGATTGACGAGCGCGCCACCGCGCCCACCCGCCGGCTGCCAGCGTTGTCGCGGCCGTCACACCGCTGAGAGTTGTTGTGGTTAAAGCTAAAGCATCCACTGTCCGTGGTCCCCCTTGAATTGCCGGAGCGTGATTCGATCCCCTTCGTTGCCAAGCGATTTCCATTCAAGCATGGGACACTGATGAGCGCTGGGGGAATGTGGAACACTACGAAGACCTTAGATCCGCCTGGCACCGGGGAAGACAAAATTTTAGGGGGACACAATGCGGACTACCGGTTTGCAGGTTTCAGGCGTGGGTTTTTTGCTCCGCCGGTTGGAGTTAGCGCTGGTTATAGGCGATCCGCGCATGGCGCATGACCCGCTGCGCAGTCAGCGCCGTGCCATTGCGGTGGGAGTGCTGATGAGCATGTTGGTCGCCGGTGGTGCCGTGATGCTAGCGTTGCTGCGACCACAACCCGCGGTGGATGAAGCGGTGTTGGCACAAGATGAGGCCGGCGGGTTGTATGTCCGGCTGGGGGAGGCCTTCCACCCGGTGACGAACGTGGCATCTGCTCGGTTGGTGGCGCGGCAGCCCGTGGAGCCGACCCACAGCACATTCCAGCAGATTCAGAAGTTCCCGCACGGGCCGGCGATCGGTGTGCCTGCTGCACCTGAACTGGTGCAAAGCCCGGGTGGTGCATGGATGGTCTGCGATGGTGGGCGGGTAGAGGTAGCGCCCGAGGCGCAGACGTTCGCTAGCGGTGTGTTGCGGGGGCCTAGTGGGGTTTGGCTTGTGCACGGCACCCAACGCGCCAAAGTTGATGACCAAACCGCCCGCTTATTGGGCGTGCCGGAACATAACGTGACCAGGCCGGTGGTTCAGCAATTTGATCGCCTGCCGGATCTCACCGCGGGCGTTCTGCGCAAACACATCCCGACGGGGCTGCCGGAGCCGTTTGATCGCACGGGTCGGTTGCTGCAGGCAGATGATCGGGTGTTCCTCACCTTACGCGGGGGTGTAGTGGAACTTAAGGGGCCACGGCGGACGTATGCGGAAGCGATCATCGGTGTTCCTGCCCGCCGCGTCAGTTTGGCGGAGGTGTTGGCTCAGCCCAGCGTGCGCCCAGGCCCTCGCAGCCTGGGAATTATTCCTGACACAGATGCTCCCTTCGCACCCGCCGGGAGGCTCTGTGCTGGACAGGATGGTTTAACGCGGCCGGTGGGTAGCTTTTCTTCCATTCCCGACGCCCCCGAGGTCAGTTTCTCCGGTCCGCGCGGGACCTCGGTGCTCAGCACTGAACGCGGTTTGGCGTTGGTCAGCGAAACCGGTGTGCGCTACGGCGTGGGATCCCACGCAGACTTGGCAGCTCTGGGATTCCGCGATCCGGTCCAGGTGCCATGGCGCGTGATTGCTGGGTTGCCGGATGGCGGATTGTTGTCCGAGGACAATGCGCGCGCCACCACGGCAACGATCACAGCGAGCGCTAAGACGGCCGAGAGCCCGATGGCCACGCGGTAATCGGTGGCAACGGGTTGCGGTACGTGCGCGGTTACGGTGGTGGGCATGCCCGGTTGACCGGTTCCATCGGCGGTCGGCGTTTCGGGCGCGGTCGCGTGTGAGCCGGCTGCACCGGGTTGAGCTGAGCCGGGTTGAGCTGAGCCGGCGCCGGCTGCACCGGGTTGAGCTGTCCCGTCTGGCGAAACGCGCTCCAGCGCCGCGCTGACCGCGCTAGCTGGGGAAACAACGCGCACGGGGTGGCTGGTGGCTCCATCCGCGCCGCCGGGAATAGCTGTCGTTTCTATGATGCTCCGGACTTGGGAGGAGGTGGCGTCGGGCCAAAGTTGCCAAATGAGTGCGGCAGTGCCAGCGACTACGGGACTGGCGAAGCTGGTGCCTTGGAAAGGGGCGGGGCTGCCCACGATCGTGTGGGTTGTGCCGTCCTTGGTGCGGAGCTCTGCGGAAACGGGGCCGCCCGGGGCGTACAAGTCAATGTGTTCTGCGGACATGGAGTAGTCCGCGGGGACGGTGCCTGCATCTGGGTTGGATGAAGGTGGTGTGCCCGGAGAGGGGGGCGTTGGCGCCTGCTGCGACTGTACTGCCTGTGGAGCCTGTGGCGCCGAATCGGCATGTGCGGCTGCACCCGCCCGCTGCTCGACTGCACCAACCGACAACACTTCTGGCAGGGCTGCGGGATAGGCAAGCTGCCCCGGTTCGCATTGATCACGATTGCCGGCCGAAGCCACTACCAGCGCTCCCGATTTCACCGCTCGATCGATGGCCTGCCGGAGTTCCACAGTGTCCGTGCAGGCCACCATGGAAATATTGATGATCTTGGAATGCCCGTCGACGGCTCGATCGATCGCCCGTACAAGGGTCTGGACTGTCCCATCGTTATCCTCGGGGCGTTCGGAATGGCGATAGGCCCGCACAGTCGCGCCGGGTGCGATCGTCGACGCAACCGATGCCACCGCTGTGCCGTGCAAAACGCAATGGTCGCGGTCGCCGCGGGCAGAGGGGGTGGCAGAGCCCGTGTCGATAATGGCGATGGTGGTTCCACTACCGTTGGCGATCCCCGGGGCGGCTCCCATATCCACGTCCAGCGGCAGGCGCGGCCCGCTGACGGGTTGATCGCAGGGATTGTGGGGTTTATCGTCGCGAATCTGGACCATGGTGGCTTCCCCTTAACTGCCGATTCCGAGGTGGCGAATTGTGTTGAACAGGCCCGTTGTGTGCAAAGCCAGTGGAACCATCACCGCGAACGCCAGAGTCTCTACCCAATCGATGATTCGCCCCACCATTGGAGAATTCACTTTCCAAGCGGGGATTCCAATGAGCGCGAAGACCAGCACACCCCACGGCACCAGCAATGCCAGCCACAGGGCAGTGAGTGCGGCTAACGTGGTGACGGCAGTCGCATGGACCGGTCGAGTGCCACGGCTGCTCACACCGATGATCACCACCGTCACCAGTAGCGCGCAGGTCCATTTATCCGGGGTGCTGTGCCACGGTGCTAGTTGCACCACGCTGGCTGCGATCCCTATGCATAGGCCCACCACCAGCGCGGAGTGCACTTCAATAACGTTTCCTGCGGCGGTGTGTACCGGTTGGTGGAACATGCCGGTGGCGGGTACACGCGGCAGGCGGATGCGTGCAATGAGGATCGCCAACTGCCCTGCATAGGCCAGCCCCATGGCGGCAACAATGAGGGTGAATCCCGGCCAGAAGTTAATAAGGGAAAGCATCAAACATGTCAGGCACACAATGCGCACCGGCCCGCTTCTCCACACCAGCACGCACGCCAACGCGCATCCCACCGCAACATTGACGTTAAGCCCAATCCCGAAACCTATAATCGCAGCCACGGCTGTAAAACGGGAATCGCGCAGGGATGCCCCTGCTGCCGCAAAACCCGCTACTAGTGCGGCGACGATCGTGATGATTGCTGTTACATCGCTTGGGCTCCCTTCATTTCCGACGCCCACTTGTTCCCCACCATGGAACTCCAGTGGGTGCCACAGGGGAGTAGCTCGGAGAGCAAACAGTGCACCCACGATCGCCATCACCCAGACCGCGGGTGAATCCCCGACGTCGCCGCTGAGTTCCTCCACTGCCTCCGCCGGAGGCGCAGGCGTGGATGCAATGTCCAAGGTGAGCACTTCGCCTGGGCGAACACCGGCTTCCGCGAGGGTGTGCTCTGGGCGAATCCGGCCCACTGCCCGTCCTAAAACCCAGTGTTGACCGGGCTCGGGCGTGACTAGATGCGGAATGAGTTCCGCCACCGGAACATGATCCGCGATAGCGGCTTTGATTGTGGTGCCCTGGCTGGGCACGGAAATGCTTAAAGCCAGCATAAGTAATCCCCCCTCTTTATGCGCCCACCCCGTTGATCCTTATGGTCGGATCTTTGGGCGCGTATGGAACTAACTGTAGCGGTAGGCGCGGACGCTCGCAGGGGTAGCTTTCGAATCACCGGCGGAGGTCGGTGGGATGGGGGACGGGGAGGCGTCGAGATTGGGATGGGGGACGGGAAGGCGTAGGGATTGGGGTGGGGGACGGGAAGGTGCAGGGATTGGGGTGGGGGACGGGAAGGCGTTGGGATAAAGAAAAAGACAGGTGCCGTGACAGGTAGAGAGGTGACGCTATTCATGTCGCGCACCGAGAAACGAATGTGCAGCAGGAGTCCGATCGCGGACCGAGAAACGAATGTGCAGCAGGAGTCCAACCGCGGACCGAGAAATGAATGTGCAGCAGAAGTCCAATCGCGGACCGAGAAATGAATGTGCAGCAGAAGTCCAATCGCGGACCGAGAAACGAATGTGCAGCAGAAGTCCAACAAAAACGTGGGTGGGGTCTAGTGGTGAATGCAACACCCTGAT
>NZ_KV786154.1:0-5445 GCF_001806865.1 Corynebacterium sp. HMSC28B08
TGCCCAGGCGATCTGCGACCGGGTACGTGCACGACGCAACGACCAGAAACGCAATCGAGACAAGACCCCCACCGCATGAGGAGCAACAGTGACGAAACAACTCACTGATACTCAGGCGTAAGAAGATGGCCCAGGCCGCCGCGCGCATCAGCAAGCGCACCCGCAAAGCCCTGCCTGACGAGATATATGCCATCGCTGGCGAACCCATCCCCGCTACGCGCAGAACATGGCGCACCACGCGCAGCACTTTGCGCGGACATCACGCCACTGGTTAGCTCTTAAGCGATGCCACACGTCGATTGTCGACGAGTGTGCCTGGCTCGGGGCGTGAGGAAAGTCCGAGGAGTTCACATCTCTTTCACGGCACGTCGCATCGCGCCCCCTCGCCCGGCCGCTCACCTATTCCATATATAACATATATAAGAAGAACAGATATAGCGCTGAATAGACTGTCAGTAAACAGCCATACAGATTAATTTCAGGAATCTTCCTGCATCTTTACAAGATTTCCCAACTGTTACTTAATTTTCCTTCCCGAAAGGAACTGTCTCACGCTAGGGTCATTTCTAACCATTCACCACAGCGGAAGATGACCCACCATGGCCAGACTATCTCGCATTATCTCCACCCTCCTGTTCACCCTCACTCTCGGCATCGGCTTCACCCCGGTTGTGCAGGCTCAGCCCACCCAACCCCCGGCAACCACCAGCACACCAGCCGACAACAACGCCGATTACGTCGCACCCGGGCGCGAAGATCTCGAACCAGCAGAACCAGGCTTCGACGACAACAACATCGATAACCAAGCGGGCAAAAACTGGCACCCCACCATCAACCCCAAAAGCAAAGTCACCCCAGGACAGATGCGTTCCGATAAAGAAGAAATCCCTGGTGGCTTCACCAAAGAACAGGCCAACCGCGCCGAGGTCCAAGAAGCTAAAGAACAGGCCACACAGGCACGCTCTGGGATCCAGACTTTTGCCGTCATCGATACCTGCCGGACATACTGGCCCAGCCCGTTCAAAGTCTGCGGAAAGATCCGCGAAAAGTACGATTCTCTCGGTGGACCGCAAAGCTTCCTAACCTGGCCGAAATCTGACGAGCTGAAGGTTCCCGATGGAGTAGGACGACGTAACGAGTTCGTCAACGGGTTCATCTACTGGCACCCTAATACCGGCGCTCATCCGATCACCACGCACTTCTCTGTCGCCTGGGCACGTACCGGATGGGAACGTGGACCACTGGGCTACCCCACCACTGACGAATTCGGTCAGTCTGACGGTATCGGGCGCAAGCAATCCTTCGAACACGGTCACATCTACGGTTCACTGGCAGGCCTGGCCACAATCCATGGGGCGATCTACGACAAGTGGGTACAAACCGGAGCGGAGAAAGGCCCGCTTGGTTACCCCACAGGTGATGAAACAAAAACCCCTGACGGCATCGGACGGTTCCATAACTTCACCCGCGGGAAGATCTACTGGCACCCACAATATGGAGCACATAGCGTTGTGGGAGCACAGCAGTTGATCTGGGAAGCGAGCGGACGTGAGCAAGGTATCTATGGATACCCTACTTCCGAACAATTTTTGGACAGTAAAGGAAATGTTGTTCAAAACTTCTCAAAAAGTCGACTGGATCTAAGTGTGTACCTAGGAAACACCGCCACTACACGAGTGGGAGAGAAGCTACTTAACGATAAACTAGTTGCTCTTTATCCTGAGTTGGCCAGTGGGGGGAATGTGGAGATAGGCGCACGAAATATCCTTGTCGCCAATGCAGAAACTAGAGATTCTCGTGTAGTGGGCGGAAAAGAGGTAGTGACAATCATTCCAGTCCCTAGCTACTATGTATATGACTGGCATAGAGGAAATCTAAACGACTACTGCACATCTAGCCCTGATGAATACTCTGGAGGAGTAAAGAATGCAGATTTCAGAGGACCTTGCGCTATTCATGATATGTGCTACCAGGCTGTTTCTCGAGGAGAAAGGACCCAATCATTTTGTGATGAAAGGTTCCACTCGCAGCTATTGCTAACCTGCGAAGGTGTATACTCACAATACAGTGGAGGTAGGTATCGGTGCGGAAATGTAGCCCAGGTTTACTATCAAGTCGTAAAGAATGCTCCTCATGATTTTTAAGGAATAATTAATTTGATAAAGCGCATTCTTTTCTTGCCGATCATTGAACTTATTCTTATTTCTCTGTCCTTGTTTGGCTTATCAAGATGGATCATAAAGCCTTTTTATGACCCATCTTACGGTACGGAGAGCCAGTTTTTTGATTCCTTCAATCAATCTCTTGTAATAATCTCGGCATTTTCTGCCCTTTTGGGCATTTTTCTTGCGGTAATTGTCCCAAATAAAATCGCTACAGGGTGGGCGATCATTGCCGCTGGAGCGGTGGCTGTCGTACTTGTTAAAAGCATGGCAGACAATAGCCCTAACATTGGCGGAGGTCTCATATTTTTAGTCGGCGAAGTCCTCCTGTTGGCAGGGTTCTCCATGGTCGTTAGGTTCTATTTGATTTCTCTATTAAGATAATCCATACTGTTTGACTACTGCTATAATAGGTCAGATTATCCAAGTCCGCTATCGATACGATCGACCTGACCAGGGTCTCCTTAAGCCAAATCCGTAGTTCGCGTTGGCTTGCCAAAGCAGCTATACAGCGTTGTTCGCCCTATCTTCAAAACGTCGTGCGACTTCCGCTTTCGGTACACCAGCATCCACCCATGCATGCGCCTGATCAACCTGCTCCGCAGTAAGCGCGCGAGCACGACCTTTGTACACCCCTCGCTCGAGCAATCCCCTCGGCTTGACGCTCCCTAATGATTGAGCGTTCAAATTCCGCCACCGAACCCAGCAGCCCGAGCATCAGCTTGGCGATCGGGGTGGAGTCCTTCGAGTAGATCTGACCCTCTTTAAGAAACCGCACCGACACCCCGCGTGCAGTGAGGTCGTCAACGATGGAATACAGATTAGACAAAGAGCGGGCGAGACGATCCATCGACGTGACAATCAGCTGATCCCCTTGGCGGACATACCGTAGGGCTTCTTCCAATCCTGGACGCTGCCGCGTCGCACCAGTCATCCGATCTTCAAAAAGAAAAAAGACACCCTCTTTGCGCAACAATTCAGTCTGCCGCTCCAGGTTTTGATCCTTGGAACTCACACGGGCGTAGCCAACCTTTTCTCCAGACACAACCTCGGGCTGTTCGGAAATATCTAGAGGCAGCGACACATCTGTTCGTTTATCCATAAACCCACCCTAGCGAACAGGCGTTTTTGTAGTTCACAATATGTTCGTTTGGGGTATGGTCTATAGAACACTTGCGGAAAACAATGATCCACACTAAATTGAAAATAATCTAAACTTCGACAGCCAAAAGGATACTATTGATAATGAAAAGTCTATGGAAACCCACAGCTATCATTTCACTAGTCACTGCCATGCTAAGCGCAGGGTATGCTGACGCGGCTGCCGTACCGGAACCTTCACTTCCTGAGCATGCTTCACCTCGGGTTCGTGAATCAGGCCAAATTTCTACTCAAAATAACTATACTCCTTATGCTTTTCCGGCGGTGATCCGGATAGCAACCTCGCGGCCTGCCTGCCTCGCACTAAGGAAAATATATGAGGCTGCCCGACCTGACCTTCCGAAACTTAAATGTAAGAAGTCGGGGCCAGTGTGGCATCTGGTGCGAGCTTAAATCTAAAGAAGGTAATTTCCCATGCGCCACCTGCCAGATGTTAACTGTATATACTCAGTAAAAAAATGTGAACCTAAAGAAGTGCAATCCATACTCAACGAAATTAATGTTTCCCCAGATCAGACACTGAGTGAGGTATTGCAAAATCTGGAAAAGCTAATCCTCACGAATAAAAAGAAAAAGATAGACAAAAATGCATTAGACTGTTTCGAAATCGCTATTGGTGAAACAATATTAAGCTATAAAGGCGCGAAATGGAAGAAGCTGAGCATAAGGTCATCCGGACTGGATGGATATGGCATTCTTCTAGGTGACGATACAGTAATTGTGCCAAAGATTATGCTCGAAGATCTAATGCAGGTTCAAAAAATTGGAACACTAGAGCTTTATCTAATTGGGGTTAATTGAAGATATTATGATCCGACTGGACAGTGAACATCTTCCCAATGCCTTTACCCTTCAGTTCCAAGCCAATGGTCAAGTGAACTGAAGAGCCATCCACTTAGGTCTATCGAACTCGAAAAGCTAACATCTACGGTGATTTATCGCGTGCACATAATCACTGTGCGCAAAACCATGTTTTACCGGGTCGCTTGAGGAGAAGTTCTCGGCTGAACTGCGGATACGTCCGGAATAGTCTACATTGAGCATGGCACAACAAGCGCGATCATGAGGTCGCTGCGAGATTGAAAGCTGTGTAAGTGGGTATGTTTTAGGCTTTCGAGATTTTCTGTGCCCGCTGGAAACTGATTCCATGAAGTTGTCCGATATCCCGGTAAGGTAGACTTTGCGCCGAGAGTACCCTAACCGTTTGAGCTAGCGCAGCAGTTGCAGCTTCCTGGGTCTGATGAGCTTTGTCGCGTAGCTCCTTAACCGTATTGACTTGGTTAGCTATTGACTTTTTCACAACAATGTCAACCCCTACTGTGTCAGGCTGGGATTCAACCTCTGGGAATAGAATCAGTGCATCCCAAACCATCTCATCAATCTGGTCAAGGCGACGCGCCTGGGTGAACAGCCCAGGAATCTCCTTAACTGAGACGGTCCATAGCTACGCCATTGGACAACGTTTCCTTACAGAAGCAGGCGCCGATCAACGATGCGATCGGCGCACGCCTCAACGCCACTTCCACACATTGTGGCTCATTGACATCCCCTGCAACCTTGACCCCTACCGCGTGCACGACCAAGTCTTTATCGACGCGACCTACAACCACCCCCGGCAATCTGCTCACCGCATCTACTCTCCACCACGTGTAGTGCCGGCACTGGGACAAATAAGAGACCACCGCCGCCTACACCGCGCTTCTTCAGCAACCCGCTCCACCCCTATGCGTCGTGCTTGACGGCGCGGCCAAGGCGCCTACAGCGCCAACAAAACATGCCGGCCGAAAACGACAATCCAACGCTGCCTCGTTCATACTCAACGCGTGATCCGTAGATACACCACCATCCGTCCCCGCACCGATGCAGGCAAACCAATCTACGACACCCTTGCCCCACAATTGACCACAGTCACGACCCTCTAGAACAAGCCGCTATCTGCGGCTACACGTCTGCACGAATTTCCAGCAGCTCTACCACCACTTCCTGAACAAAAAACCACCCTACCCAGGCAGCGAAACGTAAGCGCACCCAGCATGGGAATACACCCACATCCGCCTGCGCAAGGCCAACAACTCGCTGATCCACCTGCTGAAGTGTCCCAGGTTTTGTTCCGTTTGAGTAG
>NZ_KV786155.1:0-3802 GCF_001806865.1 Corynebacterium sp. HMSC28B08
AGGCTCTCCCGAACCCCCTAGTGCCCGAATTCCCACGCCCACCCAAGTACCAGGGTTCCCGCGCCGCACAACAAATGTGCAGCAGAAGTCCAACAAAAACGCGTGATTTTGTCAGAGTTCTGCTGCACATTGTGCGAAGCAGTACGTGGGCGGCGGACACTCCGCCCCGCACGTCGTTCGTTATCCGGACAGCCGCTCGGCAAACCCCCGCCACGTGCGAAAAGCAGAACGGGACGTCACCTACACGACCGATACTGTGCATCACATTCTGCTCCTCCAACACCCCAAACAGACAGACAACACCAAAGGCCCAACAAACCCGCGACGAACGAAAAGCAGAACAGGAATCTCAACAAGGACCGAGGCGCAAGAAGGGTGGCCGGGATACCGCGAGACGCGAGGATGAGGGAATGAATGCGCATACAAATCCCGTATCGCGGCCCCACGGGGGGTTAGCCCGCTGAAAACAGAGCACAATACCGACCGGAACCTGTATGTAATCCCCCACTACCCAGATGGTGAAAAGTTAGTCGTAACACGACGGGCGATAGAGAAGCATGAGAAGCTAAAAAGGGATCCGAGAGCGTGTACCCGCTTGGGAGCTTTCAACCCGACTTGGATACAAAATGGCGGAACACTCGCGCTCGCGGCGTGAGTGGTTCAAATGAAGCATCTCTAGTTCAGACGTTTGCTTGCTGTGTGAAATGTGGTCATACCTGCCAGTTGATCGCGCCCGTTAATCGAGGAGTGTGCATTTCCGGTGACCAAGTGATCTCCACTCAGTTCTGCTGAGACGTCACCGAAGTTTCTACTACATCCCGGGGATCACCATGCCCGCAATTACCCTCGACGATGTTTCTTTTTCCTACGGCTCCCACCTCATCCTCGACCGGGTGAGCCTGCACTGGTGTGGGCTGGGTTTTCGGATCAGATGATTTGAGTGATTGCTATTGGATCGCCCGTTGGGGCTGGAACAATGGTGGTCATGAGGAAGTTTTCGAAGCACACTCCCGAGCAGATCGTGATCAAGCTCAACAACGCCGACAAGCTCAAAGCATAAAAACGGGCGGGCAGATTGCCTGCGAGCTGCAGGTCAGCAACTCCACGCTCGCGCGTTGGCGGCGAACCTAGGGGCAGATGACACGTTTCGAGGTCCGGAAGCTAGACAAGCTCCGTGATGACAACCAGCAGCTCAAAGCACTGCTCGGGCAGGCAGAGCTAGAACAGGCCGCGCTACGGGAGCTGGCTGAAGGGAAAACTCTCAGCCCGGCCCGTCGACATGAAGCGGTTGACTACCTGATATCTCAAGGGTATGTCCAGCGTCTGTCGTGCCGTGTGGTCGGGCTGTCACGGTCGGCATACAACTAGGCCACCAGCAGACGACGACAAGATGCCAGCGCCGATAAAGTATGCCGGTATCCGCACCTGGATGGTTGATGTTGCCGATCATCAACCGCAGGTGGGGGTGCCGTCGGGCATGGCACGTGGCCTGCGGGACTGGGCCAAGTGAGCATGAAGCGATCATGGCGTTTATCCCGCCGGGTCAACCATGGCATAACGGGGTTGTCGAGTCATTGCATAACCGGATGCGCGACGAACTACGTGAGGATAATCTTATTGAGGACCTCACCCGCGCCAGGGTCATGGTTGACTGGTGATCACGCCGGTACAATACTGAACATCCGCACTCGGCGTTGGGCTATCTCAGCCCGGGCAGGTATGCGGAGAATTGGAAGAAAGAACAGCAGGCAGTCGCTTAAACCTACTGGCCCTAATTCTCAGACCACCCAGCATGGGTATCAAACCACGGGTGATAGCGATCAAGAATTTGGTGCATAGCCGGTGTTGAGGTGTTCAAGCTGAATATATGCAGGCAGGAAACCAGTAACGGGATGGTACCCAGCCGCCGTGACCCACGCTAAAACGTTGGTTATTTGGTTAGCATCGATAACCTTGCACGTGACATGTGGACCGATAGAGTTTTCAGCAAAAACCGCATTCACTGCGAGGGACAATTCCTGATTGGCGGCCACTCTGTCTGCGTATTCAGACTCGAACGCGACCGCCACCCTAATCAGATGCCTCCCACTGGCAGAGGTTTTTCTAGCATGAGCGACCCCGACCCATGACAGGCCTTTAGTGCAACAGTGGCGCAGAGCTCGGCGAACAGCGACGAGCGCGAGTGCCTGATCTGTGGCAGCTATTGATCGTGCCCCTAACGCACGGGGCCATAAGACGGGGAGTTCCAGCAACGTGGCCTGTGGGGGTGCAGCGTTGGGAGAGGAGGTGCTGGCGCCGGCCTCTTTCGGCGGATCGAACCACAGTAACTCAATCGGGAAGTCCGTAAACGAATCGATGCCCAGGTCACCGAGAACATCACACACGTCATGTGCCACAGTGCCGAGTGGCGCCTGCCCATCGACCTCAACTGTCAACAGTGGTTGATGAATGGAACCTTCCACAGCGGAGATGCTATTGGCACGCACGCTAAGCACGGAACACACTGAACTTGCGGTGCTGCCGGACTCGAGACCCCAAGTGCTGAGAGATTCCCAGATCAGCGCCGGTGTTACAGCTGCGGCGAGACAATCAGGATCAGCCATCGCCTTTTCCTGTTGTAACTTAGAAACAAATTCCGAGGATGCGAGATAGCCGCCGCGGTGAATTGTACGATCGACGATGCTTGTTCCCGGGATGAAGCTGCGTACCCGGATGATGCCGCTATCTGGGAGCCGACGAATACTTAGCGAAGTCCGTTGGGGAGGTTCTCTCAGTGCGTCATCGGCTGTGCGGTCGGCGCTGTCACCCAACACCTGCGTTAAGGATTGGACAGGGAGTAGATCAGTGCTGAGCGGGATCCGGTACAGAATGATTGGCGTTTCTTCAGCATCCGGTTCATGGACGGTGCTAGGGAACGCCTGGTGGAAAATGAAGTTGTGGAATACCGACCCACAATGAACGCCACTTCCACATGCGCTAGCGAAGGCCTGCGCCCGGTCAACGATGTGCCTCAACACAGATTCTGTGAAAAGAGGATCATCTTCCTGAACGTGCAGGGTGATCACCGGAGCGGTGGTTGCAGAGTCATCATTCGCTTTAAACGCCACGCTATAGGCGAGGCGGCCACAACCGAGAACTTCCTGGGTGTTTAGAGAATCCGAACGAAGATTCTTTACATACTTCCGAGTAAGCTCCCGTACGACCGCGCCCGTGAAGTATTCACGAACAGCAAGAGCTAGCAGACCTAATGACTCGGCCATATTCCAGGCAGGAATATGTTCTGAAAGAGCCGATCCTATTGCGGAGTTGCTGAGGCGCTGAGCTGCAGCTAATGCTGCCTTGGGACTGTAGTCGGGGCGGTGATCAGCAGCAGACGTTTGCCTGAAGGTGTAGTTTTTGCTCTCGCACGCGCTATCGCTGACATCCAGGATGGCGAAGTCATGGTCGATGAGCTCATAATGCGTTAAACAGAGCTGCTGGTGGTACATATAATCCAGCACAGATTCATCATTAGGAGCTCCGGCTAGCAACCACTGGATATGTGTGTACTCACGCTCAATGTCCTCGAATGTTGTGGCGCGTCCCCCGGAGCTCTGGATCAAGATTCTTCCGGGAGAATCCCCCGGAAGAACAGCCAACGCCTGGCAGTTTCGTGGGATGGCTAAACCACTGGTCCACGCTGCAATTCCAATCCAGCGTACATAGTTAATGGACATGGTCATTTCGCCAGTTTAACCTTTTGGTTTGCAGTGGAGTGTTTTAATACTCTTGAAGTGCCCCAGGTTTTGTTCCGTTTGAGTAG
>NZ_KV786156.1:0-1279 GCF_001806865.1 Corynebacterium sp. HMSC28B08
GAGGTTGCGCAACCCCAGGGCGGTCCCCCGTAGATGCTCTAGCCGGCCATTGATGGCCTCGACCGGCCCGTTGGACGCCCCGATGTCGAAGTAGGCCAGCACGCATCCTCGCGCCGACGCCACACCGTCCTCCCCAGCCGGGGCCAGCTCCTCCAGACCTTTCGGCATGCCCTTACCCAGGGTGTTGATGATCCGTTTGCATCAACGTCTTGCCCTCCGATTTCTTCGGGTGCCCGTAGGCCTGGATCATGTCCTGGTAGAACATCCACGTGACCTCGAGTGCCGCGTATTCGTCATCGGTGGCCCACAACAGGTCCAGCCGCCTGTTGTGCCGCTCGGTGAGGTAGTTCCCTCCTGGTCAGCAAGGTCCGCCGGTGCTTGTACAGCGGATCATCCTTAGTGTCCACAACACCCGGTGGTCTCACGTTGGTGCCTCTGCCGGCAGCCAGTGAGCTTGTCCGCGGCCAGATGCACGACGTGGAACGGATCCATCACCTTCCTCGCGCGGGTGCAGTACCTGGTCGACGGCGGTGGCGTAGCCGGTGAAGCCGTCCATGGTCACCACCTGCACCTGGCTGCGGAGACCAGGGTTGCGTTCCTGCAGCCACGTGCGCAGCACGTCCGCGCTGCGGCCTGGGCGGATATCTGGTAGTCGGGCCGGCCCACGGCCATCGGCCAGCGGGGTGAGGTCGACCAGGATCGTCACTAGGGTGGACGGCTGGCCTGGCTTTCGGGTGTGCTTCCACACGTGCTCATCCACCCCGAGGATGCGCACCCCGTCCAGATGGGAGGGGTTGTCGTCGACGAGCTGTCGGCAGGCGTCCACAGCGACTTGATTGACCAATTCCCAACCCACACCCCGAGGGCCTTGGCGGTGGCGGCCACGCTCATCCGGTCGATGGCCAGTCGCTAAAGGATCCAGCCGGTCACCCGGTGGGTGAGCTTGGCTCCGTCATTGGCGCAGTTGAGGGAGGTTTGGAAGATTATCCTCGGACATTGTTGATTGGTGCAGGTGAATCGGGGGGGCACGAACGTGCAGGCGGGTGGGAAACCCCACGACCGGCAGGTCAACCAGTCGGCGGACAGTGTGATCACGCAGTTTCCCGGGTTGGGTGCAGTCGGGGCAGTGCCCCTCGACAGCGATCGGGGCGGGGCGTCGATGATGGTGCAGGTTCCGGCGTCGGCGGTTCCGGTGATCGTCAAGCCGATGTCTGCCGTGCGGCAGATGGTGTCTGCGACGAGGTTGCCACGAGGCTGCACAGTAGGGTCCTGGTTCGGT
>NZ_KV786157.1:0-4062 GCF_001806865.1 Corynebacterium sp. HMSC28B08
TCACCGCCTGACCCTTCCACGCGTTTTTGTTGGACTTCTGCTGCACATTCCTTCTTCAACGGGGAGAATACCGGCACTAGAACGTCCGAGAAAGCTCTCGGCATCAGTATGTTCGAGAAAGCCCCCAGCGCCGCCTCACATCTCGGCCTAGCACCCTACCCCCTCCCGAACGGCGTGGGGGTCGTAGCACCGTCCCACACCTCGGCCTAGCACCCTACCCCCTCCCGAACGGCGTGGGGGTCGTAGTACCCACCACCTCGCAGCACGCTCGCCAGCGACCCCAACCACCACACCCCGCAAAGTTGAGATCCTATGAAGAACACCCCTACCGAAGGTTTTCGAAGAACCCCCGCACCAGCGCTTCGCATTCGTCGCGGAGCACCCCGCCGAAAACTTCCGCCTTATGTAATGGCGTTTCCCGCGGTAAATCCCATACGCTTCCACAAGCCCCAGTTTTAGGTTCGCTGGCACCGTACACAATCTTGCCGATACGTGCACCCAGCGCCGCTCCCGCGCACATCGCACACGGTTCCAGTGTCACGACCAGCGTGCACCGCTCTAAACGCCACGAATCTCCTAGCGCGTCCACGGCCGCCCGCAGCGCCGCGATCTCCGCATGCCCCGTAGGGTCCCGGTCAGCTTCACGCCGGTTGGTCCCCACGCCAAGCTCCCGCCCATCGGGCCCGTAGACCACGGCTCCAACGGGAACGTCAGCGCGTGGCGTCGAGTAAGCAATTGAAAGAGCCCTACGCATCCAAGCCTCGTGCTGCACCTCAACCTGTGGCCTAGGCAACCCGCCGCCTACCCACGCCCCCGCTTCTGCATGGCGATCATTCACCACCGTGTAACTACTCCAATTCCAACCCGGCCCGCCTACTCCAGTTCCAAACCAATCGCGTCCGCCAGCTCCTCGGCACAACCCAGCTCCTCGGCCACCCGCATGAGCTGCTCGGAGGCATAAAGATCCTCGTCATCAAAGATCACGCTAAGCAACTGCTCCGGCACCCCCAGGTCCTCCAGCAGATCAAAATCACCCTCAGGCCATGGCTCATCGCAGTTCTCGGCTTCATCCTCAGTAGGAGTATCCACATCGAGCTCATCCAAAATGTCCGTCGCCAAGTAGTAATCCAGCGCCGCCGTAGCATCCGAAATCAGCAACCGCACCCCACCCGGGACAGGCCGCACGACGGCGCACCAGTCGTCATCCATGCAGACGAATCCCAGCAGGGCGCCTTCAGCGCGGTTGGCACGCAGGTCTTTGACCAGATCGCGGAGGCTATCTAGGGCCTTTTCGGGCAGCTCCCGCACTTGCCATCCACCCTCGCCCGCAACGGCGACAGCGGCAAAGGTCAGCTCGGTTGTCTCACTCATGTCCCCAACGCTAGTCGTGTTGTGGGAAAATAGGGAGCGTGAGTGACATTAAGAGCCCCGAATCCCACCCCGTGAACCCCACGAGCATTGCCGCTGAGCCACGCACCCCCGTCTGCGTGCTGGGGTTAGGCCTGATCGGTGGATCTCTGCTCCGCGACCTCGGCCGCCTGGAATGGCCGTGCTACGGGTGGAATCGTTCTGAAAAAACTGTGACCCGCGCCCGCCGCGATGGCTTTGATGTCTCGAATGACCTCACCGCGACGTTACAGCGCGCCGAACAGGACGGAGCTCTACTGGTTCTCGGCGTGCCAATGTTTGCTCTTTCTTCTTTACTCGACGCCATCAAGGTCCACGCCCCTCATTGTGGGTTTACGGACGTCACCAGTGTGAAGGAGGAGGTGCACGACCTGGTTGAAGAGCATGGTTTAACGTCGCGCTTCGTGGGTGGGCACCCCATGGCGGGTACCGCGAACTCGGGGTGGCCGGCCACCATGAGCCACCTATTCGAAGGCGCTGTGTGGGTGGTGACCTACGACAACGCGGTCGCCGGGGATGGCAAGGGTAAGGGTGCTAATGAGGCCGAGGAGCTGTGGCTGAACACGTGGGCTCGCGTAGTCACCATGGCTGAAGCCGTAGGCGCGGCGGTGGTTCCCGCGTTGGCGCGCCGGCACGACCGGGCGGTGGCCCGCGTTTCTCACCTTCCTCATGTACTCGCGGAGGCGCTGGCGATCGCAGGTGACAAGGGGGGTCCGCTGGCGCTGACCTTGGCGGCGTCGAGTTTCAGAGATGGCACCCGTGTGGCCGGCACGGAGCCGGCGCTGGTGCGGGCGATGTGTGAAAACAATCGCTCTTCTTTGGTGGTTGCGATTGATGAGACGCTGGAACTGCTGCGGCAAGCGCGCGAGCAGCTGGCGAACCCGGATGAGGACATGCGGGACCTGACGGAAGTCGGGCACGCGGCCCGTGGGCGATTCGAGGCGCGGGCGGGGCGTAAAAAGGGAGAGGGCCCGAATCGGCCAATCATCCGTGTGCAACCGGGTGGCACAGGCTGGGTGTCGCAGCTGGAATCGGCGGAATCGATGGGTGCGCAGATCGGGATTTTCTAGCTCGCGCGGTGCTGCGCGCTGGGGCTCTGGGCCGGGGTGCCGCTAGCTGGGCTGTGGCCGGGGTGCCGCTAGCTGGGCGCTATCCCGCCGGTTGATCTCCCCATGACTTCACCATGCAAAACCCCGGCGGTAAAAACCGGCCGGGGTAGATCTCGTGCGCCCGGAGGGATTCGAACCCCCAACCTTCTGATCCGTAGTCAGAAACTAACCGGCTCTGATCAGTGACTTCATGGAACTTGTTCCTTCTGTGTTCCACCTGCACCCGAAGGAGGTCACCGTCTGCTTCGCACAAGTTGTGTCGCCTCATTCTCCACGGGGAGACTGCAAACTCACGGCGGATGACAAGGATCGGAAGGCGGTCATTTTCGCGGCTGGACTGCTCCTGCTAGATCTCACCATGAGGAGTCTGCTGGAGTCGACGCTAACTAACCACTACAACCCGGCCAACGGTTCCGAGAGAATCTTCGGCTTCTAGATTTCTTCGTCGACTTCTTCCTGCGTTGGCTTACCGACCCTGGAGTCTTCGTGCAGCGGATCAGAAGAATTGTTCGGCGGTCGGCTAACACATTCACGGACGCCGTCAACATGTTCGTTGAGGCTGTCCGATACGCGAGACCAGAGCGGGTCGAGTATGAAATCGATACCTGCTCGACGGGCATGCTTTGCAGCAGGAACAAAGTCACTGTCCCCCGAGATCATGATTATCTGGTTGACATGTCCGTGCTCCGCCATGGTCGCAATGTCGAGGCCGATTCTCATGTCCACACCTTTTTGGGTGATGTCCAGGAAGAAATCCTTGTCCGTAAGGTCTTCGACTCTCAGGTCGCCGCGACACAGCTTCTTCAGCGGTCCGCTTTTGAGTAAGTAGCCGCTCTGGGTCTCGAGCTCTTCCCCCCGTCTCAGCGCGACCTTGCGCCGCTTCACTAGTTCCTTCAGGAACCGAGTATTCCAGGCGTGTTCGTCTGATTTTCCTAGGTTGATCTGCTTTTGCAGCAGGGGATGATAGATGACCTTCTCCGACGGCAAGCAGTCGTAATAGAAGATACGATACAGACTAGCCTCGGATTCGCGGATATGGCGTTTGCAATAGGCTACCAGCTCGTTCGCGCGATCTTCCGGCTCCTTGTCTCCGAACAGTGTGCGTGCCTTGCGTCGATAGAAACCCCCATCGACTAAGATCGCCGTGACGATTGGGCGCCCGGCGTTCGTCCGGCTGCGTTGAGTATTTCGGCCAGACGACTGGCTAGACTGCCGTTTCGCGGGACGGCTCTTTTTATTCTTCATCAGTGTCCTAAAATCGAAAAGCTTCCGTCATCGGCGCACTCCTGATCGGTGGAGGGTCAACGGCGGAAGCTGATGCTTACTAGGCTAGCGCTTGCTTACCCTCCTAGCAACCCTAGTTGCAGCTCGGCGTGTCTAGCTCCCGTTTAAATACTAAGTTCGAGAGATCCAAGGCCTCACCCCTTGTACGGAGATCGCGAGCGAACGGTAGACAGGAACCAGCTAGCGCTGATCAGCGACTTTTCCTGGAACTTGTTACATTTGTGGGCTCTTCGCGATTTAGAGTGCGTTGATCCGGGTGTGC
>NZ_KV786158.1:0-72980 GCF_001806865.1 Corynebacterium sp. HMSC28B08
ATTCTGCTTTCCCGATCATTCCCCCACCCCACGTCGACGAAGCAGAACGACAAACACCACAACCACGCATTCCCGGGCATTTCATTCTGCTTTCCCGAACAACTCCCCGCCCGTGTGCATCTCATTCTGCTTCTCCGACACACGATGCATCACAAGCCCACGCAGCCACGCACCCACAACACCTGCGCACCCACGCACCCACAACACCCACGCAGCCACGCACCCACAACACCCACGCACCCACGCACCCACAACAACCCACGCACCCACGCACCCACAACACCTGCGCACGAAAAAGCGGGGACCACGCGAATAGCGTGGGCCCCCGCCCAAATTCTAGGAGTTCCGCGGAATCTACATCCGCAACCTACCCCTTAGAAATCCAGCTGGAACGCAGCGGTCGTAGAGAGGTCCGCCTTGATCGTCTCCATCAGCTCCGCTGGTACTTCGCGGTCCACGCGCAGCACGAGAGTTGCAGAGCCGTCGCCCTCATTCGGGGATAGTGCAGCAGCATCAATGTTGATACCTTCGTTACCCAACGCCACACCAACACGGCCCAGCGCACCCGGCTGATCCTTGTAGACCAAGAACAGGTTGGAACCGGTGGCACGCAGATCCAAGCCACGGTCGTTGATTCGAACAATCTTGTCCACGCGCTCCAAACCAGTCAGCGCACCTGTCACGGTCGCGGTAGTTCCATCTGGAGCCACTACCTGCACCTCCAGCACCGAGCGGTGGGTGACAGACTCGTCGTGCGTGCTAACTTCCAGCTGCACACCGCGTTCTTCGGCGATGGTAGGGGTGTTAACGAAAGTCACTTGCTCGTCGATGAAACCGGTAAATACACCGCGCAGGGCCGCGAGGCCCAGCGCATCCACGGACTCAGACGACAACTCACCCTTTGCGGTCACGTTCACTGCGGTTGGAGCTGCCCCCAACAGCTCACCCGCAACGCGCCCCAAGTTGGTAGCCAGGTTTAACCACAGGGCAACCTCCTCGCTGACCTTGCCACCAGACACGTTCACAGCATCCGGTACGAAGTCTCCCGCGAGGGCGCGCAGAACAGAAGCCGCAACGTCGGTACCAGCGCGGTCCTGAGCCTCAACCGTGGATGCGCCTAGGTGTGGCGTCACGACAACTTCGTCCAACTCGAACAGCGGAGAATCGGTGCATGGTTCGGAATCGTAAACGTCGAATCCCGCACCACGGATGTGCCCGGACTTGATGGCATCTGCTAGGGCCTGCTCATCCACCAGGCCACCGCGAGCAGCATTGATGATGATCTGCCCCTTCTTTGCCTTGCCCAGCAACTCGGCATTGAACATACCGGCAGTTTCCTTAGTCTTGGGCAGGTGGATAGTGACGAAGTCGGAACGACCCATCAACTCATCCAGCTCAACGAGCTCCACACCCAGCTGTGCAGCGCGAGCAGGGTTAGCGTAAGGATCGTAAGCGATGATCTCGGTCTCGAACGCAGCCAAACGCTGTGCGAACAGCTGACCGATGTGACCGAACCCGACGATACCGATGGTCTTACCAAGGATCTCAACACCCTTGAAGGCGCTGCGTTTCCACTCTCCATCGCGCAGGGTCTTGTCTGCGGCAGGAATCTGGCGAGCAGTAGAAAGCAGCAATGAAATAGCGTGCTCACATGCGGAGTGGATGTTAGAGGTTGGCGCATTTGCAACCATCACGCCTTTGGCGGTGGCGGTGCTGATATCAACGTTGTCGAGACCGACTCCGGCGCGACCGACGATCTGCAGCTTCGGAGCTGCCTCGAGCACCTCGGCATCGACGGTGGTTGCGGAACGCACCAGCAAAGCATCGGCATCTGCTACTGCCTTGAGAAGTTCTGGGCGGTTGGGTCCATCAACCCAGCGCACCTCAACGGAATCTCCCAGCGCATCAACGGTGGACTGCGCTAACTTGTCGGCAATGAGGACTACTGGACGGGTGTTCTGGCTCACGAATGACTCCTGCGAAAATTGGCTTCCCGCTCCTCGACACGACCGCGCCGAGCAACAGGGCCCACGCCTTCCCGGGGAATTGATTCCCACCTGCGACGTGCGACAAGTTCACATCTTAGATGGTGCCTGCGACAGTGGCTCGGCTTCCCCCAGTTTTATCAATGTGTTACCGATCACATAAGCGCCGCAACCACCACTTCCTGGTCCTACTTCACCAGCGCCGCAGCCACCACATCCCGGCCCTACTTCACCAGCGCCGCAGCCACCACATCCCTGCCCTACTTCACCAGCGCCGCAGCCTCCTCATCCGTGAGCATTGCCGCCTCAAATCGCTTCAGCGCCGCTTCCGCATCAAATCCCACACCAATCAATACGACCTCATTGCCCGGTGTCATACCACTCCCCTTCCACAAGGTCGCCGGCTGAATTCGCAGATCTGGCCCGGCCTGGTGCCACACCTGCACGTGCTCCAAACTGTCAGCAATCCAGCAGTAACCCTTAGATCTCACCAATCCCTTAGTTGCCCGCAGCGCCTGAATCAAGCGCGTGCGATCCAACGGGCGCGCCCCGCGGAAAATGATGGAACTAATGCCATACTCTTCCGTTTCCGGAGTATGCGGATTTGCCAATTCATCCATATACCCCTGGAATGCTCGCGCGGTATCTTCGTCGTATAGATTCGCCCCAAGGATGTCACTGGTTGCTGGTCGACTGTTTCCTTTTTCGTCGATTACTTGTCCTTCTACAAGTTTTTCGACGCCGCAACGCGGATTCATACGGTGAACCAATTCGGCTGTCGCCGCATATTGTTTGGGTGATACGAGGTCCGATTTGGTCACGTAGATTTTGTCAGCAAATTCCACCTGGTCAACGAGCAGGTCCGCAATGGTGCGTTCGTCGCCTTCCACTGCCCCTAATTCACGGTCCGTGAGCTTGGCCTTAGTAGCTATCATGGAAAGAAATTGGCTAGCATCCACCAAGGTCACCATGGTATCGATGGGTGCTATATCCGCCAGACGAGTGCCATCCTCCCACCGCCATTCAAACGTTGCAGCGACGGGCATGGGTTCAGAAATACCGGTGGATTCGATAATGATTTGATCAAACTCCTCCGATCGCGCGAGTTTTCCAACAGATTCCACCAGGTCTTCGCGCAGCGTGCAGCAGATGCAACCATTTGTGAGCTCGATAAAGCGATCTTCGCCTCGTTCAACGTGACCTTCATTGGCAATGAGGGCGGCGTCGATATTAATTTCCGAAAAGTCGTTAACAACAACGGCTACTCGGCGATCGGCGAGCCCTGCGACATCAGCAAGGAGCTCGTTAAGCAGCGTAGTTTTACCAGAACCCAGAAATCCCGAAAGAATGGTGACAGGGGTCTGGCGGGGCCCTCCCGACTGTGCCTGTAGGCGCGACTCCGCCGTCGTGTTCATGGTCATATGGTGCGAACCTCCTCGCGTTTTCAACTATCGAGGTTCCCACACTACACTAATGACAATGCTTGTCGATATGAATTCTAATTGAATGGACCTCGAACCGCCGCGCCCCAAAACGCGCAGGGTTAAATCACCCCACAATTGCCCAAGCACAACCCGAGTGGCAGTCCCCCCGGTTAGAGCGAACCAGTGACCGTCATCGAGCCAGCCACCGTAGCGGAACTCAAGCGGCAGTCCCCCCCCGGCTAGAGCGAACCAGTGGCCGTCATCGAGCCAGCCACAACCGGGCCAAAGAACTGAGCAATCGGACCCAGCACGTTCGTGATAGCAATGATAATTGGATCCCAAATTTTGGGGTCAAAGAATGGGATGAGAGCTTCAAATTCCATTGAACACTTCCTTCATTTAATTACGGTGTTGAACAATCTGCTGCGACATGCTACCCCAGCGGGGGCCTACCAGAATGGTGGCATCATCACTTCATGTTAGAGTAACACCCGAAATAGAATTCGGATTTCTAACTGCACGTTTGGCGAAGGCCCCCACCACCTCACGCGTTATACAGCCTGCCGTTCAACTATCTTGTCAACTGGTTTCCGCCAGAGAATTCAGAAGCGCAGTAGCTAGGGACCGATTTTTAGATCCCCCATCCACGCGCGTTCCGTCGTTGGATAACCCAGCCCCCAGTTGTCTTTAGATGACCTCACCAAGAGTTGTCTATAGGTAGCTCTGCCATAAGTTGTTGTTGGATAACCCAGCCACCAGTGAAGGAAGATCGTGAAATACCTCTCTGCATCCCACCGACGGGCGATGACACTCGCACTGACTGCTGCGACCACGTTTTCGTCTACAGTCGCCGTAGCCTCCGCGCAGGAGATACCATCGAATACGAACGAACCCACGGGTTCCGCACTTTTAAGTTCCGGAAACAACGGTGGCCTGAGCTTCCTGCCAGGTGGAAAACTCTATGAGGCGCCAGATGAGATTCCGCCTGCACAGCCCGCGACCATCAAGCTGGACAACCGTACGCCAGGTTATTCCGATCAAGAATCATTCCGGCAAATTGCAGCCCGCCATGAAAATGTTATTGAGGTAACCGCGCACTCCGAAGCGATGGGAGTGGACGTTCCCCTGTTGGTCCTACGACCCAAAGATCCAGCCAAGCGCGATAACGCACCTACGATCTACGCTCTCAACGGGCTAGATGGTGGTGACGGTTGGTTCGCGAACACCAACGCGATTGAATTCTATGGCGAGCGGAATGTCAATGTTGTTATGCCGATCACGGGCGGATTCACCTACTACACGGACTGGCGACGTGGTGAAGGAACCAACCCGGAATTCGCTAAGCAGCAGTGGGAGACATTCCTCACCCGCGAGCTGCCCGACCCGCTCGAAACTGCCTTGAACGCGAATAAGAAACGCGCCATTATGGGCGTTTCGATGTCCGCGACATCGGTTCTCCTTGCAGCGCAACACAATCCCGGCCTCTACGACGCCGTCGGGTCGTTCTCCGGTTGCGCGTCTACCACCAGCTTGCTGGGGCGGTTTGTTGTCAGCACCGTGCTTGATCGTCGTGAAGACGGTGCTTCACCCACCGATATGTGGGGCGAGACCTCGAGCGATTACGCAAAATACAACGACCCATATTTGAACGCTCGCAAGCTGCGCGCGGATTACCAAGGTAAAGAGCTCGCTGTATATATCTCCTCGGCCTCTGGATTGGCGGGGGCAGATGACCTCACGCTGACTAACCCGTTGGCGCCAGGTGATAGAGATTTTGCAGCCAATCTAGTGATCGCTGGAGGACCTATCGACATGGGCGCTAACTTGTGCACCCACGCGTTCAACAGCCGGCTTCGTGCCGAGGGCGTGCCGGTGACCTCGAAGTTCTACCCCACCGGTACGCACCAGTGGGGAGTATTCCGGCGCAGTTTGGCCGATTCTTGGCCAACGTTCGAGAAAGCTCTGTTCAAATAGGTGGATTGCCCCATAGTCATCATTGGTTATCCCGTTTTCCGTAACTGAGCCACTCCGATCGTGCTTGCTATGGAGACTACCGCGGTGATCGCTACTAGCACGGCTGCACCGACCACCACGGTAATCCCGACAAGCACGGCTGCCCCGCCTAAGGCGGTAATTTAGACTACGCGGTGATCACGGGTACCACCCTGATTCCGGCCACCGCGGTGATTCCGGTTGCCCCGGCCATGTGTGCGCTTCCACGTGTTGTGGTGATGACGGCTCTCGCGCAGGATCTCTTCGATCTCACTTTCATCATCCACCTGAAGCTTCGACCCCTCCAGTGGCTGCAATGCACTCTCACCTACAAAGCGCAGGCAGATAAGGCATAAGATAGACGCGCCGATCAGCATGAATGCGGGAATCATCATCGAGATGTTGTCCGGCACCTTGCCTTTCAACCCGGTAAAGGTAGCATCCGCCACCAGTGGGATCGTGCCGCAGAAAATGCAGATACCGATGTTGAAAGCGATGGAAAGAGCACTGAAACGGACATTGGTGGGAAACAGTGCTGGCAACGACGCAGCCTGTTGCGCAGCGAAACATGCCAAGATTACTCCGAGAATCGTCACCCCAACTATCTGTGCCAGCAGGCTATCCATCCGGAAGAGTAAGAACACAGGGTACGCGAGCACTAACTGCGCAATCGCTGCGGCCAGAATCAGCACGCGACGGCCGACTCGATCGGACAGCCGACCGAACATATTGATGCAAACAACAATCAAAACACATCCGTACAGCACCAGCATGTTGGCACGGTTCGCGCTGAATTCGGTTACGCCAGTGAAGTAGCTGGGAAGGTAGCTGGTGAGAACATAGACCAAAACGTTGAAGCTGACTACCAGCCCGAGGCACACAAGAAATGCGCGACGGTGAGTGCTGAAGATTTCCTTGAACCGCGAGCGTGAATCGTCGGCCTTCTGGCGATTCTCGGACTTCTGCTGCTCCTCCTTGAAAGCCGGACTATCCTCCAGCTTAGAGCGGATATACAAGCCAACCATGCCCATGGGCAACGCGATCAGGAATGGGATTCGCCAGCCCCAATCCACCATTGTCTCGGTTCCCAGGACGGCGGTGAGAAGCGTAACCGTTCCCGAACCAATCGCGAATCCAGCATAGGTACCGAAGTCCAGCCAGCTGCCTAAAAACGCGCGTTTCCTATCAGGGGCGTATTCGGCAATGAAAGTAGTCGCACCGGCATACTCGCCACCGGTGGAGAAGCTCTGCAAGAAACGGCATGCCAGCAGACCCACGGCAGCCCAAATGCCGATCGAATTGTAGCTTGGCAGGCAACCGATAAGGAAAGTTCCCAGGGACATCAGCAGCATCGTTAGCGCCAACACCTTCTGGCGGCCGATCTTATCTCCGAGGAATCCGAAGAAGATTCCACCGAATGGGCGGATGACAAACCCCAGCGCCAGGGTGCCGAAGACACCTACGCGGGCCCAGTCGCTCTCACCATAGAAGACTTGTTCGGTCACACCCGCGGCGAGGAATCCGAACACGCCCATGTCATACCACTCCATGCAATTGCCCAATGACGCTGCGGTCACGGCTTTCTTTACCAGTGGTTTATCGACGACGGTGACATCATCCTGCTCGAGCGGCTTCTCACGCGATCGCTCAGCGATCTGCTTACTACGTTCCTCCTCTACGTGGTTTGGACCATACCCATAGGAATCATCGGCATCTGCTACATCGCTCGACACAGCTATAGCCGTTCCTAATGGCTGATCTTTTTCAGAATCATCTGGGGAGAAAATAGACACGTGTTCAACAAATAGCGCAGAAGCCCTACCGATTTCAACATCTGTATCGGTAACTTAATGAAATCTTGATGCCCACAAGGTCAAAAACTTATGAGAACCTATACTCACCCAGCTCCCTCACCACAAGACTGTCCGTCCTGCGAAACGGAAGACGGCCCGGAACTATCGAGTGGATAGAGGCACACTTTGCATCCTCACGTTGAGTGGCACCCTGCAAGTTAATAGATGCCGATTTGCTCAGATGATTACCGGTACCCTGTACTCATGCGACGAAAGATGCTCCTTGCTTCCATTCTGTTAACCTCCGGATTGGCGATCACCGGTTGTGGCTCCAATGCCGATAATGGCGAAGGTGGGCCGAGCGGGGCGTCGGATAAAGAAACCCCCGGCAACCAGGAAGGCAGCCAGCCTGAGGCACTTAGTTCGGAGCTGGCGCCTGAGATCACGGAAAAGCGGCCGAAGCCGAAGGAAGCGCAGCTAAATCAGCCCATTCCAGTGTATTCGAATGGCAAGGTCGTTCCTGGTGCGGAAGCGACCATTGACACGCTGAGCGCTGGGCATAAATGCGAGTTCGGGTTCGATGATCACGGCGATTCGAATGTGGGGAAACTCCAGGAGGACCAGAAACTTGTGCAGGTCAAAGCCACTTTTGACGTGAAGGCCGTGCCCGGCCAGGGTAATGACCCTGTACTTCTGGATGACCCCACGATCGTCGACGATGCGGGCAAGAGCCGGCAGATTATCAGTTCGTCGTACTGCATGGTCGACGGCTCGGGCTACCAGGATTGGATTATGGGAGCCGAGCCGGGAAAGGTCACGAAGCTGTACGGATCGTGGATTGTGCCGGCGAACACGAAGGGAATCGTCATCGCGGGGCAAGCGTTCGGGGTGGATTAATGGAGGCTACAGCGAGGGCGTCTTGTTGGAGCTGGGCCACGCCGGAACCGGGATGGGCACGCTGGAATCAGGGCGGCCATGCTGAAATCACGGCGGCCACGCCGGAACCGGGGCGGCCGCGCTGGATTCGCAGAACGAAACGACTAAAAACCCGCGCGCGGGACGCATCTCATTCTGCTTTGCGAGTACGCGGAGGGCCCTAGCCGGTCGAAGTATTCCGAGTACCCCGAGCATTCCGAGCACTTAGAGGCCTCGAATTCCGCAGGGGTTTAATCCATCGTCACGGGCAAGTATCGGGCTAGGACCTCCCCCCCCAACCTCCTGACCTGTGTTTATGCGGTTTCCGCGCGTGCGTCTACTTTGACCCAACTCATCAGATCGCGCAGCTTCTCGCCGGTCTTCTCGATCTGGTGGTCATTGTAGGAAGCACGCAGATCTTCGAGCTCCTTGTTGCCGCCCTCAACGTTGGCCACGAGGCGCTTGGTGAAGGTGCCGTCCTGGATGTCCTTGAGGATATCCTTCATGCGCTCCTTGGTGCCCGCATCGATAACGCGAGGACCGGACAGGTAGCCACCGAACTCCGCCGTGTCAGACACGGAGTAGTTCATGTTCTTGATACCGCCCTCGAACATCAGGTCCACAATCAGCTTTAGCTCGTGCAAGCACTCGAAGTATGCCATCTCAGGCTCGTATCCAGCCTCGACCAGGACCTCAAATCCAGTCTTGACCAGCTCTTCCGTACCACCACACAGCACGGCTTGCTCACCAAACAGGTCGGTAACGGTCTCTGCTTCAAAGGTCGTTGGGATGACGCCCGCACGGCCGCCGCCGATTGCAGATGCGTAGGCCAACGCTACGTCACGGCCTTCGCCCTTCGGGTCCTGCTCAATAGCGATCAAGCAGGGAACACCCTTGCCGTCCACAAACTGGCGACGCACCAAGTGGCCTGGCCCCTTGGGAGCAACCATGCCGATGGTGATGTTCTCAGCTGGCTTGATCAGGCCGAAGTGGATGTTCAGGCCGTGGCCAAAGAACAGCGCATCACCATCCTTCAAGTTGGGCTCGATTTCCTCGGTGAAGACCTTGGCCTGGGAAGTATCGGGAACCAGCAGCATAATCACATCTGCCCACTCGGCCGCCTCGGCGTTGGACTTTACAGTGAAGCCCGCTTCCTCGGCCTTTGCACGGGACTTGGAGCCTTCGCGCAAGCCAATGACGACCTCGACTCCGGAATCGCGGAGGTTCTGGGCGTGTGCGTGCCCCTGGGAACCGTAACCGATGATCGCTACCTTGCGATTCTGAATCAGGGACAAGTCAGCATCAGAGTCGTAGAAAACGTCGATAGCCATAATTTAGGGATCCTTTCGTCGAAATGTGCGTTCACCCCGGATCTCACACGACCGTGAGTGACGCATTCACGTAACTAGTTATATCACAGTTCATTCCACGGTATGGGATGATTGTGTTCACAATGTGGAATTTTGGCAGAGCGGAGGTGGTGTCACTTTCGCTCCGTCGAATGTAGAGAGTCAGCACCTAAGCCGTCAGCCCGACCACGTTAGAGCCTGGCCTACTCGTAGCGCCACGTTTGAGACGGTGAGGTACGTCAGCCCGACCACGTTAGAGCCTGGCAGGATACATCGCCTTCGGGCCACGGCCAATCGCAGTCAAGCTGGATTCCACGAGCTCCCGGATACCAAATGGTTCCAGCACATCCAGCAGAGCTTGCAGCTTAGACGGAGTACCCGTGCACTCAACAATGAGGGATTCAGGACCAACATCAACCACATGAGCACGGAAGAGTTTCGCCGCCTCCACGACCTGGGTGCGGTTGGAGTTATCCGCGGATACCTTCACCATCAGCAAACCACGAGAGACAATCGCCTTTGGGTCGTGGCGCGTCACCTTCAACACGGGGATCAGCTTATTGAGTTGCTTCGTAATCTGCTCAATGATGTGATCTTCACCCTCCACCACGATGGTGATCCGGTTAACACCTTCTACCTCCGTGCGGCCCGAACTGATGGAGAGGATGTTGAAAGCGCGGCGCGTGAACATCCCCGAAATACGGGAAATAATGCCTTCCACGTCCTCGCACAGGACTGAAAGAGTATGAACTTCGGACATTAGTTCTGCTCCCCTTCTTGGGTAACCTCGTGGATATCCGCTGGGTTTTCAGCAGCGGAGTTTTCATCGTCAAACAGTGGGCGAAGGTCACGCGCATACTGGATCTCCTCGTTGGAGGTACCCGCCGCAACCATGGGCCACACTTGAGCATCCTCGCCGACGATGAAGTCGATGACGACCGGGCGGTCGTTGATTTCCTGGGCCTTGCGGATCGTGGGTTCAACGTCCTCAGCCTTAGTCACACGGAAAGCCGCGCATCCCATGGATTCTGCCAACATGAGGAAGTCTGGCAGGTAGTTTTCCTTCGGCTTGAGGTTCGTATGAGAATAGCGCTTGTCGTAGAACAAGGTCTGCCACTGTCGAACCATACCCAGGTTGCCGTTATTAATGAGCGCAACCTTGATAGGTAGGTTCTCCACCGCGCAGGTCACTAATTCCTGGTTCGTCATTTGGAAGCAACCATCCCCGTCGATGGCCCACACTTCCCTATCGGGAGCGCCGGCTTTCGCGCCCATCGCGGCTGGAACGGAGTAGCCCATCGTTCCGAGTCCACCGGAGTTGAGCCATGTGCGTGGTTTTTCATAATCCACGAATTGCGCAGCCCACATTTGGTGCTGCCCCACGCCAGCAGCATAAATGGCCTCGGGGCCCGCCAACTTAGACAGTGTCTCGATAACAAACTGTGGTGCCAACTTGCCGTCTGGCTGCTCTTCATAACCGCGCGGGAATTCATCAACCAGATTGCCTAGATACTGCAACCAATTGTCAGTCTGTGGCTTAGGTAAGCCCAGTGCATCGATAGCATCGTGCAGCGCAGCCAGTACCTCACGCGCATCGCCCACGATCGGCACATCGGCGGCCCGGATCTTGCCAATCTCCGCTGGATCAATATCGGCGTGAATGACCTTTGCGTTCGGTGCGAAGCTTTCCACGTGACCCGTCACACGGTCATCGAAACGCGCGCCAATCGTAATCAGCAGGTCGGAGCGCTGCAAAGCAGCCACCGCCGGTACGCTGCCGTGCATGCCCGGCATTCCCATGTGCAGCGGGTGCGAATCTGGGAACGACCCCAGAGCCATCAACGTGGTCACCACGGGAATGTTGTTCGCTTCCGCAATTGCCTTGAGCTCCGCATGCGCATCGGCCTTAATCACACCGCCACCGATGTACAGCACGGGCTTAGAAGCCTGGCTAATTAGACGCACGGCTTCTTCAATCTGGCGACTATGCGGCGTGGTCACCGGGCGATACCCCGGAAGCTCGTACGCCGGGGGCCAGACGAAATCCAGCTCTGCATTCTGGACATCCTTGGGAATGTCTACCAGCACCGCACCTGGGCGGCCGGTGCTGGCTACGTGGAACGCCTCGGCGATCGCGGCCGGAATGTCCTCTGGACGCGTCACCATGAAGTTGTGCTTGGTGATCGGCATGGTCACACCCCGAATATCCGCTTCCTGGAAGGCGTCCGTACCCAGTAGGTTGGCGCCCACCTGGCCGGTGATCGCCACAATCGGAACCGAGTCCATGTTGGCATCGGCAATGGGGGTCACCAGGTTGGTTGCACCCGGCCCGGATGTTGCGATACATACACCCACTCGACCAGTGACCTGAGCGTAACCGGTGGCAGCGTGCCCCGCCCCCTGCTCGTGTCGCACCAGAATGTGATTCAGCCGAGTTGAGTCATACAAGGCCTCATACAGTGGCAGAACCGCGCCACCAGGGAGGCCGAATACGACGTCTGTACCGAGCTCCTCTAGCGAACGCACAATCGCTTGCGCGCCATTAATTCGCTCTGGCTGCACCGTGGCCGCTTTGCCGGCGCTGCGGTTTGCCAGCATGGCTGGACTTGGTTGAGAGCGTGATGTGTCTGTCACGTTGCTCGCTCCTTGCTTAGGGTGCGTTGTCGTCTCCGTACGCTCCACGGCGCCTGACGAGTGACAACAGTTCACTGGGCAGTTGAGGGCATGTCATCCAATGAAAAACGCCCCCGAGTTACCGGTGGTCTCCGGGTCGGGGGCGCCTTGATTCGAGTTCGTGAGGTCGAGGGTGCTGGGCGCCCCTACGCTACGACTACTCGAATAATTTCTTTGGAAGTCATGCCAGCAGCTTATACCAGCACAACCAAACCGTCAAACTTTTCACCCCCCTTGACCATAGTTTTCCCAAAATACGGCACAACTATCCCAACAGGTGAACATCAAAACCGCCCTGCGAACTGCGTGTAATCCACGGTTTATGCACCCACTCACCCTCACGCGCCCGAGTACTCAAGCACCGACCCGCACGACGCGAACTCGGTGACGGCGCCCAACCAGCACCCACTCACCCTCATGCGCCCGAGTACTCAAGCACCGGCCCACACAACGCGAACTCGGTGACGGCACCCAACCAGCATCCGCTCACCCTCACGCGCCCGAGTACTCAAGCACCGGCCCACACGACGCGAACTCGGTGACGGCGCCCAACCCGCACCCCCCAACCAACCCACACCCGCTCACCCGCACGCGCCTGGGAACTCAGTAGGGCGGTGAAGATGGTCATGGGGTCTCCTGCGCTCACCCGCACGCGCCTGGGAACTCAAGCCACACAAGCTGGGAAGTAGTTGGGACACTCATGCTTCGCATTGGAGTGTCGCACTACTCACGTAACGTGGCACTCATGGTGGATTTGAAATTTTTCCTATTTCAGTTGTGGGAGTGGTTCGTCAACCACGGCATCCCCCTCACCGCGTTGCTCCTGTGCGCCATCCTGTTACCGAGGCTGGGGCGCTTGGCAGTGCGCGTCATTGCCCGTCGCTTCAGTAAGGGTGAAGAAGCCACGAAGACACGGCTCGCACTCATTGGTGCCTTGGTCTATGTCATTCAAGCCATCGGCTTCTTCATCATCATCATGTTGGCGCTCACGAACTTGGGCGTGCCACCAATCGGAGCTGCTCTCCCCGCCACCGTCCTTACCGCTGCCATCGGTTTTGGTTCGCAGAAGATCATTGGCGACTTCCTCGCCGGATTCTTCATCATCTCTGAGCGACAATTCGGTGTGGGCGACTTCGTGTCTTTCGACGGCACAGCCAGCGACATTTCAGGCACTGTCGTGGCGCTGACCCTGCGCGCCACCAAAGTGCGCACCCCTTCGGGCGAATTGGTTACGGTTCCGAATGGCTCGGCGGGCGTCATCACAAACTATTCGCAGGAATGGTCGCGTGCGGTGGTCAACTTGGCCATCCCACTGCTCCCCGGTGAAGCTATGGATGACCTAATATCCACGGTCGAAACCACGGTTCACCACGCGCTCAAGGACCCGTCCATCGTCAGTGACGTGCGCGGGCAAATCGAAATCCTCCCCGCCACGGAGATCATCGCCCCCGTCGCCGCCGGCCAACCGTGGTCGGTGAATTTCCGCATCAACGCCGAGGTCAACCCCGCCATGCAGTGGGCTGTTGAACGCGTGATTCGCTCTGCGCTTCTAAACGTTTTCTGGGATCGCTACGATTTGCCGGGCGCCCCCATCGGCACTGGCGCATCACGCCCACCGCAGGTCGCAGGCGCTCTTTCTCCTTCTCGCTCCGACGCCGACACGGCCCCCACCGAAGCCTTCCCCTCGCCCAATCGTTCTACCGAGGGCATTACTGCGCCTTCATCCACATGGTCGCGCCGCACTGTTGACGGTCATCCCGCACATACGCGGGACGAGGAAGGTTCCGCTGCGGCGACTAATGCTGGCCCCACAGCTGTGTTCCCGGCCGCTGGTGTTGCGGGTGCTGCAGGGGTAGGGAACGACGCAAGCGCTGCTCACGCTGCAAACCCAGAGGGAAACACACGTACCACTGGTGTTGCGGGTGCTGCAGGCGCAGCTGACGGTACGGATGCTGGCGCAAGCCAGACCGCGCCCGTATCAGCCCGCGCCGACGGGGAGACCGGCACCAAACTCATCCCAGAGAACCAGTCTCCCGCCGATGACGACGCCGAAGCCGCCGCCCCAATCGCGCCGAGCGACCACGGGCCAGGCAAGGGCCTCGACGCGGATAGATTTAGCGAGGACGATCTACAGGAATTCGAGCCACAGCGGCAGGAATACGACACGAGGATCAAGAATATCCTCAGCTTGGGTGGCCGCGTGCGCTGGTCGACCACAGCACTCATGATCGCGCTTCTTTTCGTAGGGCTGCTGGCGATATTCTCCAGCAACCCAGAGGGTGGCAATGCGGGTGTCCTCTCCCCCGACAAATGGCGGGTAACCAAAACTAGCGAACCCACTGCATCCGAAACAGAACCCAGCCCCAACCAGTCGGAGCAGCCATCCTCTTCCGTGGAAGAAACCACCACGAACACCGACGATGGCAACCAAGCACCTTCGTCACAGACCAACCCACCGACAGATACGGACCAAGGTCCCAACCCAGGTGGCGCGGTAACCACCAACCAATCCCCCGGCGCACCAACGGCGCAGCGGGGAACTGATCCAACCGCCAATCCCCAGAGTGGGAACAACCCCGGCACCGATAGCGCCACTGACCGTGGAGCGGGTGGCGCCAACGGGGCCTCAGAAAACGCACCCGACGCAACCCGATAAAGAGTTTTCCCCGCTGCAACCTCGATGGAATGGGGCGGGGTGGCGTCGGACTAAAAAGAAAAGCTGATTAAGATAGCACCATGAGCTCAAGCCCAGCATCCCCCAGCCCAGAGCGAAACACCGTTTTTCGACCGAGCCGTGAGCATGTGTTGGCAGCGTTTGTGATGTTCCTCATCTGCCTGATGTTCACCGGTTACAACGTTAAATGGTTTTTCTGGGTACCGATTCTCCCGCTTCTGTTTATTGTGTGGGTGCTGCGCGTCCGCACCGTGGTGGGGCCGCAAGGGATTTCCACGCGCTACCTCCTGAAAAAGTCAGGTCAGATGGAATGGGAGAATTTCAAATCCATCCGCTTCAACAAAGCGGGCAAGGGTTTTGCCACCAGCCACAATGACGACATGATGTGGCTGCCTGGTGTGAGCTTCAACTCGCTCGCCACCCTGAGCGAGGCAACCGACGGCCGAATTCCAGACCCGGTGACAGCCGGCCGTCGTGCGACGCAGGAAAAGGTTCAAGTCGTGCACAAGGACGGATACGCCGTCCTCATGGATCAAGACGAGTACGCGGACTACGAAACGAAGCGCCGCGCGGAATACGAATCCAATAACACAAAGTCCGGAGAAGAAAAACGATGAACGCAATCCCCTTTCGTTCCGCTGTCACCACCCAGGGTCGCAATGCCGCAGGTGCCCGTGCGCTCTGGCGCGCCACAGGAATGACCGATAGCGATTTCGACAAGCCCATTATCGCGATCGCCAACTCTTACACCCAGTTCGTGCCAGGCCACGTGCACCTAAAAAACGTAGGTGACATTGTGGCCGATGCCATCCGCGAGGCTGGTGGTGTGCCCCGCGAATTCAATACCATCGCCGTCGACGATGGCATCGCCATGGGCCACGCGGGCATGCTGTACTCCTTGCCGTCGCGCGAAGTTATTTCCGACGCCGTGGAATACATGGTTAACGGACACGCAGCTGATGCGCTGGTATGTATCTCCAACTGCGACAAGATCACCCCCGGCATGCTGAACGCCGCGATGCGGTTGAACATCCCAGTGGTGTTCGTTTCCGGTGGTCCGATGGAAGCCGGTAAGGCCGTGGTGGAAGACGGTGTAGCCCATGCTCCGACGGACCTCATCACCGCCATCTCGGCTTCAGCATCGGATGCAGTGTCCGCACAATCCCTACTCAACGTGGAGCAGGCAGCCTGCCCAACGTGCGGATCGTGCTCCGGGATGTTTACCGCGAACTCGATGAACTGCCTGACCGAGGCCTTGGGATTGTCATTGCCGGGCAATGGCTCCACACTCGCCACTCACGAAGCTCGTCGCGCTCTGTTCACGCAGGCCGGCACCACCATCGTGGACCTGTGCAAGCGCTACTACGGTGAAGGCGACGATTCCGTGCTACCACGCAGCATCGCCACACGTGAAGCTTTTGAAAATGCAATGGCCCTGGACATGGCAATGGGTGGGTCCACCAACACCGTCCTGCACATCTTGGCTGCAGCCCAAGAGGGTGAGGTTGATTTCGATCTGCACGATATCGATGAGCTGTCCACAAAGGTTCCGTGCCTGTCGAAGGTTTCCCCCAACTCTGACTTCCACATGGAAGACGTGCACCGTGGTGGTGGCATTCCGGCCATTCTGGGCGAGCTGTGGCGTGGCGGGAAGTTGAACGAGAACGTCCACACCGTCCACGCATCGTCTCTCAAAGAATGGTTGCTGCCCTGGGATATCCGCAGCGGTGAAGCCAGTGATGAAGCAATTGAGTTGTTCCACGCAGCCCCCGGCGGGACCCGCACCACCGAGGCATTCTCGCAAGCCAACCGCTGGTCCAGCCTGGATACGGATGCCAAAGGCGGCGTGATTAGGGATATCGATCATGCCTACACTGCCGACGGCGGTCTGGCGATCCTGCGCGGAAGCATCGCTCCCGATGGAGCTGTGATCAAAGCCGCGGGTGTGGACGAAAGCCTATGGCACTTCGAGGGCACCGCCCTGGTTGTGGAGAGTCAAGAGGATGCCGTACGCGTGATCTTGGACAAGAAGGTTCAACCCGGCCACGTTGTTGTGGTTCGTTACGAAGGCCCCTCCGGTGGCCCCGGTATGCAGGAGATGCTGCACCCAACAGCATTCCTCAAGGGTGCAGGCCTGGGCAAGAAGTGCGCATTAATCACCGACGGTCGCTTCTCCGGTGGTTCTTCGGGAATCTCCGTAGGTCACATCTCCCCCGAAGCTGCGCATGGGGGCCTCATCGGTTTGATCCAAGACGGAGACAAGATCGTGATTGACGTTCATGAGCGCCGCCTGGAACTGGACGTACCGGACGAGGAAATCACGAAGCGCCGTGAGGCGATGGAAGCGAGCGACAACCCGTGGACCCCTACAACGCGCTCCCGCAAGGTGACCAAGGCACTGCGTGCCTACGCAGCCATGGCTACCAGCGCAGACAAGGGTGCGGTTCGGGAAGTGAAATAACCCTCAGGCCCCAGCACCACACAGGATTTAGATGACGAGTACACTAAGTTGGTATGAGCTATGTTGAAGGCAATTCCTACAAACGAGATACCAACTACATCGACGACCGCATCCTCGCTGACCCCACCGGCTTCGATTCCTCCACCACACGGTCCGGCCAGGGTGAAGCGTGGAAGGCCGAACCTGGTAAATACCGACTGATTGCAGCGCGTGCCTGCCCCTGGGCTCACCGCGCCGTCATCACCCGTCGCCTCATGGGACTGGAAGATGCCATCAGTCAAGGGCTGACGGGCCCCACCCACGATTGGAAGTCGTGGACTTTCGACCTATACGAAGACTCGGTCGATCCAGTGCTTGGCATTGGTAAGCTACGCGACGCCTACATGCACCGGTTCCCCGATTACCCACGAGGCATCACCGTGCCCGCCATCGTGGACATCGAGTCGAAAGCCGTTGTCACCAATGACTTCCCCACCATCATCCCCGATTTGGCGACCCAGTGGGGAGAGTTCGCCCGCGAGGGTGCTCCCGACCTCTACCCAGAGGACATGCGCGAGGACATTGATGCCCTTGCCGATGAGATCTTCCACAACGTCAACAACGGTGTGTACAAGTGCGGCTTCACCCGTAATCAGAAGTCGTACGAAGAGGCCTTCGCTAACCTTTTCGGAACCCTAGACAAATTGGAAGAGCGCCTTGCGGGGCGTCGATACCTGATGGGAGACCACATCACGCTGGTCGACATCTTCTTGTACGCCACCCTCATTCGCTTTGACATGGTGTACCACAACCACTTCCGGTGCAACCGGAACAAGATCTCCGAGATGCCAGCGTTGTGGGGTTACCTGCGCGATCTGTTCCAGACACCAGGGTTTGGTGATACCACCAACTTCCACCAGATCAAGGATCACTACTTCCTCGTTCACCAGGACATCAACCCCACCGGTGTTGTTCCCATCGGGCCGGATCCAAAAATTTTCTACACCGAGCACGGTCGCGAAGCGCTGGGTGGCAGCCCATTCGGCGAAGGCACGGCACCGGGCCCAGTGCGTGAAGAGGACAAGACCGAGGGTGACGAAGCGGGAGCGTTTGCCTAATCCAAGCTGCTGGCCGCCGCCGCATGAATGCTGTCGGTGAGCCGGTCCAGCATCACCGACTCCACCTTCCACCGTTGCCAATACAACGGGATTTCTAGGCTGGCTGGATGCAATTGCGCCAGCCGGTTTTCTTCTATAAGTGGCCACACCGTCGACTCGGGCACCATAGCCCACCCCAGTCCGGCCAACACCGCATCCAGAATGCCCTCGTACGATGGGATGTGGAATTCACGGCGCTCGGGTGAGGGGCTGAAGTCTCCCAGCTCCTGCCGCAGGAAGGCCGCCTCCATGCGATCCTTGGCCCCAAATCGGGCCACCGGCAACGTCTGCCACGTAAAGTCGCCGCTACTAAACCACCGGGCTAGCCTTGGTTGGCACACGGGCAGATAACGATGACGACCTAGGTAGTCCACCTCACACCCAGCCATGGCCACCGATTCCGTTGTCACCACCGCCATGCAATCGCCTCGGCGCAGCATTCGCAACGAGTGGCGCTCGTCCTCGATGCTGATATTCAATCCAGCACCGGGCCACGTTGCGGCATCGATCAGCACTTGGCGGAACCACGTGGCCAAACTATCGGCATTAATCACCACGCTCAGGGGAACCGAATTCAATCGCCCCTCCAGCTGCAATTCAGCTTCCTTCTCCAAAAGTTCCATGCGCCGCGCAGTTTGCACCAGGATCTCCCCCGCCGGCGTGGCCGTTGCAGGGGAGGTCCTGCGTACCAAAATCCGCCCCATCCCACTTTCTAGTGTCTTGATGCGTTGCGATACTGCTGACGCACTAATCCCCAGCGACGCCGCAGCGGCGTCGAAACTCCCGGTGTCCACCACGGCTAACAACGTGTTGAGTTGCCGAGAATCCAGTTTGCCTGCCACAGTATTTACCTCTCTACCAGGGTGATTAAGCTGTTCTAATGATGGATAAGAAGCGTTAGATTGCCTTCATCATGCCGTCATCTTAGTCTATGTCTCGGACAGAGAGGAGCTAATAAGGATCATGGGACACATCTTCACTTCGGCAGGATTACATGTGATGCTGCAGGGATTTCTACTATGGATTTCTCTCATCGTGGCGCTTGGTCCGCAAAACGCCCTCATCATCAAACAAGGCCTGCGCCGCCATGCCTTGGGCCCGGTCATCGCGGTTTGCATGCTTTCGGATTGCCTACTCGTCATTGGCGGCATCGCCGGTGTGGACTTCATCGTCGGCCGGGTTCCTTGGCTGTTGCAGGTGCTGCGCTGGGCGGGCGTGGCCTTCCTCCTGTGGTTCGCCTTCGTCAATTTCAAAGAGGCCCGCACCCCTCGCGGCATCATGGCCGCTGACGCGCCGAACGGGGATTCTTTTACCGACGCCACGCTGTCCCCAACCTCACACACCCCTCAAGCAGTGGATACGCTCGGCAGCGCGGACACACCCGTGGATGGCGGATCGTCGCAGGTAGCGACCCTCACGCGCACATCTACTGCGGTTTCCATGGAGCATACCCCGGCTCAAACCCAGCTTCCCAACCGCGAATCCATCCGCAAACCCGTACTCACCGCCATCGCGATGAGCTGGCTCAATCCGGGGGCATTCGTCGACGGCTTTGTGATGCTGGGCGGTGTGGCGCACCAGTACGGCGATCTGGCATGGGCGTTGGGCATCGGTGCGCTGGTTGCAACCCTGACGTGGTTCCCGGCGCTCGGTTTCGGCGCCCGCGCGATGTCTCGACATCTGGCTAAGCCAAGCGTGTGGCAGAAAATCAATGTGGGCATTGGAATCATGATGGTAATCATTGCCGCCCGATTGGCGATGGGCGTGTAGCTCACCCCAGTAACCAAACGCCCCAGCACCGAGTTCGCGCTCATTCCACTGCTCTCGCATTATCTGACCAAAGGAGAAGCCCCCAGCCGATAGCTGGGGGACTTCTCCTTATTCAATCGCAGCGTGCGTTCGCATATGCGAACGCCGAGACAACCTCTGCATTAACGAGCCGGGTTCCCACCGCCGACGACGATCCACAATGCCGCAGCTGCGCCGATGGCGATGATCGCGAAAATCCAGGCGGAGGCCAGCGGGCGGCGAGCCCAACCCCGGTTGCGGTCCACGGAGATCCGCCCCGGACCCGTGAAAATCAAAGCCAAGCAGATCAGCGCCAACAGACTCCACAGTTGGGTTTGTGGGCTTAAGGCATAGGGCCACAGGTTTCCACCGGACATACCCATGTAGTGCCCCGCCATGAATGCGCTGACGATCGCACCCACTGCCGCTCCCACGGGTGTAAGTAGCCCCAGAATCAACAGGCCACCCGCAGCCACTTGTCCAATGGACAGACCCACGGCAAGGAGGTCAGCGTACTTGTACTGGGTCAGCAATCCTTCGAAGGCATTGAGGCCGGGGTTTCCTCCGAACGCAAACAGTGTCTGCAGTCCGTACACCAGCAGTAACGCACCGGCTACGAGGCGCAACAGGAAGAGTCCGAAACCGGTGGTGCCCCGCTTGTCGTGCACATGCACATCAGTGGCTGGATCCCCTTCCACAACGGCGGCATCCGTACCCACCGCTGCTGCTGCCTGCGGCTCAGCTGGCGCCAGTGCGCTCTCAGCGGGATGCACGTCACCCCGGTGAGGGTTAGCGTTGGCTTCTGGGAACACCACCGTGTCGTCGCTACCCTGGGGTTGCGTAGTTGCAGATTGACCAGCTGGGCCTGCACCAACACCAACTGCCTTCGCGGTCCCCTTGCCCGCGCTGTTGTGGCCACGGCTCCCGCTATCTTGGCCACGGCCCGCCGTGGGGATGACAGTCGTAGGCTGCTCATCTGCCCCGGACGCTAGGGTCGCAGGCTCCTCCGTCCGCCTCTCGGGTTGAGCATTCGGCGCGGGCTCAGCATTCAGCACAGGTTGAGCATTCGGCGCGGGTTGATCGCTCGACTTCGACTCCGCGGTAGGTGGTGTAATCCGCTGTGGACGCGCGCGCCCCAACACGTCGTAGATATCACGACGAGGCTTAGGCACGGCGCCCCCCTCTACGGCACCTTCTTTGCGATCCCTGCGGTACACAGGAACGTCGATATCTGCGGTGTCATCTGCGAAGAGGTCGTCCGCTGCCATGCGGCCGGCGGGCTTCGCTACACCCGGATCGGTCTTTCGGTTGCGGTTGCGCTTAGTCTCATCAGTCACATCGCCCATCTTAGAACGTGAAGTGCACAATATTGGGGACGTTTCCCGGCGCGTAATCCGCCTTCCTCACAGAAAACGGTTAATCGTCGCACTTCGTACGGTGCCACCGACCACCGGTAAACTCCACCGCCCCGGCCTCAGCAAACTCGCGTAACCAACCCTCCATCGGCCAGCGCCCCCACTTGTTGTGGAAATAGGTGGCATTGGTCACAATGTCCTCTACATGCTCCCACGGTGGCGAAGAAACGGGATGCCACTGGTGAAAGGCGTGTGCTCCCCCGACCCACCACAGTTCGATGTTGTGTTTCTGCAGGTTGGAAGCAAAATCTGTATCTTCACCACCGTACCCTTGATATCCCTCATCGAATCCACCAAAACTATCGACGATGCGTTCCCATGTTGCTGCCTCTAGTGCAAACGACAGTGACCAGAACAGGTCGTAGTTATCTGCCTTCACCAGTTCACCTACTTGGGGGTTCGGCCGCGCGGGATGTGGCTGGGGGTTAGTGGTCCGCAGCTCTCCCGGTTTCATGTACGTCACTGGCCCGGCCACCACGGCGTGGGGCTTTCGCTGTAGGGCTTGCTGGTAGCTGCTTATTAATTGGTTCGACGCCACGCAGTCCGCATCCAAGAAAATCAATCGGCGGGCACCCCGTTTGATTGCCTGGCGTGCTCCACAGTTTCGCGCAGCAGCGAGATTATCGCTCGGAGCGGCTACCACCGTCGAGGTTGGTAGTGCTCGTCGCACTCGCTCAACGTCAGAAAGTGCGATGGTGATGTGATCCACCCCGAGGGGCAGTAGATTCACCTGGTTTTGCACGTGATGGACGCGCTGATGGTCGGTCAAAGTGAGGACCACCGTCCGCGGTTCTGCTGCGGATTCATCCCGCACTGCAGGGTGTGCCACATTCGCAATGATGTCAGCTGCGCGGCCAGCTGCTCCGTCGGTCTCCCACCGTTCCCACCGTGGCGTAGAATTGGCAGCTTCTTCCAAGATTGCAGGCCATTCGTTCGCAGCGGGAAACTCTTCCATGACCGTTGCTAGGCCCGCTGTGGCGAGCACCTTGGCCGTCACGTTTTGTTCCGCGAATGGGCGGGGTTGTGGCAACACGATGGCTGGGGTACCCAGAACTGCGAGGTCCGCGATGGAATTCTGGCCGCCCGCAATCACCGCGACCGCTGCCCCTGCCAGTAGCTCACTGGGATCTGCAACACGGTTGCGCCCGCTCAAGTGGATGAACTCCCAGTCGGGGCACGCGCTCTGCACCTGGGCCCAGTCCGCAGGGTCCCAGGTAGAACCGCCCTCGCCGGTCATGACTACCACGCGCCTGGGATGGTGCGTAACCGCGTTGATGGGTTCAAGCCGAGAGATCCCACCGATAGCGTGGAAGCGGGAAGCGTGGGGCGTCAAATAAAAAGGCAGTGGGACCCAGTGTGGCCAGGCAGCGATAATGGCATCAGCCTGAGCGTAGGCGGTCTGATGGGGTTGGTCATCGCGCACGCCGGGCATGGCAATAGTGGCCACAGGAATGCCCATAAGACGCACGAAGGATACGACTTCCGCGGAAACATCAACGTAGAACGCCGCCGGTTTGTGTTCCGCGATCCACTGCGCGAGGCGGGCAAACCGTTGCTGCAGGCCAGCGTTCTGCGGAGGTGCGTAGTGGACCGTGCCTGCGGCCGTCGTCGCGCGCCAGGAGGGAACCTGGCCGTCTGTGGGGGAATCGTCGGGGAGTGTGATGTCCGCGCCGACCGCGCTAGAAAATACAGTCACCGCAAAACCACGTTGACGCAGTTGGCGAGCAATTTCGCGGCATCGGTGCAGGTGCCCGGATCCGTGGTGGTGGGCGTAAATCCCAATGCACGGCGCAGTCGTCGCACCATCATCGTGGGGCGAGGCGGAAGGCATGGGTGAAATCATCGCACCATAACCTCCCGGTACAGCTGAATGTATCGCTGAGCCGTTTGCGTCAGGGAGTGACGGGCTACCACCCAGTTGCGAACCTTGCGCCGATCAAATGTGCGGGCGCGATCGATGGCATCCGCCAGTGCCGGAACTGAATCCGATGCCGCCAGGCATGCGGGTGCTTCCGCAAGGAGCTCAGCCAATCCCCCGCGGGCGAACGCCGCAACGGGTGTGCCACACGCCATGGATTCGAATGCAACCAATCCGAAGGGTTCCTCCCAGCGGGGTGTGACCACGGTCAATGCACAGTTACCGACCAACTGGCGTAACTTGTCATGGGGCAATTCCCCAATCCACCGGACCTCCGGGTACTTCAATCGCGGAGCGATTTCCTCCTTGAAATACGCATGGTCACCCTTACGACCAGCCAGAATGAGGGGGAGCTGACGCTCGCGGCACGCATCGATTGCCAGGTGTGCCCCTTTTTCTGGAACCAAGCGGCCAAACCACACTGCCGATTTCCCGCCGGGACCCAGCGCCCACTGGCGCACATTCACGCCGTTGGGAACCACCTCGACCGGAGTGGGGGTGATCCAGTCCGCACCCGTGGTGTGGCTCACAGCCGCGAATGCGCCGCTGGCGCGACCGGCGTTCGTGATGGCCTCTTGCATCTCCGGGAGCTGAGGGGTGTGCAAGGTGGTGACCATCGGTAGATGTTCCTGAGACTGAGCAGAAGGAAACATCCACGCATTCAGCGAATTGTTGTGCACGACATCGTAATCTTGGTCGACCAAGTGGTTGCGCAGGGCGATGAAGGCGCAGTCTTCCTTTTCACGTTCTCCGGCCGGGTATTCGGTATCGACGGCATTTTCGGGAGCATCACCCCAATCCACACCGGGTAGTTGAATGTCTAGCTGATGGCCTTGCGAACCGACGGCCGCATACATATCAACCTGGTGGCCCTGTTCCCGAAGGGCTCGGACCATCGTGCCGCAGAATGCTTCCAGCCCTCCGGCATACGGTTCCTTGATGGGATAGCGCGATGGGGCCACGAACGCGATACGCAACGGGCGCAGGTGGTCACTTGCTCTGCGCAAGGGCAATGTGGAAGTCATGGCGTGACCAACCTTTCGTAGAGTCGTTCGTGGAAACCGTGAATAGCATGAAGCTGTCGGTCCCGGTTGCCGCGGTACGGCACAGTACCGCGTTCTAATTGCCTGTTCAGCGCGTCGGCGGCCGCGTGAGCGTCCCCTGCGTCATAGACCCGAACCGTGCCCGGGCTATCGGCTTGACCTTCGTAGCACCCAACGTCGGGAGCCACAACGGTGGTGCCCACGTCACGGCACATTTCCAGCCAACCGGAATGGGTTCCCCGGACGTATGGCAACAGGCAAGTCGTGACCGATGCGACTTCTCGGTGTAGCTCGTCATCGCTGAACGGGGCGTGGACGCGCAGATCAACCTTCCCAGTGAGGGCTTCTCGAAGGGGCCGCGTGGGGGCGTCGGAGTGAATAAAGACCCGCAACGGAGTTTCGGCTGCGATGGCGAGGTAAAAGCTGGGGTCGGAGATGACATTATTGCGCAGCGATTTCAGGAACACCCCAGCGACTGGATCGCGGGGCGGATTGGGGATATCCCGGGTGATTGCAGGGTGCGGAACCACGTCCACGTGCTGGGCGGAAAACTCTTCGCGCAGCCGCTGGGCAGCCGGCTGGGTCAACGTGATCACACTGGCAGCGGCACGGATGAGGATACGCAGGCGCTCATGGTGTTCCTGCTGTTGGGCGGCCGTGACCAGATGCGGGTTGTCGAGGTCATGCACAGTCACCACAAGTGGGACGGGCAATGCATCAACAAATTCCTGGATCTGTTGGGGGGTGCGGTGCTCGAAACCGAAATGCAGATGCACCAGATCGATGCCCCCTAGCGAATACTGCAGGTGCGAGAAAGCCGTACCGAAGCCCCCCTCCGCTGCGGGCTCCTCCTCAGTCGGTGCGTTCGACCAGAAGTTGGCCTCCAGAGCGGGATGCGGCCACCAGTTTCCATTGATATCGGGATCGGGAAAGTAGACCGCGTTAGCTGGTTTGATGGCCTGAGTGTATGGATGCTGGGCGGGGATGGATAGCACCCGTACACTACGCTTCACTCTTCACGCCCCTTATCGGGAATAGACCACGATCGGCACGCGACGGCACCGAAAATACTTCACGAGAATTCCAATTTACTTAAGTTCCGGATTATTTGCAGATTGCCTGTGCGGTGTACGAAAACGTTGCAAGCCGGGATTGTAGTTAACGCTCATCCCCGTCGTGTGTCTGTCGGCTTGTGGTTAGATTGGAACCCATGCCTACCCTCACCGTCATCGGAAACTGCCAAGCAGAATCGCTACGCAAACTCCTGATGGGCACGGGCCATTTTGAATCGCACCGCATCCCTCCCGTGCACGAATTGACCACAGCAGACATGCCTTGGTTTGGAGAACTGTTGAAGCGCTCCGATGTTGTGGTCGCCCAACCCATCCGTGACGATTACCGCGGACTGCCCGTAGGCACCGCGCAGGCATTCGCCACCGCACCCCCGCACGCGCAGCAAGTGGTTGTGCCCGTGCTGCGTTTTGATGGCCTGATGCCGTATCAAGCCATTATTCGCGATCCCGATGACAGCTCACTAAACCCGCCCGTGGTTCCCTATCACGACCTGCGCATATTGGTGGCGGCAGCTGCGTCCAGCGGGGAATCGGTAGCAGCTGGGGCAGCCAATGTGCTCGGCCGCGCCGTGACCCCTGCGGCCCTGCGCCGCGCCGCTGCAATGTCGGTACAGCAGATTCGCAATCGCGAAAAGCGCCACAATACGGTAGTCATATCGAACTTCCTCGAAACTAATCCCGTGTGGCACACCGTCAACCATCCCAACAATGAAACCCTCTGCGTACTGGCCCGCGGAGTATTGCGCACATTGGGTCTACCCACCGAATCGATCACTGCTCCGGATTGCGAAATGCTAGGGGAACTCGACGCCCCAATTGAGCCCGAATCGGTGGATGCGTTGGGCGTCGACCCAACCGCAGTTGCGGGACGAGAATCGTGGAAGACACGAAATGGCGGTGTACTCGACGAAGAGCAGATCGTGCGGGAACAATTGGAGTTTTATCGTCAGCGCCCGCGGTTGGTCGCCCACGGATTGCAACGGCATGCTGATCGGATTGAAAACCTGGGATTACTGGCATGAAACACCTAGTAGTGGGCCCCGAGGGTCACGGCGTGACCGTGTACGCGCAACAGCTCGCCACTGCGGTAGGTGCGGATGTGATCCGCGAGACGACGTTTGGCGATGCTCACGCGCCTGACAATTTAAACGCAGACTCCGACGAACCCATCCATGTCACTTTCACGGACCACCTTTTCGGTTCTTCTCCCGCCGAGGCCGCTGAGAACGTTTTGCGCTGCGTGGCCGGCCGACCTTTTTCGCTGTCCTTGCACGACATACCGCAGGCCCAGGAGGGGCACGAACGGTTTGAACGTCGCCGCCCGGCCTATGAAAAACTCGCCGCAGCGGCAACGCTGACGGTGGTCAACTCCCACAGCGAGGGTGCCTTCTTCCGTGGCACCCCCACCACCCCGGTTGTCATTCGCCTGCCTATCCCCCGTGTTGATTCTCCATACCAGCCGCAACCGGGCACAGTCGGAGTCCTTGGATTCATTTACCCTGGCAAGGGCCACGAGGACGTGATCGCCGCGTTGGTTGGGTCGGATTACAACCTGCGCTTTCTTGGTGGTGTCTCTGCCGGTCACGAGGATTGGGCAGAGGCTCTCACCGCACACGCGGAGATCACTGGGTGGCTCTCCGATGCGGAGCTCGCCTTGGAAGCCGGGAAGATTGCGGTTCCCGTGTGCGCGCACAGGCACTATTCGGCCTCGGGCTCGCTCATGACGTGGCTGGGAGCCGGCCGCACAGTACTGGCTAGCGATTCCCCATACACGCGCGAAATCGCCGAGTGGTTACCTGGGCGTATTACGCTGGTGCGCCCAGGTCAGCTGCGCGCGGCCATCGAGAACTTCACACCAGAGCACATCGACCCGCCGGACTACGGTTGGGATCGTGTCGCGCGGCAGTGGCAAGAGCAGTGGTGTAAGGCGGGATTGATGTAATGAATCCAAGCAATACCGATCACTGGTGCCCTACCGACCCCCACCCCTCACCTCAACCGGGCAACGCCCGCTCCGCGTTTCACGCAGTCAGCGTGATTATCCCCTATTACAACGCCCCCGACCAGCTGCTGCGGGTCCTCACCGCAGTCGTAAACCAGGACTACCCCGGTCCGGTGCAGATCATCATTGCTGATGATGGTTCCACTCCTCCGGCACACGAAGATCCTCAGCTCCAGCCGACCTTGCACCGGCTGGGAGCCACCGTCGTCTGGCAACCCGATCAGGGTTTCCGCGCAGCTGCCGCCCGCAACCTCGGCGCCACTCGAGCCACCGGTGAGGTGCTGGCGTTTTTCGACGGTGACACATGCCCCGAACCCGGGTTCCTCCGCGCCGCCGTCCCACACATCACCGCGAATCCCCGCGCGCTCGTCGTCGGCAGCCGACTCACCGGCCCCAGCGCCGAAGAACCCGAATGGCTGCGCCACGCATGGCACCACACGGACCACCTCCGCGCCGCTGACGATACCTCGTGGCGTTTCATCATCTCCGCCGCCATGGTGTGCTCGCGGTCTTTTTTCACTTTTCTTTCGGGGTTTGACGCCACCCTGGTCCGCTACGGCGGTGAGGACTGGGAGTTCGCGTGGCGCGCTTGGAATCATGGTGCGCAGTTCGTCCACGAACCGGCCGCTATTGCTATTCACCCGCAGGACGACTTTGGACAGCGCTTCGGCGACCCCGACGAAACCATTCGTCGAAAAAACTTCGAAACGACCGCACTGGCCACACGCATCACCCATCCCATGTGCCGTCCGCAGTTCGGGTTGTTCGAAGTGGCTGACATTGGCGTCGTCCTACCAAAAGAAAAAACCCCCACCACCGCAACCGCTTGGCAACGCCCCGGAGTTTCGGAGGCCGTGATCGCAAGCTGGCTGCAGGCAGATGTGCAGGTGTATATGGATGGGGAGGTGCCCGCGCTGTTTGCGGCCGATCCACGAGTACGGCAATTGGATGGCCATGAGGGCCAGGGCCGCGCCGGCAAGAAGAGAGCCACGGAGGCGCCAGATTCGCGGATCCAGGTCCGATTGGCCGAGCCGCTAGCGTTGGAGAATTTAGAGACGTTCTATGCGGCTGTGACGGATCGGATGGTGCAGCTACCCGATGGGTCCGACATCACCACTGCGCGTGGGGTTGCACTGGAGTTGGCAGTACAGCACACAACGCCCGAGCAGGCTGGATTGCGGCCGGTGGGAGGCCCCCAACAGCTCGAGCGTTTGTTTGCTGGGTGGTGACATACTTAACCGCAACACGTTCACCCCGCCACGCGGTAAGCGTCCAGTAAGGGTCATCGCGCGGCGGGTGCGACACACGAGGCACAGCCGGCGCAGCTAGCGCAACCCAAGTTGGGCACCGTGCAGCCAGCGTTGCGCGGTAATCGTCCAGTGAGCGTCATCGCGCGGCAGGTGCGACACACAAAGCACAGCGCGCGCAACCTCTTGTGCGAAGGGAGCTAGTGCTGGGTTACTGCAGCTTCCTTGCAATCAGCTGGTTAACCTGTGCCGGGTCAGCTTTGCCCTTAGTGGCCTTCATGACGGCGCCGACGATCGCGCCGGTGACCTTCTTGTTGCCAGCCTTGTACTTTTCCACGATGTCGGGGTTCGCGGCCAAAGCCTCGTCAACCGCGGCTTCGATAGCACCGTCGTCACGGACGACCTCTAGACCACGGTCCTTAACGACCTCGTCAACATCGCCTTCGCCAGCCAGCACGCCGTCAACTGCCTGGCGAGCCAGCTTATTGGTCAGCTTGCCTTCGGATACCAAAGCAGCCACGCGCGCCACCTGCTGTGGGGTGATGTGCAGAGCTTCCAGCTCCACCCCCTGTTCGTTGGCCTTCTGCGCCAGGTAGGAGACCCACCAGGAACGCGCCTCGGCAGGCTTCGCGCCCGCTTCCACGGTATCCACAATGAGGTCCAACGCACCGGCGTTGACCAGGTCCCGCATTTCCTCATCCTTAAGCTGCCACTCTTCCTGGATACGCGCCCGGCGAATCCATGGCATCTCCGGCAACGTAGCGCGGATTTCCTCGACCCACTCCGCGGGGGCCAGAACCGGTGGCAGGTCAGGATCGTTGAAGTAACGGTAGTCCGCCATCGTCTCCTTCGGGCGACCCTTAGAGGTCGTGCCATCAAGTTCCTGGTAGTGGCGGGTTTCCTGCACAATCTCCACACCGTTGACTAGGCACGCTGCTTGGCGCTGCATCTCGAAGCGCACAGCCTGCTCCACGGATTTCAGGGAGTTGATGTTCTTAGTCTCGGTACGGGTGCCGTACTCCGTGGCGCCTTTCTGCATGAGCGACAGGTTGGAATCCACACGCATCGATCCCTGATCCATACGCGCATCCGAGACGCCGAGGGCCTTCACTAGATCCCGCAGTGCGGAAACATAAGCCTTCGCTACCTCCGGTGCGCGCTTTCCCGCCCCCTCGATCGGCTTGGTCACGATCTCAATGAGCGGCACGCCGGCACGGTTGCAGTCAACGAGGGAGGACGTAGCGCCGTGGATGCGACCTCGCTCGCCACCCAGGTGGGTCAGCTTGCCGGTATCTTCCTCCATGTGCGCACGCTCGATCTCTACGCGCCACTCGGTGCCATCTTCCAACACGACATCCAGGTAGCCGTCGTGCGCAATTGGCTCATCGTACTGCGAGATCTGGTAGTTCTTCGGCTGGTCTGGGTAGAAGTAATTCTTTCGCGCAAAGCGGGAGTAAGGTGCGATCTCACAGTTCAGCGCCAGGCCAATCTTGATGGCCCATTCCACACCCTGCTTGTTCACCACGGGCAACGCGCCGGGCAGCCCTAAGCTACAGGGATCCACGTTGGTGTTCGGTGCATCGCCGAATTCCGCCGAGGAGGTGGAGAACATCTTCGTCTTGGTGGACAGCTCGACGTGGACTTCCATACCCATAACCGGGTCGAAGCGCTCCAGCACTTCATCGAAATCCATTACATCATCGGAGTAGTCATACACAGGCGCAGTCATGGTGACCATCTTAGTACGACGGAAATTCTTTATTCGGCAACGGCCATGGCTGAGCCTCGGTAAGGTTGGTGGCCCCACATGTCATCGACGGAAAGAACCTTCATGTTCGGACGCAAATCTCGCGCATCTCGCACCTCGCAGGAACAAACACCGGCACAATCTGCACCGATTCCCGCACAGGAGGAGCACACTTCCCATCCAGAAGGCACCCCGCACATTCTGGATATCCGTACAGTTTCAGCACCTCTTGTGAACATTGTGCTATTCGATCGCACGCCCGGTCCCGAGGAGATCGTTGAGCAGCTGCAACAACAGTTCGAAAACGAACTCGGTGAATTCCAGATCAACCCCGAAACAAACTCGGTGGCGGTGGAAGTATGGGGTGATCACCTCATTCACGTCACCACCGTCGAGGCGGTGCCTGACGGTGAGTACTTCCACATGCGCTACCACCCCGTTTTGTCGGGCGAGGAAAGCGCCGCCGATAACGTCACAGCCCAGGTTGTGGTCGCCCTCCTTCCCAGCGAGGGTCGAATGCAGCTGAACAAGCAACTCATCGAACCACGGATGAACAGTGCTTTCACCCACGCCGCTGTGACTGAAGCCGTAGCTGCCGTCGATGGCGCGTTGCTGGTGCACTCCACCCTGGCTGAGGTCACGTTCAATGCGGGTTACTACCGTGGCTTCGTTCAAGAGGGCCGAGTGGAAGAGGCCTTGGTTTCGGTGTGGATCGTGCAGTCGGAAAACGGCGGTAGTAATGCATACACGTGCGGCTTAGCACCCTTGGGGCACCCCGAGTTGATATTCGTGGACTCTCCCATTCCACCCGAGGAGCTCTACGCCAAGCTCATGAACCTTGCCAACTACATCCTGAACGGCGCCGTCTTGCGCCCCGAGGACACATTGGGATTCGCCGATGATCAGATCCTGTGTGTCTCTGAGGGAACCCACCCCTACTTCGCCGACGTCGCCTGCTTGGAGTTGCAAATCACCGAGGCGTAACGCGCGGCGCAGGCAGCGGACGTAGCGCAGGCATTGCGGGCCGTACAAAAGCGCAGGCCGTCACCAATTTCTTTTGATTCGACGCCTAGCCGAACAGCGCCTGCGCCGTTTCGTAGAACTTCAGTGGAACCTCCTTGAGTTGGCCCACAGCTTGCTCAAAGGTGATCAATTCAATGTGGGACGCGTTGAGCGCCACGACCTTGCCGAAGTCTCCCGCCAAACAAGCCTGGGTGGCGTTCACACCAAACCGAGTGGCCAAAACACGGTCGAAAGCGGTGGGAGTACCACCGCGCTGAATGTGCCCCAGCACCGTCGTGCGCACATCCGTATCGAGCCGGTTTTCCAATTCCTTGGCGATGAGACCAGAGATGTCATCAAACTTCTCATGACCAAACTGGTCAACCTCGCGCTCACCGACATCCAGCGTGCCTTCCTTTGGCAGCGCCCCTTCAGCGACCACAATAATTCCGTACTTCTCCCCCAGCTGGAAACGGCGAGCCATGCGCTTGCATACTTCGTCGATATCGAACGGGACTTCTGGAATGAGGATCTCATGAGCACCACCAGCCATGCCCGCGTGCATTGCAATCCAGCCAACGTGGCGGCCCATGACCTCCACGATCATCACACGGTTGTGGGATTCAGCGGTGGTGTGCAACCGGTCAATAGCATCCGTAGCTACGGCGACCGCGGTATCGAAGCCGAAAGTGTAGTCGGTGCCGTCAACGTCGTTGTCGATAGTCTTTGGCACGCCCACAACCGGAACGCCATGCTCGTGCAAAAACTTTGCCCCCTTGAGGGTTCCTTCCCCGCCAATCGCGATCAAGGCATCAATGTGGGCGTCGGCCAAGTTCTCCTTAACCCGATCGATACCTGCCATAAAGTCATCAGGGTGCAGACGACCGGTGCCCAAGATGGTGCCACCCTGTCGCAGGATCCGATCGATAAACGCATCGTCGTATAACTGCACGCGACGATCTTCCAGCAGGCCTTGCCAGCCATCTTCAAAGCCCACGACTGTGGATCCTTCTTGAGCAGCCGTGCGCACGACGGCGCGGATAACGGCATTAAGTCCGGGGCAGTCACCACCACTGGTGAGGGTCGCAATACGCATAGTGCCTGATTGTAGCGATCGGCTCCGACACTCGCTGCGCAAGGGCACACGCGCGGGTCAGGCGGGGCTGGTTTGCGTACACCCAAAAGCTACCGTGCGGTGTAGAGATCGGCCACACTCAATGCGATTCGACTTCACACTGACCCGCCTGAACTAGCGCAGCCCCAACTCACCGATCTTCTCGCGTAACGTGGGCAAGCTGTGGGAGAACTCTGGCATGAGGTCCAGTTGCTCGAGTTCATCGAGGGGCTGCCATTTCAGGTCCGTCGACTCTGCCGTTGGATTCAATTCCAGCGCAGTGTCACAGGTACCCAGAACGACGGTATAGCACCACTCGCTCACCGAGCCATCCGGAATCTCCCACCAAAAACGACCGCCCAAACCAAACACCAAGTGACCTCCGTGGTCGGGGTGTTCTATCCGGTTGTCGTTCATCAGTTCCTGGACGCGGGGGTCTCGTGGATCCCCGATACCCTCGACCTCATCACGGAAACTCTCCACTAACTCCATATCCTCGGAGGCCAGCGGCTGGCGTGTGAGAACGTGACTCAGCTCGATACGTGAGGTCACCAGTTCCCCACGCAGCGTAACCAATTCGGGTAGAACTCCGATTTCTTCCCAAGTTTCCCGCAGCGCGGCTTCCGCACACGATTCTCCCGTATCAATCGCCCCACCCGGCAAGGCCCAGGTGCCACCGCGATTAGTCCACTTGGCGCGGTGTTGCATGAGGACCTCCCCCGCCGAAGTGAGCAGCATCAACCCAGCGGCGCCCAGCGTGCCCCATCGCCGGGACCCGTCTGTTCCTACAGCCCAGCCGTCACCCGTCATGGTCTCGCTCCTCACACCGTTGAAATACGGTCTTGTGGTGGAATCTCACAAGCCTCGCGTCATACTCGCGATGCTACTCGTGCGCTTTATTACTTGCGCCCAGCCTCAAAGGCTGCGCCCACCCGGTACAAGTTGTCGTCCCGGTGCGCGCCGGCCATGATCTGCAAGCCGGTTGGCAGATTGGTGTCCGCTGCAAAGCCACCGGGCACGCTCATTCCGCACACACCGGCAAGGTTCAGGGGCAGCGTGAACAAGTCGAACATGTACATAGCCAATGGGTCATCGACTTTCTCGCCCAACTTGAATGCAGTGGTTGGGGTTACCGGGGAAACAATCGCATCCACCTTGTCGAAGGCAGCGGCAAAATCCTGCGCGATGAGGTTACGCACGCGCTGGGCCTGCAGGTAGTAAGCGTCGTAGTAACCGACGGACAGGGCATATGTTCCCAGCATGATACGGCGCTTCACTTCGTCACCAAAGCCCTCTGCGCGCGTCAAGCTCATGACTTGGTCAGCGCTGTTGGTACCGTCATCACCCTTGCGCTTGCCATACCGCATCCCGTCGAAACGGGCGAGGTTGGAGGAAACCTCGCACGGCAGGATCAAGTAGTAGGCGTTCATGGCGTGATCGAAATTCGGGCAATCGACCTCCACCAACTCCGCGCCTTGGGACTTCAGTTGTTCCAAGTTGGCGTGGTACGCATCCAGCACGCCCTGCTGGAATGCCTCGGGACGCTCGAATTGCTTGACCACGCCCAACTTGACCCCACTGAGGTCGCCGTTCGCGCCAGCCGTGGCGGCGTCGACAACAGGTGCCACAGGGCGGGAAGAAGAGGTGGCATCGTTGGCATCGTGACCCGCGATAACCTCGTGCAGCAAAGCGGTATCCAACACGGTGCGTGCAGTTGGGCCGCCCTGGTCCAAAGAGGACGCACACGCTACTAGGCCGTAGCGGGACACGGTGCCGTAAGTGGGCTTCACGCCGACGGTGTTGGTCAGTGCAGCAGGTTGGCGGATAGAACCACCGGTATCCGTACCGATGGCTAGCGGAGCCATACCCGCGGCAAGGGCGGCAGAAGAACCACCGCCAGATCCGCCTGGAGTGCGATCCAAGTCATACGGATTCTTCGTTGGCCCGTAAGCGGAATTCTCCGTGGAAGAACCCATGGCGAACTCATCCATGTTCGTCTTGCCAAGGATCGGGATGCCAGCGGCGCGCAGACGCAGCGTAACGGTGGCATCGTAAGGGCTCATGTAGCCCTCGAGCATCTTAGATGCGCAGGTCGTGGGAGCATCGGTCGTAGTGAAAACATCCTTCAGCGCCAGTGGCACGCCAGCCAGCTTGGACGTCGGCTGATCACCAGCTGCTAGCGCGTCATCGACAGTGGCCGCCGCCGCCAGGGCACTATCGGTGCCAACGTGGAGAAAGGCGTTGATATCACCATCAAGGTCTTGAATGCGATCGAGGTGCGCCTGCGTTACCTCGACAGCGGAAATGTCGCGAGAATGAATCTTCTGGGCCAGATCGGCGGCGCTCCACGTGGTGAAATCAGAATCATTGCGCTCGGCAACGACGTACTTGGAGGACGCGGAAGAATTATCGGTCATTGGTGCCATCCTGTGGGAATCAGTTATGTGACGAAGCTGGTCAATAAGGGTGCTAGCTGGGGAACTATTCGCCCAGAATCTGTGGAACCACGAAGCGCTGGTCTTCTGCGGCCGGGGCCTGGTCCAGTGCTTGTTCGGCGGTCAGGCTGGGAATCACTACGTCCTCACGCATAACGGATTCGGTGCCGTCGACATTCTGGGTGGGGTGGCTCAGAGGCTCCACGCCCTCCGTATCGACCTCGCGGATAGCTGCCACATGATCGACGATGCCATCGATCTGAGCGGCGAAGTGATCGAGCTCCTCATCGGTGAGCTTCAGGCGGGCCAACTTGGCCAAATGGGCTACATCATCACGCGAAATTTCTGACATGCCCACTACTCTAGTCACCCTTTAGACACCAAGTGCGGACAGGTGTAGCTAGACTCGGACGCATGTCCTACTTAATGCGCGTCCGTATGCCCGATGTTCCAGGCGTTCTCGGCAAACTAGCCGTAGCCATTGGTACCGTCGGTGGCGATATCCGCGGCGTGGACATCGTGGGCAACGCCGATTCCTCGGAGGACATTGGAACCGTTGTCGATGACATTGTGGTCAACCTGCCCACCGGTTCCCTACCTGACTCCCTCATCACCGCTGCACAAGAAGTCGACGGGGTTTACGTCGACTCGATCCGGCCGTTTTCAGGAACGGTTGATCGCCGCGGACAGGTAAAGATGCTGGCCGATGTAGCCGATAAGCGGAAAAACCTCACCGAAGCCTTAGACCTCATGATGAACAGCCTGCCGCAGTCGATGACCGCTGGCTGGTCAATCGTATTGGACACCGAGCCACGCACGCATCGCGTTGCCGCGTCGTCCGCCGCGCCCGCAGACAACGGCAAGGAGCTGGAGGCCGCCCCCGTCGTAGAAGCCCGTGTGCTCAATTCCGAACGCGAGGATTGGATCCCCGAAAACTGGGCGGTCATGGATTCCGCGCTGGCTGCAACTCCAATTCAAGGCACGTCCCTCTTATTGGTCGTTGGTCGCCCCGGCGGGCCCGATTTCCTCCTATCCGAGGTAGAACACCTGCGGCAGATGGGCACCATCGTCGGGGCTTTTTTCAGCTAGCACCCTCGCCGTTCGAACGCAGGAAGAACGCGTAGCTATCCGAGTCGGATACCTCGGTGGAGTGGTAGCCGAGCTTAGCTAGGTGCCGCTCGAAATCCCCATCGTTCGCAACGTTTTCGAAGGCGGTGAGGATGCGACCGTAGTCCATTCCGAAGCTGCGGTAGTGGAACATCGAGATATTCCACCGCGTGCCCAGCACCTCGAGGAAGTGCTGCAGCGCGCCCGGTCGTTCCGGAAATTCAAAGCTGTACACCCGTTCGCTGATGTGATGCGGCGGGTGGCCGCCAATCATGTAACGCACGTGCTCTTTCGCAATCTCATCATCGGATAGATCGACCACCCCGTAGCCCTGCCCCTCTAGGTCGCGCACAATAGCGGCGCGTTCCCGCTTACCTTCGGTGACCCGCACACCCACGAAGATGCGGGCCTGAGGGGCGTCGGCCTGCCTTTCACCCACCCGGTAGGAGAATTCCGTAACCGACCGGCCACCAAGCACCTTGCAGAAGTCCAAGAAGGCACCTTCGACCTCGGGGATCGTAACTCCGAAGATTCCTTCGGTCCCCTCGCCGAGCTCCGCCCGCTCACTGACGTAGCGCAGCGAGTGGAAGTTCATATTGGCGCCAGATAGCACGCATACTAGCTTTTCTTTTTCGACGCCATGCTCCCCGACGTACGCTTTCAGCCCCGCCAGCGCGACTGCCCCGGCGGGCTCTGCGATCGCTCGCGTGTCATCGTAGATATCCTTCGTCGCCGCCGCGATTTCGTCCGAGGTAACCGTGATGCAATCGTCGAGGTATTCCTTACAGAGACGAAAGGTTTCGGCACCGATTTGTTTGACGGCCACGCCCTCGGCAAACAAACTGACGTGGTCGAGCGTGACGGGTTTATCAGCCTGTAGTGCGGCGCCAAGGCATGCAGATTCCTCTGGTTCCACACCAATGACCTGGATCTCAGGGCGCAGTTGCTTCAGCAGCACGGCGATACCCGCCGCGATACCGCCACCACCGACGGGAACAAATACGCGGTCAACATCGGAACAAGATTGGAAGATTTCCAAACCGATGGTTCCCTGGCCGGCAATAACGGCCTCGTCGTCGAAAGGCGCTACCCAGACCATGCCTTTGGTTTCCGATAGTTCCATGGCCTTGGTCTTTGCCTCGTCGAAGTTCGCGCCGTGAAGCAACACTTCCCCACCGAAGCTACGGACGGCATCGACCTTGATCGAAGGGGTGGGTTCAGGCATCACGATAATCGAGCGGATCCCCAGTTTCCGGCCGGACAGCGCCACTCCTTGCGCATGGTTGCCTGCCGAGGCAGCCACCACGCCTCGTGCCTTTTCCTCTTCCGTGAGCTGTGCCATTTTGTTGAAGGCACCACGGATCTTGAAGCTGTGGACAGGCTGCAGATCTTCGCGCTTAACCAAGACTGTATTACCAATGCGTTCACTGAGTGAGGGCATGTTATCCAAGGGGGTGTGGATCGCCGCTTGGTACACGGGTGCAGCCACAATGTTTCGCAAATAATCAGCGCCAGTCATCACCATGGAGAACCATGTTATCTGTGATGACTGGCGCTGTGCAGTCGGGGTTGGGGTTTGATGTGCGGGGTTGGGGGTTTGTTTCGGTCGCTAACCCCAACCGGTATTTCGGCTACACCACCCGCAGGTCGTGCCTTATTTGTCCAGCGGCCCCTTGGAGGTGGACAGATCCGGGCGGACGTTGCTTTGCGGGTGAGCCGAACCCGTCACGCCTGGCTGATCAGTGCTCGCGTTGTGGTAGGCATCCACGTCCAGCTGTGGGGTGGGCTGCAGGGTTTCGGTGGCGGGATTCTTCACCGAAGGGTAGCGAAGATCGACATCAGCATCGTCCTCGGCAGCCACGTATGGATCCTTACCGTCGAGTACGCGATGAACTTGTTCCTTATCGATGGTCTTAGTCCACGTACCGACCAGCAGGGTTGCCACGGAGTTACCTGCGAAGTTGGTAAGCGCACGGGCCTCGGACATGAAGCGGTCGATTCCGACGATCACCCCCACACCGTCCAGCAAATCTGGGCGGTGGGACTGCAATCCGGCGGCGAGGGTTGCGATGCCTGCGCCGGTCACACCAGCTGCGCCCTTAGACGCAATGATCATGAACACCAGCAAGCTGATCTGTTCAGCGATGTTCATGGGCTTACCCATGGCGTCTGCCACGAAGATCGAAGCCATCGTGAGGTAGATAGCGGTGCCGTCGAGGTTGAAGGAGTAACCGGTAGGAACCACGATGCCCACGGTGGACTGATCCACACCGATGTGCTCCATCTTGCGCATGAGGTTCGGCAAAGCCGACTCGGAAGAGGAGGTCGCAAAGATCAGCAAGAATTCCTTGCCTAGGTACTTGACCAATTTGAAGATGTTGAACCCCGTAAAGACCTTCAGGATGGTTCCGAGAATGCCGAAGATAAAGATGACACAGGTGAGGTAGAAGGCCAACATCAGCACGCCCAGCTGCACCACAGCCTGTACCCCGGTAGCGCCGACAACAGCAGCAATAGCGCCGAAAGCGCCGATTGGTGCCAGCCATAGAATCCAACCCAGAATCTTGAACACCAGCTTTTGCAGGTGGGCTACAAAACCTAGGATTGGCTCACCGGCTTTGCCCATGGACTGAATGGCGAAGCCAACCAGCAGGGCAATCATCAGAACCTGCAGAACAGATCCACTGGTGAAGGCGGAGAAGAATGTCTCCGGAATGATCGACTGGATGAAGCCGATAAGGCCGTGAGGCTGTTCCGCGTTCTTACTTAAGGCCTCTTCGACGGCCTTGGAGTTAGCGTGAATATCCAAACCCTCGCCCGGCTGGATAAGGTTACCAACAACCAACCCTGCTGCCAGAGCGAAGGTGGACATCGTAATGAAGTACGCCAAGGCAATACCACCGGCTTTACCCACAGATGCAGCCGCGCGTACGGAACCGATACCCAAGACAATGGTGCAGAAGATCACCGGAGGGATGATCATCTTGATGATATTGACGAACGTGGTGCCCAGAGGCTTAAGCCCCTGGGCCACATCTGGAGCCACGAGCCCCAAAACGATGCCCCCAATAACGGCGATAATCACCGCAATGTAGAGCCAGTGAGTATTGTCTTTCTTCTCCCGCTTACTGGGGGCAATGCTTGGCCCTTTGTGCGAGGTGATATCTGTGTAAGCCATGAGATTATCCGCTTCTAAAACGTCAGGGTAAACCGGCGACTATCGTCCCCTAGGCGGTATTCTTGACCTTCCACAGCGAATAAACAAGTTGGGTCCCCTACGGTTGAACAGGCCAACTGGTTCCTACTGTGATGTCCCGCCCTTTAGAGTCGAACCATTGTTGCAGTTTAGTTTGTGATTCGTAGAACCATTGGGCCTGTTGGACCATCAATTCCTCGCCACTATCCTGTACCAATCGGGGGTATTTTTTGGCCAACTTCCACGCCACACGGGCTGCAGCGACAGCATCGGCCGTGGCCTCGTGCGCATTCGTTAATTCGATTCCGTAATGCTCACAGACATTTTCTAGCCTGCGCTTGCCCTTGCGGTACGGATCCATCGCGCGGTCTACAACCAAGGGGTCAAAGACCAAGCCGTCAATGGTAAAGCTGGGCTCGAGTGCATGAAGAACACTCAGGTCATAAGGAGCGTTGTACACCACCAAGGTGGCGCCGCGCCGCCAGGCCTCACGGATCATCTCAATGGTCTGTGCCAGCACCTCATCGTGCGGGCGACCGTTCTCACGGGCGTACTCAGTAGTAATTCCGTGCACAGCGGTGGCCTGCTCTGGGATTTCGATCCCTGGGTCGGCAAGCAGTTCCAGATCGTCCCGTTCGCGCCCCGCTATTGAGATCATGGCGCTGGTAACGATGCGGCAGGTCTTGGGGTTAGTTCCGGTAGTTTCTAGGTCGAAGCTGAGCATGTTGGCGGGTTCAAAGTGTGGGATCGGTGCGTTCATGCGACCTACTTTATAGTCCGCGTGCGACAACCCCATTGATACAAGGAACCAGGTTTCTATGCCGCATCCCGGTTCCCTGGGCGCCTTGACTATGCCCATATAAAAAACCCAAGCTAAAACCGCTACGATGCTGCGCGGATTGCTTGGGAAATAGGTTGGTTATAGGCCTGAGTTAGACCAACATGCCGGGGTTAAACCGGCGCGTCGGTTTTAGACCAGCATGTCGTCGGCAATGCGGGCGCTGTTGTCCGCCTCGATGAACAGCCCGCCATCGTCACCGAAAACAAATGCGTTTGCCTCGTCGGCGATGTTGAAGTCCTTGTTGAAGATATCTGGGAAAGCCATAGTGGGTATCCTTTCGTTGCGTGGTGTGGACGGTGGTTGGAGCTTGTCCGTCCGTGTGCTTTACACGCTATGGCCAGCCCCCGTGCCCGATCGAGCTTTGTGACGCCAGTTACATCCTTATTCACCCCGCTAAAATCATAGACTTTCCAGCGTTTGCGCAGGCAACAGAGTTTCTCGCACTGAAAGCACTTATATTTCCGATAGACTGCCCACCCCCTACCTCCACCTGGAAGTATGTGCCTAAGTATCACTACAGGCGGTTTTACTATCGATAAAGTTGTGCCCAACTCGCCGTCACACCTGCTCTCCAATCACCGTCGCAATGGCATAGTCACCATCGTGGCTTAGCGAAACGTGCCACCGGATGTCTCCCAAACTTGCCACCACGATCGCAGCCAAAGGTTCGTGCAGCCGTAGCGCGGGCCTGGACCAGTGATCCTGCACTACCTCAATGTGCTGCCACACCAATTGCTCCGCTGTCACGGGGTTCGGACGACCATAAAGCCCCGCAGACCACGCTTTGATGAAAGCTTCCTTCACCGCCCACCGCCCGGCGAGGTGTTGGGCCTGATTCCCGGTCACCTCAGCTCGGCGCTGGGCTGCTCTCCACTCGGCAGCGGTGAAAGCTTCGCCAAAACTCGTGCCGGGTTCGCTCAGGAGCTCTGCAAACTGCGGCACGTTCACTAGGTCAGTCCCGATGCCCAGGATCACGATTGCCTATCCCGGCGCATCAGAGCCTTCACGGCACGGTCTGGGTGCTTCCTACGTAACCGAATGATCACGATTCGTCTCCCAGGAGCATCGCCGCTTCCTCGTCATCCGTCTCATAGATGCGCCCAGCAGGACGTTCGAACAACGGCGCATGCCCCAGCATGCCGGCTTCCCGTCGGCGCACGCCTTGGCGCAAACGCTGAGTAGCGCGTTCCTGCCACTGGGCGGCACTGTCCTCTCCCAGCTCCGTGGCCACCACGGCCTGGAAAGCCGCAGGATGAACCAGTACCACAACGGCGGAGACGTGTCCGAAGCCCAACGAGGTCAAAATGCCCGCTTTGATGGTCCGGTCCAGCTGCAGTGGCGAACGCGGCCACACGAGGAACAGCGAATCCTCCATCGCGGGATCCAAACAATCGAGCGCGCGGTTACCCGGTATCCGTCCCGTGCGGAACATGTCGGTAATACCCGCGACCTGAAATACCGCTGCACCACCTTTGGCATGACCGGTGAGTGTCTTTTGGGAAACCACGAACATTGGATTGCCCGGGGTGCGCCCCAGCGCCTTAGCCATTCGCGTATGCAGGTTGGCTTCGTTCGGATCATTCGCATTCGTCGACGTATCGTGCTTGGACACCACGGCGATGTCATCTGCAGTTACACCAAGCGCTTCCAGGTTCCCGCGTATCTGCGAGCTCTTCCTTACCGATGCCAACGCACCGATTCCGGGAGCTGGAATGGAGGTGTGGATACCGTCGGCGTACGACTGTGCGAACCCAACCACGCCATAGACCGGCAGCCCCATGCGGGCCGCGACTGCACCGCGGGCCAGCAATACGGTACCGCCACCTTGTGCTTCCACGAACCCACCGCGTCGGCGATCACCAGCGCGGGAATAGAAGCGCTCGCTAATCCCTTTAGCCGCCATGGCCTCCGAGTTCGCGGTCGCATTCATGTTGGCGAAGCCGGAAATGGACTCGACCGAAATGTCATCCACCGCACCGGCCACCACAAAGTCCGCTTTTCCGCAGCGGATCTTATCCATGCCTTCTTCAATCGAGACCGCGGCGGTGGCACACGCACCGACCGGATGGATCATGGAACCGTAACCGCCCACGAAGGATTGCATGGTGTGGGCCGCCACAACATTTGGCAAGGTCTCCTGCAGAATGTCCGATGGGATATCCTCCCCTAGGAATCGGTCCACAAAGAGCTTGCGCATGGAAGTCATGCCACCAAAACCCGTGCCCTGCGTCATCGCCACCTCGGCCGGGTGCACGGCCTCCAGCAGCTCGGACGGGCTAAAGCCGGCGGAGAGGAAAGCATCCACGGTGGCAACCAGGTTCCACACAGCCATCCTGTCGAGGGATTCCACCATGTCCTGCGGCACGCCCCAGCGGGTGGGATCAAAATCCGTGGGAAACTGCCCGCCCACGCGCCGGGCCAACGTCGCGCGACGGGGAACTCGCGAACGCGCCCCAGCCAACCGCGTGACCTGCCATTCACCGTCAACGTCAACGGCACGAGTGAATTGCGGGTCGGCCTCCACGAACGCTTTAGCATCGGCTTTGCTATCCACGCTAAAGGTCACATCGCGATCGAGGAACATTTCCACGGACTTCGGACTGTGGGGCCCTTCACCGTCGTTGGCAATCGCAGAATCCGTCACGAATGTGCGTACGCCGGAACGCGCCACAACCTCGTCTCGGTAGCGATCGAAAATCTCCGCCTCGTCAACGATCTGATCCTCTTGGTCGTACCACCCCGCCTTTGGGGTATCTTTCCAGGTCAACAGCCCGGTCATCCATGCCAGCTCCAGCACACCAGCCGCGGTGAGGTCCACGGTGCCATCGGATTGAATGCCATATTCCGCTTCAAAACGGGTGCGGCCGGAACCCCACGGGCTGACCTCGCCAAGGCCAACAATCACCACAGTCTCATCCAGCGTCGCAGTGGTCGTACCCCACGTCCCTGCAGGTTGGGTGGGTTGGTACGGGGTCGGCAGGGCATCGACAGTTGCCGGTTGTTCTTCCTCTTTGACCTTTTTATCCGACGCCACTTCCTCGAGCTCCCCGATATTTATTTCGCTTAGGCCGCCGGTCAGGTCGGCTTCGATGGGACACTTTCGTGCCTGGTGACGTGCCTGGGAGGTACACAGGGCCAGCAGTTCTTCGGAGATTTCCGCCGGGGTGAATACACGAACACCCGCGCGCTGTGCGGCCTCGACCAGTGGATCATTTCCTCCCATTAGCCCGGTGCCAGCGACCCAGCCGATGCGAGGATGCGCAATGGTGATCCGCTCCGCCCACGGTTCCACCTTCCACTTGTTCACGATGGCATCGAACGCGGCTTTGGTTTCGCCATATGCCCCATCGCCGCCGAACGTGCCCCGGTTTGGACTACCCGGCAAGACGACGTGCAGGCGGTGGGCGACGTTGGATTCCACGCCGATCCGGCCCAAGGCGGTCATGGAACGTTCCACGCTCCACAGCAGCAGGCGGGCCTGGTTTTCCGCGGCTGCGCCGGCATCTTCAACAGAGCCCATGACCGGTGGTGCGGCGAAGGGGAAATACAGGTCCGGGGTCAGTGCCGGCTTGGTGACCTTGACATCAGAGCCAACGGTTTCGGTCTGCTCATTGCCAATCCATTCCACGAGCGCATCCACGTCACGGTAGCTGGCTAGGTTCGCAGGTACCAGCCACAGCGCCGCACCTGCCCGCGCGTGGCGGCGGTACAAGTCTTTGACAAAGGAGAGCCGGCTGGAGGTGATTCGCGATGCGGTTGCCACCACTGTTGCGCCGCCTTCGAGCAATCGGGCGACCACACCACCGGCAATCGAATCGGGAGTCATACCGGTAACGACAGCCACCTGGCTGTGATATTCCCCAGGATTTGTGGAAGTGGCCGCGTTCGCTATGGAACGTAGCAGTTCAGAGGCTTCGGATCGTTCCGCCCACCACAGTGCTTGATCCGCCACGGCCTGCCCGGTACCGATGAAAGAATTGAGGTTGACGTCGAGTGCCTCACCTGTGCCCAGCCGCGCTACGTCCTCACGGGCTGTTGCCCAACGGTCATCGAAGAGGATAGCCCGGCGAGAGTCAAAACACGGAGAGACGAGTTGCGGCCAGGTGCTGCCCAACTCTGCTTCGACGGCCTCCATCACCGTGGCTGCGTCGTTATCCTCTGCAAAATCTGTGGACTCGGTGCTACCCAAACCCAGAGAATCAAGTAGATGGCGGGCGGTGGAAGCAAGAGAGCCCGTTATCTGTTCGCTGAAAGCATCCAGCGCGGCGGAGTCCACCGCTACCCCGTCGGCGCCAGAGGAAGCCGGCTTGGCTACAGAGATACCGTGAGCGGAACCGACCTGGGTAACGGCCTCGTCGATAAGGTCTTTTACTGCACTCATAGAGGCGACCTCCGTAGGCAACGTCGCGAGGTCGCCACCGCGGGCGGAAGCACCATCACGGGTACCCAACACGATGGCTGCGGTGGTGTGCGCGGCCCACCCATCGCCCAAGCCCCATTCAGTGGTGAGGTATTCACCGATGAAGGATTGCTTGGCACCAGAGGCACCGAAGAGCTTACGTACGCGGTCCTTGACGGCCTCGCCCAGGATGGGTCCGAATGCTGTGTAGTTGAATGCGGCTTTATCCACGGTGCCGGACAATGTGGCGACATCGGCTTCTGCCGCGCCTTCCACACTGGACAGGCCCAGTTCTGCGGACATGTCCATGAGCAACTGGTTCAGGCGGGAGGACACACCATTGGTCAAGGTGCCCGTCGTATCCGCATCACCTATCTGGTCGGCGCGGACCTTGTTGGAGTACGCAAGGAGAGTCTTGATGGCATCCGAGGCCCTGTAAGGCAGGGTCGGGATTTCCGCAGCCGGTGCAGCGGGCGTAGCAGACACGGCCTGTGCAGTAGCCACGGATGGGGAGGTTTGCGCGGCTTCCGCAGCTAACACAGGTGATGCGGCTGGTGCAGTTGGTGTGGCTGGTGCCTGGCCTGTAGCAGCTTGGTTCGTCGCTGGCCGATTGGCTGGTGGAGCCGAGTTTCCCTGGTTTGTAACTGCTTGGTTTGCAACCGCTTGGTTCGCCGCTGGCTGGTTCGTCGCTGGCTCGGTGGGGGCCTCCTCTCGCGGATCCTCGATCGTGTGAACGTCCTGCTGGTACACCAACTTCTCATCGCGCTGCACGTTCAACACGCGCACCGTGAGATCCGCAAATTGTGGCAACGCCAACGTCTTGGAGGCCAGGTTCGCCAACGTCGGGGCTGCGCCCAAACCGACCTCGATGTAATCCTCAACCTGCTTGTCACGCAGCAGCAGCTTTTGGGTTTCGATCCAGCGCACCGGGGAAGCAAATTGCCAGCACAGGAGCTCGATGAGCAGCATGCGACCCAGCTCATTGCGGTCTTGCACATCCCAATTCTCCAAGGCCTCCTTGATCGGCTCGGAAGGAACAACCTGCAGAATGGTCTCAGCGAACTCGCGAGTCAGTTCAAACGGGATGGCTACGAGGTTCGGAACGTAGTGTCCTTCCAGTGCTGAAATCTCAATGTGCTGTGGCAACAACTCAGTGAGGCGATCCCGGAATTCCCCCACGCCTCCGCGCAGTACTTGGGAGTGGAAAGGCACATCAATTCCCGGAACCAGCATAAACGCACCCTTGCCACCAGCTGCGGCGGCACGCTCGTTGGCGTCGAGTTCCAAAGCTTCGATGCCAGGGATAGTTCCGGCAACAGCGTACTGTTGGCCGGCCAAGTTGTAGTTGACGATCTCCAGGAACTCGCCGGTGCCGCGAGAGACCTCGGCGACGTATTGCTTGACGGCCTCATCAGTTGTAACCCCAAATTGGTTCGGACGAAGCGCGCCCATGCGGTAATTGGAGCGCCCTTGAGGATCCCGCTCAACCAAGTTGTGCATGGTGGATCCACGGTGGAATACCAGTTCCAATACGGTTTCTAGGTCAATGACCTGAGCGTAAGCGGATAGCGCGTTGTACTCACCCAAGGAGTGCCCAGCGAAGAACGCCCCGTCCGCTACTCCTCCGGCTTCGCGAAGGCGCGCCGTCTGGGCGAAAGCCAGCGTGGCCAGCGCGACCTGGGTAAATTGCGTGAGGTTGAGCACGCCCTCGGGATGCCGGTAGACGGTCTGCCCCGCGGTGAGTTCCGTGGGGTTATCGCGCACGACGGTGAGAATAGAAAAGCCCAGTGCACTGAGCGTGTGCGCATCGGCGCGCTCCCACACCTCCGCGGTGGCGCGGGAGTTGGCGCGTTCATTCAGACCCATGCCCTTGGACTGGATGCCTTGGCCTGGGTAGACGTATGCGGATCGTGGAATGTCCGTGGCGACGGTGGCCTGTGAGACCAGCTCCCCGTCGATAGAACACGTCACTTCCAGTACCAAACCACCCTGGGGTCGACGGCCGATACGTTCGACCTTTATCTCCACTTCGGCGTCCAGCGCAACCATGTTAAACATGCGGTATGTCCACCCAGTAATGCGGTAACCAGATTTGGCCACAGCGTGTTGGGCAGTAGCGGATAGCCACATTCCGTGCACCAGTGGCGCTTCGAGTCCAGCAACGGTGGCTGCGGCGTAGCTGGTGTGGATCGGATTGAAGTCACCGGAAACCCACGCGAACGGTGTCATGTTGCTCGGTGCTGTCACCACCTCGCGCAGCAACGTGGATCGCGGAGTGTCCTCCATCTTTTCTACGCCCCCTGCGAATGCTGGCTCACTGGGCTTATCCGTACCGAATGCACGGCCACGAATCGCGAAACGCTCGGTGAAAGTGCCCAATAGTTCACCTTCGATGCGAAGCTCCAGGTTGACCTGCACGACACGACCAGAAGACGATTCCTGTACAGATTCTGCCCAGCTAATCACGTCCACCCGGGCGGCATCCAGTCCGTCGACGGGGCGTGAGAAACTGACAGTGTGGTCTAGGTGCACCGCATTGAGCAACCCCTCGATAACTGGGTAATCGTTCACGCGTGCAGACCCCAGTGCGGCATAAATCGCTGGCCAGCATGGCCCCAATAGTGCGTCGGGAACAATGCGGGCGGTGGCCATATCCGCGCCCGTCACAGCCGTGTGATCAGGGCCGAGGTTGTCGGTGAGATGGAAGGCGTAGTGTGCCTCCCCGTACGGAGAACGTTCGGACGGCACCATCGCAGGCATGGCCGTGATCTCATCGTGAGTAACGGACGTGTTGCCCACACCCGCAGTGCCTGCGAGCAATGCATACATGGATTCTGGTAAGCGATCTTCATCCACAATCGGCAGGCCGCCATCGACAACGGAAGTCGGCAGTAACAGTGGCACCACCAGTTCACGCACGGCGTGCGCATCGGCTTGTGATCCGTCCCAGTACGTATCCAGTTTCACCGTGAGGGTTGCGGAGACAGTAGCCCGTCCGATGTCTTCTGGGTTGTCAATCACCAAGTCATAGCAACTCAGGTTGTGTGCTGGGTTATCCATGACGTGCCCGGTCCAGGAGATGAATGGGGCAGCTTGAATGAGCTCCTCGGCGGTGGTGGCCGAAGCCAAACGGGAGACCACCGGGGTCGACTTCCCAAGACGTGCCCGCACCGCCTGTTCAAACCGGTTCAAAATTGTGCCAATGGGTTCATTCTTCGTCGTAATGCCACGCACAGAAACTGGCCCGGGAATCACACGGACAGCGGAGGCCTCGTAACGGTCATCTTGCGACTGCCACAGACAATCCTGTCCCCACGCACGCAGCAGATCGTCATCCAGAACGGGCACGAAGCCCATCGGCTTTGGGTATTTACGGCACAGTGATACGAACCAGGCAGCATCTAGACTTGTGAGGGTAAGTTTCTCCGCGTGAGGATAGGCCGCGATGAGCTTGTCGGCGGCGCTGAAGGCCTGGTCGGCGTCGTCCACAAAAGGAAAAAGAGTTGTCACCGGTCCGTGATCCGCCGGCGATAAACGAGCCTCAACCCGTTGCAGCAATTCCCAGTAGCGCTGGGACCAGGAGGGATCGACCCATGGATAGGACAGTTCAGCGAAGCGCCGGACCACCTGCGCGTAAGTCATCTCAGGTAAATCGCCGAAGTACGGCTTCGCGGTCTTGTTAAGTGCTTCAATGATCTCATCGCGACGGGCATTGATGCGGTCCATATCGCCTTCGACCTCGGCGATAAGGCGAGCGCAGGCGGCGGCATCGTTATCGATCTCGTACATGTCCGCGCGCAAGTGGGAAAGGCCAGAGCGGACACCACCTCCCTCCCACTCATTGCCTGCGACACCAGGGGTGGCCACCAACAAGTCCTTGACCGGCTCAGTAGTTCGGGCTTCTTTGGCCGTCATGGCCGCAGTGCCGATGAGTACCCCGTCAACCGGCATCTTCTGCATGTTGTGATCTAAGGACCATTCACCGGAGATGAAATCCGCAGCACGATCCGGGGTGCCAATTCCGCCGCCCACGCACAGGATGACGTTATCGTGGCGCCGGATCTCCGCGTATGTGTTCAGCAGCAGGTCATCGAGGCTTTCCCACGAGTGGTGACCACCGGCATGGCCATCTTCCACATGCAAAATGACCGTGGTTGGGACGGTTTCGGCGATGGCCAGGCATTGACGAATCTGGGACTTGGTGCCGGGTTTAAAGCACACATACCGGAAACCTTGGGATTGCAGTTCCTCGATCAGCTGAGGAGCCTCGTCCAACTCCGGGATACCGGCCGAAACAACCACACCGTCGATGGGTGCACCGGATTCGCGCGCCTTGCCCACGATCCGCTGAGCACCGAACTGCAGGTTCCACAGGTAACGGTCCATAAACATCGCGTTGAATTTGGCTGTACGACCGGGATCTAACTGCTCCTTTAGGTCCGCGAGGTTCCTAGCGAAAACCTCTGCGGTGACCTGTCCACCACCGGCCAACTCTGCCCAGAACCCTGCATTGGCCGCGGCAGAGACGATCTCCGGATCAACCGTGGTCGGGGTCATCCCCGCGAGGATGATAGGCGAGTTGCCGGTAAGGCGGCTGAAGGCAGTTTCAACGGCTTCACCGGTGGGCAGCTGCACCGCGCGCGGAGCATAACGAGACCAATCGGTGGTGCGCGGTGGTAGATTCCCAACGGTGGCCAGGCGGTCGATCTCATCAAGGGTGTGCGCGCGGGCAATGCCCACACCGGTTCCCTCCACGTTGTCTTCCGTGAGGCGGCTGCGCCCAGGGCCTAACTCGATCAGCCATTGTGCACCGGCCACGCCACGGAGCTCCGCGGGCCAGTCAATGTGGTCCGTCATGACGGTGCGGGCGTAGGTTTCTGCCAGTTCAAGAGGCAGATCACATGCCTTGGCCCAAGTGATGACCTGCTCCACACCGTCGCTGAGCATGGAGTGATGGAACGGCGCTGCGACTTCTAAATACTCCGCGTTCACGTCAGCATTCAGTGTGCGCTTCACCAGTTCCAGATCAGATGGCTTTCCGGAAACCACGTGACGGGTCCGGCCGTTCACTAGGGCCAGCTCCACACCAGTACCGTCAATGGCCGCACGGACTTCCGCAGTACCCAGCCCTTCAATCGCCAGCATGGGCGGGGTGGATAGGCCGCGGGAGGCGCGGGAGGTTGCAGCGCCGATGAGGCGCGCGATGGCGAGTACTTCCGCGGGATTATCCGATTGAACCATGCCCACTCCCAACACACCCTGGGAATGTCCCAGTATGGCAATGGGCTGGTTGGCCGCAACATCCAAACCGGCATTGATAAGGGCCCGGTACTGCAGGTACTGGGTAACGGTGATTCCGGGGACGGATAGTGCCGCGTTCACCCCATTGGGGTCGTGGGCTAGGCGCTGCCCGCTCAGTGTGCCGGCGCTCACGGCAACAAGCTGCGGGGCGACGGGTGCAAGCAGGTCATCGGAGGCGCGCAGCAGCCCGCCGAAGATAGAACACAATTGTGGGTCTGCGATCTGGGAGCGTAACAGCTCCTGCCATGGGCTAGATTGCCCGGCCATAACGATCGCGTACTTATCACCTGAGGTGTTCAGGTGAGCGAGGAAACTAGTGGGTGCCATAGAGGTGAAGTCCTAAGAATGTGTGGTTGGAAAGAGGGATGTACCGCAAAGATGTAACGCGGTTGAGCAGGGGTTAACGCCGCAGGAAACCAGGTGGTAAAACGCAATGGGTCTTGCACCACGAGAAGCCAACTGGTTGAAAACGAGGTTTACAACGGGCCGTTGTTATGGCGCTTGAGGCCACTGTGAGTGCGGTCTTTGGTCCGCAACACTTCGAGTGATTCGGCAATGGCTTGGCGGGTGCCTTCTGGCGAAATGATTCCGTCCAGCTCGCCGGTTGCCACGGACAGGTTTGGGTTGATGTTCTGGGCCGCATATTCCTCTGCCAATTCCTTGGCTTTGGCTGCCATTGCGGCGGGGGCTGGGCCCGCAGCCTTGATCTCCCGACGGTTCAAAATACTCACTGCCCCGTCGGCGCCCATCACGGCGATTTCTGCATCGGGCCAGGCATAGGCGAAATCGGCGCCGATGGACTTGGACCCCATGACGATATAAGCCCCACCGTATGCCTTGCGCAGAGTGATGGTGACTAACGGTACGGTCGCGTTAGCGTAAGCGAAGATCAATTTGGCACCGCGACGAATGATGCCGGCCTGTTCTTGATCGGCTCCCGGGCGGTAGCCCGGCACGTCAACGAGAGTCACTACCGGCAAGCCAAAGGCATCGCAGCAACGCACAAACCGCGCAGCCTTTTCGGACGAATCCACGTCCAACGTACCGGCATTGTGCATCGGCTGGTCGGCAACGATACCCACGGACTCACCGTTAATGCAGGCAAAGCCAATGATGATAGATGGGGCGAAATGTTCTTGGACCTGTACAAATTCCCCGTGATCCACGAGGGATTCCACCACGTCCACCATGTTGTAGGGCTGACGGGAATTATCGGGCACCAAATCCTTCACGGCCGCTGCGGCTTTTTCGTCGGCAGCAGAAGGTTTGTATGTGTAGCTCGGTGGCATCTCGTCACAGTGGCTGGGCAAATATGTCAACAAGCTGCGGACGTACCCGAACGCGTCTTCTTCGTCCTCACCCAGGTAATGGGCAACACCGGATTGCACGTTGTGCAGCTCGGCACCACCAAGGTCCGCGGAGCTAACGTCCTCCCCTGTGACTGCGCGCACGACATCGGGGCCGGTGACGAACATGTGAGAGTTCTCTCGAGTCATGATGACAAAGTCGGTCAGCGCTGGTGAATACACCGCGCCGCCGGCACTGGGGCCCAAGATCAAGGAAATCTGCGGGATCATTCCGGAGGCTTTGCAGGAGCGCCGGAAGATGCGACCGTATTCAGACAACCCCTGTACACCTTCCTGGATACGCGCCCCGCCAGAATCCAGAATGGAAATGACGGGTATCCGCATGGCCATTGCCTTATCCAGGAGAGAGCAGATCTTCACACCCTCGACTTTCCCCAGCGTGCCACCCTGGATAGAAAAATCCTGGACGTAGAGCGCAACCTTGCGGCCGTCGATCTCCCCGAATCCAGTAATAACCGCAGCGCCCAAAAAACCTTGCGTGACGTCGCCGCCATGGAACCGTCCAAACTCCACAAAGGAATCCTCGTCCAACAAGCTGGCAATGCGCTCGCGTGCGGTTTTCTTGCCTTTTGCATGCTGAGTTTTCTTCGCTTTGCGCTCGGCTGCGGCCGAGGCCGAAGCGTAGTCAATGCGGTTTTTACTACCGACGGGTGGATGTGCGTGCCCTTCAGAATCCGCGGACATGCCTGGGTCGACGGTCGGTGGCAGGTTCAGGGGGGCTTTCTTGCGGCCCAGAACCCGGCTGACTTGCAGACGCAGTGATTGAATCCCCATTTATGCCTCCTTCTCGGTAGCGATCTTGAGCAGCGGGGTGCCTGCGGGAACGTTTTGGGACACATCCACGAGGATTTCCTCGACCACCCCAGTGGCGGTGGAATGGATGTATTTCTCCATCTTCATGGCCTCAATCACGATGAGGACATCCCCTTCTACGACCCTCTGACCTGGTTCAACGGGCACGCGCACGACGATGGCCTGCATCGGGGAAGCAACCACGCCATCTGCGCCAACGGCCCCATCACCCCCCGCGGTGGCGCCGTTCCTCTTGGAGGAACCCCGACGGGGTTGCTGCGGTTTCTCCTCTCCCCCTCCGGTACGGAGTAACCCTGCTGGCAAGGTAAGCGTGTGTCGACGTCCGTCGATTTCTATAGGCAGGTGCAGGGTTTCTTGTTCTTCTTTTTCGACGCCACTTTCAGCGAAAGGAGCCGGCAGCTCACACTGTGGCAAAAATTCTTCTTCGAGCCACTTCGTGCCCACGGCGAAGTCTTCGGCAAAGTCGGGGTGGGTTAGGATTCGTTCTAACAGTGGCGCTGGCGTGGCCACGCCCTCAATGGTCAGCTCGGTGAGAGCGCGTAGGCAGCGCTTAATGGTGGTAGGACGATCTGGTCCAGTGACGATGAGTTTGGCGATCATGGAGTCGAAATCCGGCGTGACACTATCTCCTTCGCGAACACCGGTCTCGATACGTATGCCGTGCCCCATGGGCCAATTCAATGTGGTGATGGTGCCTGCCGTGGGGGTGAGATCGGCGCCCGGGTCTTCGGAGGTGATACGCAATTCCACGGAATGCCCGCGGGGCTCGGGAACCTGGGGAAGCTGTTTTCCGTCGGCAATGCGAATTTGCTGGGTGACGAGGTCGAGGCCAGTGATTTCTTCGGAAACAGTGTGTTCCACCTGGAGGCGTGGGTTGACCTCGAGGAAATAGACTTCGTCTCCCTTAACCAAGAATTCGCAGGTGCCGAGGCCTTGGTATTCCGTGTAGCGAAAGAGCTTACGGGACCAATCACGGACGGTTCTTTCGGCAGTTTCGGTGAGAAATGGGGCGGGGGCTTCTTCGATGAGCTTTTGATTTCGGCGCTGTACTGAACAGTCGCGGGTAGTCACGACGGCGAAGTCACCATGAGCGTCTGCCATACATTGGGTTTCCACGTGGCGCCCGTTTTCCACGAATTTTTCCAGGAAGAACGCATCCATGTCAGAGCCGTCGTGGCGGACGCCGAATTCTTCGACGTCCGTTGGTGTGCGCATGATTTCAATACCGCGCCCGCCTCCGCCATCGGAGCGTTTGGCGACGATAGGCAGGCCGTGGGTATCGATGAAGCTGCGGAGCGTTGCCATGCTATCGACGGGATCGTTAGTCCCCGGCACAGGTTGTACTCCCGCGATGAGTGCTGTGCGGCGGGCCGAGATCTTGTCTCCAAGTTGATTGATTGTGTTGGCCGAAGGGCCGATCCACACCAATCCGGCATCGGTGACCGCGTGGGCGACATCGGCGATTTCAGAGAGGAATCCGTAACCGGGATGCAACGCATCGGCGTTACTTCGGCGGGCGATCTCCAAGATTTTGCCCAAATTCAGGTAGGTCTCCCCTACGGTACCGCCGCCTAGAGAATATGCCTCATCCGCGAGTTGCACCGCGGGAGAATCCCTGTCTGCATCTGCGTATACAGCGATTGCTTTCAACCCCAGGTCGTGGACTGTGCGGATGATTCGTGCCGCGATTTCGCCGCGGTTGGCCACTAAAATCCGTGTGATCATCTATTGCCCTTCCGGATTAGTGATTTCGGTGGTTGGTTTATCCTCAAGACCTCCGCGGCCCCTACAGGAGGTCGCGGAGGTGCGTTGAGGAATGGGCAAAACTCTAGGAACGCTTGCGACAACTCCCCCACCTAGCAACACAACTCTTGCCCCCGCTGTTGTGGCCTGCACAACCGGGGCAGCGTGCATGTTTGTGGGATTCATATATATAGATCTGGGAGCCAAAAACACACCCATGAGGTTCGCCTCGCTACGGCCAAATGTGCGCTGGCTCACTTTCGGTGTGCCAAAGTCGGGCTATTAAAAAACGTGTAATTCTATACAGGCGCAGCAACCGCCACCCCGCCCGCAACCATCAGCAATGGCAGCACCAAGCGGCGTCGATTAAAGGCGCAGCAACCGCCACCCCGCCTGCAACCATCAGCAATGGCAGCGCCAAGCGGCGTCGGAAAAAAGAGGCGAGATAAGACAAAGTGCAACCGCCACCCCGCCCGCGACCATCAGCAATGGCAGCACCAAGCGGCGTCGGAAAAAAGAGGCGAGATACGACAAAGTGCAACCACCACACCGCCTTCACACTTTGCCCCGTGACTAAGCTTGGAACCTGTGACCACACAGCCAGAACTAACGGAGCAGTGGCGCCAGTTGGCAGAGCAGGTGCGTACGCACCGCGAACGCTATTACTACGGCGATCCTACGATCAGCGATGAGGAGTTCGACACGCTCCTCGCACAGCTCAAGGAGCTCGAAAGGACGCACCCTGAAGCTGTCACCGGGACCAGCCCCACCCAGGAAGTCGCCCCAGCCCCGCCGAGTGCATTCAACAACGTGGACCACCGCGAGAGGATGCTGTCCTTGGACAATGTCTTCAATGCTGGCGACTTAGAGGCGTGGCTGACGCGCACCCCGGCGGAGACTTACCTCACGGAACTGAAGATTGATGGCGCATCGATCAACCTGCTGTATATCGACGGGAAGCTGGAACTGGCCCTTACACGTGGCGATGGCACCACCGGTGAGGACATTACTCACAATGCACGCACCCTCGATGACATCCCGGATACCCTCACGGGCACCGAGGAGTTTCCCGTTCCGGAGCTCGTAGAGATCCGCGGTGAGGTGTTCATCCAAGTTGAGGACTTCGCAACAATGAACGCCCAACGGCAGGCGGAAGGGCTGAAGCTGTTCGCTAATCCTCGTAACGCTGCTGCTGGTGCGATGCGTCAGAAAAACGCAGCAGACACAGCAAAGCGCCCACTTCGCCTGATCTGCCACGGCATCGGGGCTCGTGAGGGCTTTAATGTCTCCAGCCAACACGAGGCCTACCGTGCGATCGAGGCGTGGGGCCTGCCCGTCAGCCCGTACACTAAGCAGTTGCACTCCCCCAAGGAAGTCCTCAAGGAAGTTGCGTATTGGGGGGATCATCGCCACGATGCAGCACACGAGATGGACGGCCTTGTAGTTAAAGTCGATTCCCTCGATGAACAACTCAGCTTAGGTACCACCAGCCGCGCCCCGCGCTGGGCCATCGCATATAAGTATCCGCCCGAAGAAGCCATGACGCGCCTGCGCAACATCCGCATCGGCATCGGTCGCACGGGCCGCGCCACTCCGTATGCCGTGATGGAGCCGAAGTATGTGGCAGGGTCCACCGTCACCATGGCCACGTTGCACAATCCCACGGAAGCTCACCGCAAAGGTGTGCTACTGGGAGATACCATCATGATCCGCAAAGCCGGTGAGGTCATCCCAGAGGTTTTGGGGCCGGTCGAGGATCTACGCGATGGAACGCAGCGGGAATACCTCTTCTCAAGCGTGTGCCCAGAATGTGGCACCCCCCTGGCTCCTTCTAAGGAGGGCGACGCCGATTGGCGCTGCCCCAATACCCGCAGCTGCCCCGGCCAACTGCACACGCGCCTCACGTACCTGGCGGGGCGCGGGGCATTCGATATTGATGCGTTGGGCGAGCGCGCCGCGTATGACCTCATTAACTCGGGCGTGCTCCCAGATGAATCAGAGTTGTTCGACCTTGGTGAGGAGGATCTGAAGAAGACCACTGCCTATTCCACCAAGGCGGGGGCGCTCAACAAGGCCGGTGAAACCCTGCTGGAGAAGCTAGAAGGCGCCAAGCAGGTAGAACTATGGCGCGTAATCGTTGCTTTGTCTATACGCCATGCAGGCCCAACTGCCGCGAAAGCTTTAGCTGCGCACTACCACAGCATCCCCGCAATCAGCGAGGCGAGCGTGGCAGAGATGTCCACCATCGATGGGGTTGGGGAAATCATCGCCAAATCCGTCGCTGATTGGTTCACCGTTGCATGGCACCGCAATATTGTCGACAAGTGGGCGGCAGCGGGTGTGACGATGGAAGAACAAGCCCCTGAACAAACCGAGGAGGATCTGGCCCAATCGTCCCTTCTGGAAGGCCTGACCATTGTGGTGACGGGCACGTTGGAAAACTTCGATCGCGATAGCGCAAAACAAGCTATTGAATCCCGTGGCGCCAAGGCGGCAGGCAGCGTATCGAAGAAGACCAGCTACCTGGTCGCGGGTGAAAAGGCCGGGTCCAAGCTCACCAAGGCCGAGGATCTGGGTGTGCCCATCCTGAACGAGGCACAATTTATGAAGCTGTTGGATGACGGTTCGGTGTAGAACGAGCTCAGTTGTGGGGCGGTTTCTAGGTAGTGCCCCGATCAGTGCTCCCGCTAGTGCCCGCTCGGGCCACAGGGAATGGCAGCAACACATTGAGGCTACCGGAGTGCCCCCCGATCATTGCTCCCGCTAGTGCCCGCTCGGGCCACAGGGAATAGCAGCGACACATTGAGGCTACCGGAGTGCCCCCCAGAAAATAATGAAGCCCAGCATCCACATCACATGTGGAGCTGGGCTTTCAAACGATTCACACCAGTGCGAATTCTCGCAGCGGGAACTGCGATGCAGTCGCGCTAACGATTTACTCTGCAGCCTCGGTAGCTGCGGAGTCGCTCAGGGAACCCAGAGCCTCGGAAGCGGAACCTGCGGTCTCAGCGGAATCGGTGCCGCCGGACAGCTGAGAAGAACCTGCGTCGGACAGTGCAGCGCCGAAGTCGTTGCCCTCGAACAGCTGGCCGAAGAAGTCCTTAACGAACTTGATGAGGTCGAAGTTGTCGAAAATCTGCTCTACGGAACCCATTGTGTTTCACCTTTCGAAGTGGAGATGGCTTGAAGCCCTTGCGTTTGTTGAACAATATCGCTGTTGTTCACCGACGACACTATGGGCCGCACCCACCCTCCGCAATGGGCTTAAACAAATTTACCCCCAGGTAAGGGGGTAAAGATTTCATTAAGGCCACGTAAGAACAATAGGTGAATATTAGCCTTTCACCAGCGAAGATACTGCAATTCTCGCCGCCGCAGCCGCTTCTGAAGCCTCTCCCTTGGTTCGCACCCCTTCCGGAACTACCACATCAACCATACGTGGCAGCATCCCCTCCTCAAACGACCATTGTCTCCATTGGTTCAACATATTGACAGCAGCCGATTCACCACCCTCGATTCCCGCCGCAACCTCCGCAGAGCCCAACGCCCACCCAATGCGCTGCCCCGTCCCGATTAACTGGCCAATCCGGTCCTTCGCCGCAGACGACTGCAGTTGCTCCGGTGCCACTACCACCGCTTCCCATTCCGACGCCCCCACGGCATACACCACCTCGTCATCCAAGGGGCCATGTGTGTTCAACACCATCGGGCGGTGCACCTGGGAGGCGAACCGCTCCCACACACCCGCCAAGATCTGGCGGTCAACGGGGTCGAAGGTGTCAAAATCAGTGGATCCGCTCAGGCCACTGGCGACTTCTGCGACCCGGGGTTCATGAACGGCAATAATCACTTCTGCAGGGTTACCTGCACTGCCCATGGCCTCGGACCACCACTGTGCTGCCTCCGCCACTGCCTCTCCCAGCGTGACAGCGCAATCTCGGAAAGCCGGGCGATCGCGCAGCAGGGCGTGCCCACGGTATTCCACGTTCGCTCCGAAACTCCACGGGCCTTCCACGTGCACCATCAACCGCTGAGTACGCCCAATCACCAGCTCTTCTGCGAGGTCACGGATTTCGCGCCACGCACCGTCAACACGGCGAGATTCCAAGCTGGGATGTGCCGTGAGCTCCCAGCCCCTGGCATTACTGCGCACGGGGATCTGCGCTATCGACGCAGTAGCGGCGGTGGTATCACCCATGCGCACCACACTCAAAGCAGGTTCACAGCCGATGTCCTCCTCCACATCCACCGTCCTGCGCATGGCAGCCGCCCATGCCTCTCGGTAGTCGAGATTCCGGACCACAGTGTTTTCCCACCAACCGAACCGCATATCTGTCCTTCGCACGTAGATGGCTGTTTTCGGCGTTCCTCGCTGAGTACTCCCTGAATCTAGCGCGGGCCTATACGCGATCCCACGGGCTCGTCGCACGAATCGTGCCCGACCCCAGTAGAATATCCCCGTCATCCTCGGGTTTGTAAACAACCGCTGCCTGGCCCCTCGCCACTCCCTCCAAGGGTTCACGCAGTTCCAATTCCAAGCGCCACGGGGCTTCATCATCGCGCTTCTCGCGACCTGCCGGAGTGACCGGATCGGGATCATCAACCAATCGCGCCAGCGCCGGAACCACACCTCCGTGGGCCCGCACCTGGACCTCGCACTCGAACTCCCGTCCATGAACCTCAGGATTCAATCGCTTCAGCCGATCTGCAACGATTCCGCCGATACGTAAGTCCCTACGGTGCCCCACAGTCACGGTGCCCGTGGCGGCGTCAATATCAGTGACATAGCGAGGTTGTCCGTCGAGCCCCTCCCGCGGCAACCCCAAACCCTTACGCTGGCCGACGGTGAAACCGTACACACCTTCGTGCTCCGCTAGTTTTTCCCCGGCCGTGGACTGCACCATGCCGGGGCGCAGACCGATCTTGTTGCCCAAAAAGGCCTGGGTCCGGCCGTCGGGGATGAAGCAGATATCGTGCGAGTCCGGCTTAGACGCCACGCCGAACCCGTGCCCCGCCGCCTCTTCACGAATATCGGGCTTGATCGTATCGCCGACGGGGAACATGCAGTGCGCCAACTGTTCGTCAGTCAGCACGCCCAACACGTAGGACTGATCCTTATTGGCATCGATGCCACGACGCAAAACACCGTCGTGCAGCCGTGCATAGTGCCCCGTCGCCACGGCATCGAATCCCAGCGCAATGGAACGGTCCAGGAGCGCCTCAAACTTGATCTTCTCGTTGCAGCGCAAACATGGATTGGGGGTTTCACCAATTGCGTACGAATCCACGAAATCATCGATCACATCCGCTTTGAAGCGATCGGAGAAATCCCACACGTAAAACGGGATGCCCAACTTGTCAGCCACGCGCCGGGCATCGGCGGAATCCTCGAGGGAGCAACAACCACGTGAGCCCGCCCGCACAGCTTCCGGAGATTGGGATAGGGCTAGGTGCACGCCGACCACATCGTGCCCCGCTTCCAGCGCCCGGGAGGCCGCGACCGCCGAATCCACTCCACCACTCATTGCTGCTACAACACGCATAGTGGGCAGGTTACTCGTTCACCGTGGCGAAAATCCATTTCGTGGCAACGCGCAGGCCTGCACACCCACCAGGGGCCCCAGCTTGTGCCGGTAACGGGCTACCCCTCGATAGACCAGTTTCGCCATAAGCGATATAACCGGTGCGTTCAGTGCGCGACCTGTCAGCCGAACCGCCGTGGTGTGCCCGTGATCCGCCAGAGCCATACCGATCGCGCGATGGCCTCCGAACAGCTCGGGCTCTCCCTCAGCACCACCCCGCCAGTACACCGCCTCTGTCGCAATTCTCTGCTGCACCCTTCGCTCCACCGCTGTTGGCACAGGTGTTTGCGAGCGACCCACCCACGCTGGGCGTACCTCCAGTCCCCCGTTGGTCAACCCACGCAGCCTCTCGGCCGACCACTGACAGAATCCGCAATCGCCGTCGTAAAAGAAGGTGCTCATACCCATCACCTTAGTAGGCCATTCCAGCAGCTCTGGCCCGCTCAATGATCCGTGGCAGCGTATGTGCGAGATCTCCAATAGCCTCTGCGTCAGCATCGGGCCCAATAGTCAATCGCAACGCACCACGCGCGATGGCCACATCCACTCCCATCGCCGTAAGCACCGTCGACGCTCGATTAACCCCCGCGCTGCACGCCGATCCCGTCGAGGCATCCACCCCGGCTGCATCCAGCAACATAATGAGACTATCGCCCTCCGCCCCCGGCACGCTGATGTGCAGATGGCCCGCAAGTGCAGGCTCATTCGTCCACACACGTACCCCGTCGATGCCCTCCACTGCTCCCCGCAGCTGATCGCGGTAGGCGGCTATCGTTCGATTTTCTTCTTCCATCTTTTTTACCGACGCCCCCAGCGCCGCAGCCGCCCCGACCGCACCTTGCACGTTCACTGTCCCCGACCGCAATTTCCGTTCTTGTCCCCCTCCCCGTACGGGGCTCAAGATATCGGCATCGCGACGGGCCAGCAGAATCCCCACTGACTTCGGCCCGCCAAATTTATGCGCGCTGGCTGCCAAGGTGGTGGCGCCAAGCTCGTGGAAGTTAACCTCAACATGCCCTACGGCTTGCACGGCATCGGTATGAAATGGGATGTTCCGTTCGCGCGCGAACTCTGCAAGTTGCTTCACGGGTTGAATATTGCCCGTTTCGTTGTTCGCCCACATGCAGGTCAACACTGCCACGTCTCCTGCCTCATCCAGCTGGCGGTCTAATTCGGGCACGCCTACCACCACTCGACCGCTCGGATCGACGGGCAATCGAAAGCGATCGAAACCGAAGTCAATCGGGCCCGCGGTGAGCCAGTCCACGGATTCGGCCACCGCTGGGTGTTCAATATCTGCGCTAGCAACAACCCGAGCCGCTCGGCGTGCCAGTGATCCAAACGCCAATCCTTGAATGGCGATATTGTCCGCTTCCGTCCCCGAACCGGTAAAAATCACCTCCGCAGAGTCCGCCCCCAAAAGCTCCGCAATCTGCTCGCGCGCATCCTCGACCATACTGCGGGCCGCACGGCCAGAAGCGTACTGTCCTGCGGGATTGAGTTCTCGGGCAGCCTGCACCATCGCTTCGTGAGCCTCGGGGCGAAGCCGCTGTGTGGCTGCATTATCAAGATAAAGTCGAGAGGAATTCACGCTAGCTAGCCTAGTCCGCACGCCAAGGCGGTTTGAAAATCGGGCAGACCTGCGGGTTCGCTAAGTATCCCCTCGGAGGCACACACCCCGGGGTCTTGTTAACTCGCCCGTCAGCCCTGCAGGATCTGGCAAAACCACTCACTGCGCCTTATATCGATCAAATCTATTCAGTCTGACCACCTCTACGCGATCTATCAAATCTATTCAGTCTGACCACCTCTACACGATCTATCAAATCTATTCAGGCCGGTCACTACCGTACGATCTATCAAATCCATCCAAGCTGGACACCGCTGCACGATCTATCAAATCTATTCAATCCATCCTCATCTATGAGATCTATCAAGTGTCCACGTGCGTCGCTAAGCTCGTATCCATGGCACCATCACGTCGCAGTTTCACACCTCAGCCCGCGAACCCACCACGCAATCCTTTCCGGCCCAGCTTCGGCGCGTCGCCCTATTACCTCGCCGGTCGGGAAGCCCTGCTGCGGCAATTCCAGCTCAGCCTCATGGAAGGCCCCGGTTCACCCCACCGAGCACTGCTTGTCAGCGGCGTCCGCGGTGTGGGCAAAACCGTCCTACTTAATGAACTCGAAGATACTGCCCAGGCTCAAGGTTGGATGACCCTACGGTGCTATCCGCACGCCTCGATGATCGACGAGCTGGTCAATACAACCGTTCCCCGCGCCATTACATCCATCAACCCGCCCTCCCAGCGCAAAATCTCTGGCGGCTCAATCCCCGGTGTTGGTGGCATTCGCACCGACCGGAACCCTGAAGCCACCGCCTTGGAGTCCTCGCCCACACTCATCACGCGACTCAACGAACTCATGGACAGCCTCACAGGTTCCGGAATCCTGCTGACTCTCGATGAACTACAAGCCGCCAACGTCAATCAATTGCATACGCTGGCCACCGCCGTCCAAGACCTCGTCCGCGATGACCGAGACATTGCCATCGCCTGCGCCGGGCTCCCGCATGGAGTGGAGGAACTCCTGCAGCACGAAGGCACAACATTCATGCGCCGCGCCACCCGTGTGGACTTGCACTCCATCTCCGATGAAGACGTAGCTACAACCCTCCAAACCACGATTGAAGACGCCGGCAAGCACATCACTCCTGAAGCCCTCACGCTCGCGACCGATCTCTGCCGGGGTTATCCCTACCTCATCCAGGTGGTCGGTTCGCTGTGTTGGGCTGCCTCAAACCTAGACCACGCCACCGCGATCTCCCCCGCCCACGTTTCCCAGATTGCCGATGACGCAATCGGGCGGATGAAGCACCAAGTCCACAAGCCAGCGCTCACCAAGGTCCCAACCGGAGAATTAGCATTCCTGCGTGCCATGGCGGCGTCGAGGGAAGAAAAAGTGCCCACCGCGGCCATTGCTCAGACACTTGGAGTACCACCAAACGGGATTTCCGCGCGACGGCAACGGCTCATCGACCGGGACCTCATCGAGCCCGCGGGGTTCGGCGCGGTGAGGTTCACCCTGCCGTATTTGGGGGACTATCTGCGGGAATCTGAGCGGTAAAATCGAAGACGCGGTTTGATTCAGGGTTTGATTCTGGCACATCAGCCGGCAACCAATTGCGCGCACCCTGGCCCGCCGGCAACCAATTGTGCGCACCCCGACCCCAAACAGACCAAAACCGGCACCAACCCCAAAACATGGGGTCAGCGCCGGTAGAAAAGGGAATCCCGAAAGACCGAGATGAGAACCCCTTTAGCGGTTCTTGAGTTCCTCAATGGCCTGTGGAGCAACCTGGAACAGGTCGCCTACGATACCGAGGTCGGCGATCTCGAAAATGGAAGCCTCTTCGTCCTTGTTCACAGCAACGATGGTCTTAGAGGTCTGCATACCAGCCTTGTGCTGAATAGCACCGGAGATACCGAGGGCGATGTACAGGTTTGGAGACACGGTAACGCCGGTCTGACCAACCTGGAACTTACCGGGGTAGAAGTCTGCGTCAACAGCTGCACGGGAAGCACCAACTGCGCCGCCCAGCTGGTCAGCCAGTGGCTCGACAACGTCAGCGAAGCCTTCAGCACCGCCGACACCGCGACCACCGGAAACGACGATCTTAGCCTCGGTCAACTCTGGGCGATCGCCCTTTTCAGCTGGAGCGAAGGAGTTGATCTTCACAGCGGTTGGACCTGGCTGTGGCAGCTCAACCTGCTGCACGTTCCCAGCAGCAGCCTGCGGCTGTGGCTCAACGGAGCCTGGGCGCAGTGCGAACACTGGGCTTGCGCCAGCAGCAGCGGTATCGACGGTGTATTCGCCACCGAAGATGGACTTGGTTGCTTTACCGTCGGCCTCAACGGCAACCGCATCGTAGATCACACCGGAGGAAACGCGGGCGCCCACGCGACCTGCGATCTCCATGCCAGCTGCGGAAGCAGCCACGAACACGGGAACCTGGAGGTGTGCTGCCAAGCCGGAAACGGCATCGACGGATGGGGTGATGATGTAGTCATCAGCGAAGTCGGCCTCAGCGGAGTAGATCTCCTCCGCACCGGCCTCGGCCAGAGCGGCCTGAAGCTTATCGGTGGTGCCTGGAGTGCCGACGACGATTGCGCCTACAGAACCGTAGACGCGAGCTGCGGTGATGAGCTCGGTGGTTACGCCACGCAGCTCACCTTCACCGTGCTCTACCAGTACTAGTGCATTAGCCATGGTGACAAAATCCTTACGTAGAGATGCTCGTCAAATATTTGACAGTTGGTAGTGGTTAGCGCAAATGGCTTAGATGAGCTTTTCCTTGACCAGGAATTCAACAAGCTTCTTGCCGCCGTCGCCTTCGTCGGTGATGATCTCACCGGCAGACTTTGGTGGCTTAGGAGTAACGCCAGCGACGGACGTGGTGGCGTTGTTCAGACCAACGTTGGCAGCATCCACGCCGATGTCAGACAGGGACAGCTCCTTGATGGTCTTCTTCTTTGCGGCCATGATGCCCTTGAACGCAGCGAAGCGTGGGGTGGGAGCCTTTTCCATAATGGAAACAATGGCTGGTGCTGGGGCTTCGAGCTCGAAGCGACCCTCGTCAACCAGGCGGGTGCCCTTGACGGTATCGCCCTCGAGGGAAACCTCAGACAGGTGGGTCAAAGCTGGGATCTGGCGGTACTCAGCCAGCAGACCTGCCATGGAGCCGGATCCACCATCGGTAGATGCGTTACCCGTGACGATCAGCTTGATATCTTCGATCTGGTTAAGCGCATTGGTCAAAGCCCATGCGGTACCCAACGTGTCAGAACCAGCCAAGGCATCGTCGGTGACCAGAATTGCCTCGTCGCAACCCAAGGACAGAGCCTTGCGCAGTGCCTCGGTAGAGCTTGCTGGCCCCACGGAGAGCACGATGACGTTGAGGGAATCGTCCGCTTCCTTCAGACGAAGAGCGGATTCCACAGCAAATTCGTTAATCTCGTCCAGCACCTTGTCCGCAGAATCGCGATCCAAAGTGAAGTCGTCTTCCTTCAGCTTGCGCTCGGAGTAGGTGTCCGGCACCTGCTTGACCAGAACAACGATGTTCGACATTCGTTGGCCTTCCTGATTGATTTTTGTGATTCGTAACCATGCTACCCGTAGGAACGTGACAATCGCCACAAGTTACAGATATTTTTTTATCTATACCCCACCTATCCTCGTTCTACCTCACAAATAAACGCAGTTGCGGCAGAACCTACCCGCGTCAGTACCACCGTTGCCTGTTGCGCACCCTTGAGCTTGAGCTTCTTTCGCAGCACATCAGGATCCACGTCCACACCCCTCACCAAAATTTCTAGTTTGCCGACGCCCCTCGCCGCCAGCGCCCCACGCAACTGCTTTGGGGGCACTTCCTCCAGCACCCGGAATCCGCGTTCACCCGCGGGAACCACATCCCCGGTCAAGTAGGCGATCCGGTGATCAAGCTGCCAAAGCCCATGCTGAGCTGCGTAATGCCGTACTAAACCGGCGCGCACAATGGCCCCATCGGGATCAATGATGTACTTACCCGGTGCCCCCTCCCCAACGTTATCGTCCATGGTCGACGTCACGATCTGTGGCGTGGCCTCTGCACGCAGTACGACGGCACGCATCAGCAGCTTGTTGCCCTCGCGGAATACTCCGCCTTCAGCCCCTGGTCCGACCGCTGCACACGCGGTCGCCGACAGGTCCCCACCTACCGGACCAAACCGACCGCCTCCTGCCCCTGCCACCAGTCCAGGGGTGTACACGCATGCCTCTTTGACCTGTCGATCCACGCTTACCACATCGACCATGCCGGCCCATTCACGCACGTCGTTAAAGTCGATACCCGGGGCGCACTTGATCGCGAATTCAGTCCGAGCAGGATACGCCGCCAATAGATCCTCTACTGAGGGGACAACATCCGCCAACGAGCTAATCCGTCCGGAAGAATTCCTACGCGCAGGATCGGCCACCACTACTGGGGCGCTGGTTGCTGGGCGCGTGGCGTCGGCACAAAAGACCCCAACCGGTGCCACGTTGCGCTTGGCCATCCGCAGACGAGCGACATCCACGTCAGAACCCACCGCGTCCACGCCCTCCGCATGCAGGACGCGCAGTTCCGTGCCCACACTGCAGGTCACGTCGTGCACCCAGCCCACTCCCAGCGAAGCCAGATGCCTTGCCCGCCACTCAGCTACGCCTTCGGGGGTGGCCTGTTGTACCGCGTCGCTATCAGCCCACCAGTTGTGTGCCACTGCGGGATCCATTTTTTTCGACGCCGCGCGCCGCGCTAACACAATCTCCACCAGAGCCCGGGCGTGATCACCGGCGGTTTTTCGCAGTGTTGCTATGTCGGCGAGCATGGACTTTTTACTTAGCGTCAATTGCTCGGCGCTGGTGATCAATTCTGGGTGCGCAAAGAGGAAATCAAGTTCGGAATGGGAAAACGACATAGTGGCGGTTCAAAAGGGTTTCTGTAGGAAGCTACCGGGGTAGAAAAGGCGAATGCAGGGGAGGTGAACGGCACACCCGTGATCCCGAAAGCTACTGCAGGAAGCTACCGGGACTGTGCTCGAATGGGTGTTCTGGCAAGTCCGCAGGATCCACTGCAAATTTCATTCCCGGCGCGAAGTGGCGCTTCGGGGAGCCGTACATCTGGGTTTCCATGAGGTAATACTCCGCCATGTAAGGCTCGTCCACCGGCTCCACCAACACTGGGTCCACGGAGATGTTGGCCGAGAAATCGAGGATCTCCTGAACAGTACGGAATGTGTCCAGCAGTTTGAGCTGTGCCCAAGTAGGTGGCATCAGGCCAATTTTGCGAGCGCGCCAGCCGTCCAACAAAGTGGACGGACGGAACCAGCCGGTGGAAGTGGCTTCACGCGTATCGCCGCACGTTTGCTGACCTTCGGGAAGGGCGGCGACGAAGAACGCTGTGTCGTAGCGAATGGGTTGTTCCTTGGGGGTAACCCAGTTAGCCCATGGCCGGATGAGATCACTGCGCAACACCAGCGTGTTGTTGTGCATGAAGTCGGTGAAACTGAGCTGGTGGTTTTCCAGTTGGTGCCGTTCGTCTTGGAACGGGGTGGTATCCCCCACAATGGTACCGTCGAGGCGACCGGCTAAAAGCGTTCCCGACTCTTCGAACGTTTCTCGGACGGCGGCGCACACGAGGGCGCGGGCGATGGCAGGAGATTTCTGGAGACGCTCTGCCCACCACGCAACTTCGGGGCCCTGCCACTGCACTTCTGGTGAATCTTGGCCATCGCCATCCACGTCACCTGGCATATCGCGCGAATCCACACCGCCACCTGGGAAAACCGTCATTTGCGGGCAGAACGACATGGTGGACGCGCGCTCCTGGACATATACCTCTGGACCCGACAACGTGTCGCGCAACAGAATCACTGTGGATGCGTGTCGGGGCTCAACGGGTCCAAGACGGTGCGGGCTCATAATTGTTCATCTTAGTCATGAGTCGCGACACGAGTTGCGCGATCGGTAGCTGCCACCCCGACGCACCCGACGAGCACACCACCGGCCCCGACACTAACCCCGACCCGAGCTACCCGAACGGTGACTACCACCCCGACGCACCCGACGAGCAAACCACCGGCCCCGATCGTGATGAACCTCAATCGGCTGGTGGTAGGCGCGGGTGAGGTTCTCGCTTGTCATGACATCCTCCAGCAGCCCTTGGGCGACAACCTGGCCCTCGTCCAAAAGCATCGCATGCGTAAACCCCGGCGGTATTTCTTCCACATGGTGGGTGATCATGACGATCGCCGGGGAGTCCGGATCTGCGGCCAATTCACTGAGCAGTTGGATGAGGTCCTCGCGACCTCCGAGGTCCAGGCCAGCACCGGGTTCATCCAACAGCAGTAGCTCTGGATCGGTCATGAGCGCGCGGGCGATGAGGGTCCGCTTACGCTCGCCTTCGGACAGTGTTCCCCACTTTCGGTTGGCAAGGTGGATGGCCCCGACGGATTCCAAGATCTCGACCGCCCGATCCTCATCCATTGCTTCGTAGTCTTCGCGCCAACGGCCCAACACGTCGTAGCCAGCCGAAATAACAAGGTCCGCTACACGCTCATCATTGGGAATGCGTTGTGCCAGCGCTGAGGAACTCATGCCGATAGCAGTACGGATCTCGCGCAAGTCCACCTTGCCCATTTGTTCGCCCACTAGTCGAACAATGCCCGTGCTAGGAAACATTTGCGCACTAGCTACTCGCATTAGTGTGGTTTTACCGGCACCGTTAGGCCCAATGATGATCCAGCGTTCATCGAGCTCAACCTGCCAGTTGAGGGGCGAGAGGATCGCATTTCCCTCACGTACCACCGACACTCCGCGCATGTCGATCATGATGTCTTCATCCACAGCGGCTTCCTTCGCCGGGCTGGAAATCAGAGGGGACGTAGATGGAGTGCGCTCAACAGTCATGCCTCTAATGGTGCCCGAAACCTCGGCCAACCGAAACAACAACCACCGAATAGACACCCCAAAAACTCACCCAGCCGAAACAACAACCACCGAATAGACACCCCAAAAACTCACCCAGCCGAAACAACAACCACCGATTAGGCTTTAAAGGTATGCACACATTCCCCCGGTTAGGCGTGGACAATATCCACCCCGTCATCATGGAAGGTTCCGTTCCAGCCAAAGCGCTTGTCGGTCAAGTAATGCCTATTAGGGCAACCGTGTGGCGCGAAGGACACGATGCGATCTCTGCCACCTTGGTAGTGCGCCGTCCCGCAGGCGCGGAGGGCGGGCGCACCAAGGTCACGATGTTGCCCGATCCGGATAACCCGGATCACCGCCACGCGGTCATCATCCCCGACGTTCCCGGTTTGTGGACATTCCGGATCGACGCGTGGTCCGATCCAATTGCCACATGGAATAACGCGGTCCAGAAAAAGGTAGCGGCGGGGCAAGACGCCGAAGCCCTGGCCAACGACTTGGAAGTTGGGGCCCAGTTATTCGAGCGCGCCGAGGGGAAAGTCTCCCGATCCGCGGTGAGCACCATCAAACAAGTTGTTGTGGCTTTACGTGATACGAACCTCCCACTGGACCACCGCATCGCGCCAGCCTTCACCGATGAGGTAAAGCGGGCTCTGAATCGGCGTCCTGTGCGTGACCTGCTCACGAAGGGCCGTGAGTTCGAGATTTTGGTTGAGCCGCTGGAAAGTGGCGTCGGTGCTTGGTATGAGTTTTTCCCCCGCTCGACCGGCGGCGTTGATGAAACGGGCCAACCAGTACACGGCACTTTTGCAACCGCGGAAAAAGACTTGCCGCGTATCGCAGGAATGGGGTTCGACACGATCTACCTGCCCCCCATTCACCCGATCGGTACGATCAACCGAAAAGGTAAAAACAACACACTGACCCCGACGGCGCAGGACGTGGGTTCCCCGTGGGCGATCGGTAGCGCCGAAGGTGGGCATGAAGCAATCCATCCCCAGCTAGGAACAGTCGAAGATTTCACACATTTCGTAGCCGTAGCTCACGAAAATGGTTTGCGGGTGGCACTCGATCTGGCGTTGCAGTGCGCTCCCGACCACCCTTGGGCAAAGTCCCACCCCGAGTGGTTCACGGTGCTGCCCGATGGGCACATCGCATATGCCGAAAACCCACCGAAGAAGTACCAAGACATCTACCCTCTCAACTTCGATAACGACCCAGAGGGCATTTACCACGCGGTGCTGGACGTTGTTCGGTTGTGGATCGAGCGCGGAGTTCGCGTATTCCGCGTGGACAACCCCCACACTAAGCCCACCGCATTCTGGCACTGGCTGATCGGCCAAATCCACGCAGAATTCCCTGATGTGGTGTTCCTTGCCGAGGCATTCACCCGCCCACCGCGCCTGTATGGGCTCGCCAAGGCCGGATTCACGCAGTCCTACAGCTACTTCACGTGGAAAACCACAAAGGAGGAGCTCACTGAGTTCGCGACCGATGTGGCCGAAGGCGCGGATGTATTCCGCCCCAACTTGTTCGTCAATACCCCGGACATTCTCCACGAATCGCTGCAAACCGGTGGCCGAGCGATGTTCGCTATCCGCGCTGCACTGGCGGCAACCATGAGCCCGCTGTGGGGTGTGTATTCCGGTTATGAACTGTACGAATCCACACCTGTTCATGAAGGTAGCGAGGAGTATCTCAACAGCGAGAAGTACGAACTACGCCCACGTGACTTCGACGTGGAAGATTCCCTAGCGCCGTGGCTCACCCGTTTGAACGAGATCCGCCGCGCTAACCCAGCCCTTCTGCAGCAACGAAATCTGCACATTCACGAGACATCGAGCGACCACTTGTTGGCCTATTCGCGTGTGGACGCAATCACCGGCAATGCCGTGTTGGTGGTAGTGACGCTAGATTCCCACCAGATCCAAGAAGGCACTGTAACCCTGGACCTAGAGGCCTTGGGACTTGCTGACCAAGAATCTTTCGAAGTGACGGATCTGGTAACCCAGCAAACGTGGGATTGGTCGAGAGAAAACTACGTGCGCCTGGACCCAGACTTCGAGGTCGCTCACATCGTACAGTTACCGCAGATTCCGGAGCACCTGCGCATGGCCACCACATTCCGCCAAGACGAATGGGACCCTCGCAGGTAAACTTGGTCGTTATGACAAGTCAAACCCCCGTACAGCTCATCGACGACGACGACCGGACGCGTTTGGTTCAACGTCGGCACCACGCACCGCATGATGTGCTGGGGGTTCATAGCTTGCACGACGGCCGTGGCGTTCTCCGTACCGTGCAATGCGGGGCCAGTGCCGTCACGGCCCGCTTGGCCCCTTCAGGCGATGAGATTCAACTCGAGCACATTGGTGACGACATCTTCGCTGCCGCCCTCACGGTCCCCGCCAGTGAGGTTGCTACCTACGAGCTCGATATCACGTGGGCCGATGGCTCCTCCAGCACCATCAGCCAAGATCCCTACCGGCAGCCCCCCACAGTGGGCGACGTTGATCAGCACCTTATCGGCGAGGGACGCCACGAGCGCCTGTGGGAAGTACTCGGTGCTCACCTCTTCGATGACGAGCTGTGCTCCTTCGCCGTGTGGGCACCTCATGCCGCAGGTGTATCCATTATCGGTGACTTCAATGGCTGGAACCCCCGCCAACACCCCATGCGAGCGCTGGGCAGCTCGGGGATTTGGGAAATCAGCCTGCCCGGAGTCTCCGCTGGATCCGTTTACAAGTTCCACATCACCACCGGCGACGGCGTGCACATGGATAAAGCTGACCCCATGGCTCGATTAGCCGAACGCTCCCCTGCCACTGGCAGCATCGTTGTAGCGCCATCCCGCTACGAGTGGAACGATGGCGCATGGCTGGCCAAGCGCGCCACCGCAGCCCACGATCTCAACCCCATGAGCATCTACGAGGTGCACTTCGGCAGCTGGCGCAAAGGTCTGAGCTACCAAGATATGGCCACGGAACTGGTTGACTACGTCCGCGAGAAAGGCTTCACGCACGTAGAGCTCATGGGTATTTCAGAGCACCCCTTCGAGCCGTCATGGGGGTATCAGGTCACCAGCTACTACGCTCCCAATAACCGCTTCGGTTCACCGGATGATTTGCGTGCGCTGATCGATGCTTTCCACCAAGCGGGCATTGGCGTGATCATGGACTGGGTCCCCGGTCACTTCCCCAAGGACGAATGGGCTCTGGGCAAGTTCGACGGCCAAGCCTGCTATGAACACCCCGATCCGCGCCGCGGTGAGCAACCTGATTGGGGCACCTATGTTTTCGACTTCGGCCGGGCGGAAGTAAAGAACTTCCTCGTTGCCAACGCCTTGTACTGGTGCCGTGAGTTCCACATCGATGGCCTGCGCGTGGATGCCGTGGCGTCGATTCTGTATTTGGATTACTCCCGCGAAGAGGGCGAGTGGCTACCGAACATCTATGGTGGCCGGGAAAACCTCGATGCCGTGAGCTTCCTGCAAGAAATGAATGCGACCGTGCACCGCGACAGCCCCGGTGTGCTGACCATCGCAGAAGAGTCGACCTCCTGGCCCGGTGTAACCGCCCCCACCAGCGACAATGGTTTGGGTTTCAGCTTGAAGTGGAACATGGGCTGGATGCACGACACGCTGGAGTATGTTCAACGAGATCCCATCCACCGCAGCCACCACCACGGAGAAATCACGTTTTCCATGGTGTATGCCTACTCCGAGAAGTACGTGCTACCTATCAGCCACGACGAGGTCGTCCACGGCAAGGGCACGCTGTGGTCGCGTATGCCTGCGGGCCACAGTTGGGATCGCGCAGCGATGGTCCGCGCGTTGCTTGCATACATGTGGACTCACCCGGGCAAGAAACTGCTGTTCCAAGGCCAGGAATGGGGTCAGCCTGCCGAATGGAACGAAGCAAAAGGCTTGGACTGGGCCGATTTGGAAGGCTGGGAGGGCGAATTCCACCGTGGAATCTCGGGATTGGTAAGCCAACTCAACCAGCTGTACACTTCCCTGCCTGCTTTGAGCAGCAGCGATCACGATCCGCGCGGTTTCCGTTGGATTGCCGCCGATGATGCGGCAAACAACGTGCTTTCTTACCTTCGACGCCACAAGCTGCCCGACGGAAGCGACCAATGGGTAGCCTGTGTGGTCAACTTTTCGGGTTCTTCGTATTCCAACTACCGGATTGGATTGCCGGTGGCGGGGACGTGGCGCGAGGTACTGAATACGGACGCCACTGAGTTCGAGGGCGCGGGCCGCGCGGTCGGTCTGGATTTGGACGCCCAAACCCCTGGGTCCCACGGCTTGTCATTCAGCGCGCACTTGGATGTGCCGGCGCACAGCGCGCGAGTGTTCTTGCTGAGTTAGGGTCGTACTTGCTGGGTTAAATCGGTTTTAGCTGGGCTCACGCGCACCCGCCAGCCAAAACTATTCCCACTGGGCTCACACACACCCACCAGCCAAAACTATTCCCACTGGGCTCACACACCCGCCAGCCAAAACTATTCCCACTGGGCTGGGGCGCTGCGGGTGGCTCACTGGCGGCCCCGATACACACCGCTTTCCGGTGTCCTCTTTCCCTCTCGGAGTCCTCACGCTTACCCTGCCTGCGAAAAGCAGAACGAGATGCGCAAGCCCCCATCCGCGCGCAAAAAAGCAGAACGAGATGCGCAAGCCCCCATCTGCGAAAAGCAGACCGAGATGCGCAAAAACACCTCCATTCATGTCATCTCATTCTGCTCAGCAAGCACCCCACCCCCCGCCAACACGCATCCCCAGCCTGCGAAAAGCAGAACGAGAAGCACAAGCCCCCATCCGCCCGCAAAAAGCAGAACGAGATGTCCCCCCCATCTACGAAAAGCAGACCGAGATGTCCCCCCCCATCTACGAAAAGCAGACCGAGATGCACAAAAACACCTCCATTCATGTCATCTCAT
>NZ_KV786158.1:73000-138169 GCF_001806865.1 Corynebacterium sp. HMSC28B08
ACAAGCCCCCATCCGCCCGCAAAAAGCAGAACGAAATGTCCCCCCATCTACGAAAAGCAGACCGAAATGCACAAAAACACCTCCATTCATGTCATCTCATTCTGCTCAGCGAGCACCCCACACCCCGCCAACACGCATCCCACGATACAAAACCAACAACTAAAGAGGCACGCAAGTGTTGATGTGCAAAGGCGGGCAGCGTTCGAAGAAGCGGAAGGGGCGGTACACAAACAAGGGTCTCACCTTGATGTCGTGGGCAACGTTCTTCCGTTGAGCAAACCGCCTGCCATTCAGTAGGGTCTCACCTTGACGAAGTGGGCAGCGTCGGCATGAGAAACCAACCAGCAAAAACGCACTCGTGCGGGTTCGAACGCAGACTCGTAGAGCGGGGCGGTCTTCACACCACCGCGCTCGTCTCTCGCCTCCCTAGTACTTGATTGCACCCCATCCCAGCATCAGATTGCGCCCCACCCCCACGCGGTCGATGCCGTTGCCGAAGCCCTTCACCCAGACACACACGACCACGCTTGTCTCCCCTACCCCCCCCAAAAAAAAGGCCGAGGACCGCGCTGCTCCCTTAAAGAGAAGATAATCCGCCAGGATTAGATACGGATGCCGAAGCCCTTCAGCCAGTTGCGAACCATCTCCCACAGGTTCGGTACCTTTACGTCACCCAGATTTGGAACGTGAATGGTCTGAGCAACCGGTGCTCCAGGGACGATCTCGTAGACCCGCTTAGCAGGCTTCTTCGAGGGTTTCTTAGCAGTGGGCTTCTTCGCAGCGGGGCGCGCTTGCTGGTTGTGAACCGGGCGCCCTGGCTGGTTGTGTGCCGGCCGTGGCGCTGGCTTGTTGGATGGATTTACCGGAGTCGTTGGGCGTACACCACCCTTCAGCCCACATCGATTCGCGGCCTCATCAACCCGCGCCAAAGCTGCTAGGATCTGCGGACCACGCGGATCCACTGCTGCCAGCGCCCGAGCCTGCGCGACCTTGCGGTTGTAATCGGCAGTATTCGTCCAATACTTGGTTGCCTGCGCACAGGAAATCTGGCCCTTTGGCAAGGCAGTCAAGGCACGGTCGACAACGTCTGCTTGAGCGGCTCCCGAGGTGACGGTGACAATCAGACCAGCCAACGCCACGGAGGTAGTGGCACGCTTAAAACGAGGAGTGAGAATGTTCATGTCCGTTAGAATAGCGCGCTCGCCATCTTAGTGCGTGCAGAAATCACTTCTTCATCGCCCGTATCGAACAAGGCAAACAATTCCAACAGATGCTTCTTAGCTGCCTCACGCTCGTCACCAGACGTGTTGCGAATGGTCTCAATGAGCTGCTCGAACGCCTCCGCCTTGCGGCCTTTAAGTACCAGACCGTCCACCGGATCATCCTCACGACCCGCGAGCTTTTCACGAGCCAACGAGTATGAATCGTCATCGGATTCCTCGTCGGCGTCGAGAACAGAAGAATCCCCAGCGGTCGGCAAACCCGCCAGCTTTCCTTCCACAGCACTCACCACGGCGGCGATGAACTGCTCCACCTGCTCACGGGGTTGTCCACCCTCAAACTGCGTGAGTGGACGGCCGGCGGCCAGCGCGATAACTGTAGGGACAGCCTGAACGCGAAATGCTTGGGCGATCTCGGGCGTGGCATCAACGTCGATGTAGCGGAAAAGCCACTGCACGCCCTCGGACTGAGTCTCCTGGGCAGCAGCCAGCTCCTCGAGATCCTTTTTCAGCTGCTCGGAAGTTTCAGCACGAGCGGTGCCCAACAGGGTGATCACCGGTGCCTGAGTTGATCGAACCACAAGGTCCGCCTCAAAGCTCTCCACCGTGACGGTCGCAGTGGTAGCGACAGCCTCTCCGTTTGCTGCCTGTTCTTGGGCCTTCGCGCGCTGATCCGCCTGGGCCTTCACTGCACCCAGATCGACCGCTCCGGAGATAAAGCGGTTTGGTGGTGTGTTGGGGTTAGTCATCTGTAATGCACTACCTTTCTAATGCTCGTGCGGTACTGTCTCTCTAACGTTTGTGCGACGCTGTTTCTCTAATGCTCGTGCGGTACTGTCTCTCTAACGTTCGTGCGACGCTGTTGCCGTGGCGCAGTTCCTCAAACACCATTGCCCTGATGCAGGCGAACCAGTGGTCGAATGCATAACACAGCCTCGCTCACCGGTACCCAGCAGGTGCTCGCCTCGCCACGCTCCAGCTCTCACAGCCCCGCCCGCACGCGTTCTTCACTCAACTTTAGAACAATCTCAGCTCAGAGCTATCGGTGCCGCGCATCGCATCGTAATCCAAGGTCACACATCGAATACCGCGATCCTCGGCCAACGTACGCGCCTGGGGTTTTATCTCCTGTGCAGCAAACACTCCCGTCACCGGCGCAAGTAACTCATCGCGATTCAACAACTCCATATACCGGGTCAGCTGTTCCACGCCATCGATACCGCCGCGACGTTTGATCTCTACCGCCACTGTCGTACCACCGGCATCGCGCGACAGAATATCCACCGGACCAATCGGTGTGGGATATTCGCGGCGAATCAGGGAAAACCCCTCCCCCAGGATTTCGATCTGGTCGGCCAGCAGCTCCTGCAGGTGGGCCTCCACACCATCCTTCACCAGGCCGGGATCCTCACCTAAGTCATGATCCTGATCGGTGAAAACCTCAAAAATCCGGATGCGCAGCTGCTCGCCCTTAGGGTTAGATACAACCCAAAGCTCTGCAACCCCCGGTTCCTCCAATTCGGGAGCCAGTTCGCCTGCCTCATCATAGCTTGTGAGGGTGCAAGGGGGCGTCATCCAATTAAGTGGTTTATAAGCGCGATCATCAGCGTGAATAGAGACTGAATCGTCACGTTTGATCATGATTAAGCGCGTGGCCTCGGGAAGGTGGGCCTCCAATCGGCCAACGTAATCCACGCTGCATCGGGCAATGACTAGTCGCATGGGATTCAACGCTAGCAGACGGCCGTTGCACCGCGATGAGCTGCCACAGCGGGCTACATAGGCTGCGGATTGTTGAATGCGCTGTGGCGGTCGCGGCGCGCCGAGGGGGCGGATTCCAGCCAGGAAACCATTGCGGTATCGCCCTCGCTATCCAGCGCAACTTCCCACCGCTCTTTGCTGCCGTGTCGCAGCTCCAGGACATGCATGTTTGGTTCCATGATTACTCGCTCCCGATCGGTTATTTCCCGACGCCCGACAACGTCCGTGGCCAGGCGAGTCAAGACGAGGTTGGAATCCGGTTTAATAGATCGCAATTTGTAGAACTTCACCGAAATTCCGTTGAAAACCAAAACCCCGTGGCGCCAGTGCCTGCCATCTTCACTGGGCAAGCGTCTCACGACCACGGGGTACCCCTTGCTACGGAGGGTAAAAAAGCGCCACAGACACGCAGCTAGTACAGCGAGCACGAATACAACTAAGAGCCACCCGAGTAACTGCATAATGACCTTGACGCCTTTCCTAAGACCAAACTGCCATCAGGATTGTTTCCCCAGCATACCCCCCGGACAGGGAAAACGAGGAATGCATGAAAAGGCCCCCACCAGTTGGTGGGGGCCTCGCAGAGAGCGATTCTCAATCGAAATCCGAATCTACTTCTCCTGAAGACGCTTTACAGCGCGCAACTCAGACTCGGCGGTTGCCTTCTCGTGCTCGTTCTCCCCGCGGGAAACGCGAGCTTCGGCATCTGCCACGTCGACATCGTGTGCCCACGTCGCAGAGTCAGCCAGGATGGTGATTTTCTGTGGAGAGACAGACAGGAAACCGCCCTGCACCGCTGCTACCAACTTTTCACCATCAGTTGTCCGGATGGTCACCACGCCATTCTCGACCAGCTGACCGAGAAGGGGCTCGTGACCTGGGAGCACGCCGATCTCGCCCTCAGTGGTCTGCGCGGTAATCGACGTTGCGGTACCAGTCCACAACGCACGCTCCACGGAGACCAGTTGTGCGGCAATCTCAGCCATGGGGTGTCTCCCTTACTTCTCGGTCATCTTCTTGTAGGCTGCCTCGACATCGTCCAAGCCACCCAGGCCGTTGAAGGCCTGCTCCGGGTAGGCATCGAACTCGCCGTTGCAGATACGCTCGAACGCATCGATCGTATCCTTCAGCGGCACGTAGGAGCCTGGGATACCAGTGAACTTCTCCGCGACGAAGAAGTTCTGACCCAAGAAGCGCTCCAGACGACGTGCGCGCTGAACAGTGATCTTGTCCTCTTCGGACAGCTCGTCCATACCGAGGATGGCGATGATGTCCTGCAGTTCCTTGTTCTTCTGCAAGATGTGGATCACGCGCTGCGCAACCTCGTAGTGACGCTCACCGACAATACCTGGCTCGAGGATACGAGAGGTTGAGGTCAATGGGTTCACGGCTGGGTAAATACCCTTGGAGGCGATGCTACGGTCCAGCTCGGTCGTTGCGTCCAGGTGGGCGAACGTCGTGGCTGGTGCTGGGTCGGTGTAGTCATCGGCTGGCACGTAAACAGCCTGCAGAGACGTAATGGAACGACCCTTCGTAGAGGTAATGCGCTCCTGCAGAACACCCATCTCGTCAGCCAAGGTTGGCTGGTAACCCACGGCCGAAGGCATACGACCCAGCAGGGTGGACACCTCGGAACCGGCCTGGGTGAAACGGAAGATGTTGTCGATGAACAGCAGAACGTCCTGGTGCTGAACATCGCGGAAGTACTCCGCCATGGTCAGTCCGGACAAGGCAACGCGCATACGAACTCCCGGTGGCTCGTCCATCTGGCCGAACACGAGAGCGGTATCTTGCAGCACGCCCATTTCTTCCATTTCCAGGAAGAGGTCGGTGCCCTCACGGGTACGCTCACCAACACCTGCAAATACAGAGGTACCGGAGAACTCGCGAGCGATACGGGTAATCATTTCCTGAATCAGAACAGTCTTACCCACACCTGCGCCACCGAACAGGCCGATCTTGCCACCCTTAACATAAGGGGTCAGCAGGTCAATAACCTTGATGCCGGTTTCGAGGATCTCGGTCTTACCCTCAAGCTGGTCGAATGCTGGTGGCTCGCGGTGGATGCCCCACTGCTCGCCGTCGCGCCCCAGACCTGGCTGATCGAGGCAGTCGCCGAGGGCGTTGAATACGTGGCCCTTGACAACATCGCCAACGGGTACGGAAATTGGCTTGCCAGTGTCCTTAACCTCAGCACCGCGGACGAGGCCGTCGGTGGGGGCCATGGACACGGTGCGCACCAAGTTGTCGCCGAGGTGCTGAGCAACCTCGAGCGTGATGGTCTTCGCAACTGCTTCGAGGGATACCTCGACGTGCAGCGCGTTAAACAGTGCCGGCTGCTCGCCGCGTGGGAACTCCACGTCGACGACGGGGCCGATGACTCGCACGACACGGCCCGCAGCAGTCGGTGCAGCGTTGTTAGGCTGCTCCTGAATTGCTGTAGTCATAATTAGTCACTTTCTCCGCTATCGGCGAGCGCAGAAGCGCCACCGACGATCTCTGTGATTTCCTGGGTAATCTGTGCCTGGCGAGCCTGGTTAGCAACGCGTGAAAGCTGCTTGACCAGGTCGGTCGCGTTGTCGGTCGCAGCGCTCATTGCGGTACGACGGGCAGCGGACTCAGAGGCTGCGGACTCGAGCATGGCAGCAAAAATGCCACGGGATACGTACTGCGGCAGCAGAGCGTCCAGCAGGGTATCCGGATCCGGCTCGAAGTCGACCTCGGCGGAAACATTGTCAGCCTTGTCGCTAACCATATCCTCGCCCAGCTCGAGCTTCTCTTCCTCAATAACTGTCTCAATTGGCAGCAGGCGGTGGGCCTTAGCAGTCTGGGAAAGCATGGACTCGAACTCGGTGTACACAATGTGTACTTCGTCGAATCCCTGCACCTGGTTACCCTGATCTGCGTTGACGCCTTCACGGGGTTCAACGGCAGAACCGGAACCAGCGAGGAAGCCTTCGATCAGGTGATGACGCAGGTCATGGATCGCACGGTACTCAGGATCCTGGGAGTATCCAGACCAAGTACCGGCCACCTTTTCGCCACGGAAGCTGTAGTAGGAAATGCCCTTATTGCCAGAGACGTAAAGGACAACTTCCTTGCCTTCGTTCTCAAGACGCTTGCGAAGCTCCGCAGTCTTCTTGAAAACGTTGTTGTTGTATCCACCGCACATGCCACGGTCACTCGAAACCACGAGGATGGCAGCACGATCCGCGTTCTGCGGCTCCTGCAGCATCTTGTGATCCAAGCTCGACGCAGAAGCCAGACGCTGCACCACGCGAGTGATTTCATCAGCGTAGGGCTGAGCTGCGTCTACGCGAGCCTGGGCCTTCGTGATCCTCGAGGTGGCGATAAGCTCCTGAGCTTTAGTGATCTTCTTAGTTGAGTTCACGGACTTAATGCGTGTCCTCAGTTCGCGAAGATTAGCCATCGCTATCGCCTCCCTTCTTGTCCGTTAATGGTCATTGTGCTTTTCACTTACCTTCCGCGGCCTACTTAGCGGCTTTGCGGGAAACGGTGATCTGCGACTTGGAGACCTCGTGGTCATCCAGAGCGCGAGCCTCAGGCTCACGGATGACAGGGGTGCCATCGGTGGTCTGGAACGTGCGCTTGAAGTCGTGAACGCGAGCGCTCAAAGTTTCCTTAGACGCATCATCGAACGGCGCGCCGCCCTGAATCTGGTCGTACACGGAACCGGCCTCAGCGTGCAGGAACTCGGTCAACTCAGCCTCGAAGCGTCGCACGTCCTCGACTGGGACGTCGTCGAATTCGCCCTCACCGGCCAAGTAAATGGAAACCATCTGGTCCTCGACGGACTGTGGCTTAGTCTCAGTCTGCTTCAGCAGCTCCACGAGACGCTTACCACGCTCCAGCTGTGCCTTGGACGCAGGATCCAAATCGGACGCGAAGGCGGCGAAAGCCTCGAGGTCGCGGTAGGCAGCCAAGTCCAGACGCAGGGAACCAGAAACCTTCTTCATGCCCTTAGTCTGTGCGGCACCACCCACACGGGAAACGGAAACACCAACGTTAATAGCTGGTCGGACGCCCTGGTTGAACAGGTCGGACTCCAGGAACACCTGACCGTCGGTAATGGAAATAACGTTGGTTGGAATGAAGGCAGATACGTCGTTGGCCTTCGTCTCAATGATCGGCAGCGCGGTCAATGAACCGCCACCGAGATCGTCGTGCAGCTTCGCAGCGCGCTCCAGCAGGCGAGAGTGCAGGTAGAAGACGTCACCTGGGTAAGCCTCACGGCCCGGTGGACGACGCAGCAGCAGGGAGATCGCACGGTAGGCCTCAGCCTGCTTGGTCAGATCATCGTAGATAACCAAGACGTGCTTGCCCTGGTACATCCAGTGCTGACCCAGTGCGGCACCAGCGAATGGAGCCAACCACTTGAAGCCTGCAGAGTCAGATGCAGGAGCAGCCACGATAGTGGTGTACTCCAAAGCACCGTTGTCCTCCAAGGTCTTACGGATGGAGGCAATGGTCGAACCCTTCTGACCGATAGCGACGTAGATGCAGCGTACCTGCTTCTTGGGATCGCCGGATGCCCAGTTTTCACGTTGATTCAGAATGGTGTCGATGCAGACCGAGGTCTTACCGGTCTTACGGTCGCCAATGATCAGCTGACGCTGACCACGACCAATTGGGGTCATTGCGTCGATAGCCTTGATGCCGGTCTGCATTGGCTCTTCGACTGGTTGGCGCATCAGAACGGATGGGGCCTGCAGCTCGAGAACGCGTTCCTCGTCTGCCTCAATGTTGCCCAAGCCGTCAATGGCCTGACCCAGTGGGTTGATAACGCGGCCGAGGAATTTCTCCCCAACCGGAATGGAAAGGACCTCGCCGGTCCGCTTGACCTCGTCACCCTCCTTGAGGGACTCGTAGTTACCCAGGACCACAACACCGACGGTATCGGTGTCGAGGTTCTGTGCGACGCCAATAACGCCGCCTGGGAACTCGAGCAGCTCGTTGGCCATCACAGAAGGCATACCACTGACCTGGGCAATGCCGTCTGCTGCCGTAGTGACCACGCCGACCTCCTCACGGGAGGCCTCCGGGGAGTAGCTCGAGGTGTAGTTCGCAATCGCGCTACGGATCTCGTCGGAGGAGATCGTCAGCTCCGCCATGTTCTTCCTGCTCTCGGTTTCGTCTTCCAGCATGCTTACTTTTGGTCTGGTCTGCCTAGGCGAGGGACCGGCGGAGGCGCTGCAGCTTACCTGCGGTGCTTCCGTCAATCACTTCGTTACCCACGCGAATCACAGCACCACCGAGGAGGCTGGAATCAACCTCGGTATGTACCGCAATCTTGCGACCGTAAATCGTTTCGAGCTTCTGCTCCAGAAGGGTCTGCTGCTGTTCAGACAACTTGGCTGCGCTGCGAACTCGTGCGACCTCACGGCCGGTGAGCTCTGCAACCTCGCTGCACAGCGTATCGAGCTCCTCCACTGGGCGCTGGCGCAAACGGCCAACGGCCTGTAGTGCCAGGGCTTCGGTGGTGGACGTAACCTTGCCATAAAGGACCTTTGCTAGAAGATCGCGGCGAGCATCTACAGATGCAGCGCGATCGGCCAACAGGAGCTCCAGTTGTGGCTCGGTTTCCACGATACGTGCGAGTTGGAACAGTTCGTCCTCCACGCGGTCCAACTGTCCCTGGGCTTCAGCAGAACGCAGAAGGGCGCGACGGCCCAGCTGCACAAGTCCTGCGCGGAAGTCACGGGTGTTGGACCACGTCTGGGACACAGCAGCGCTGACGAGCTCTTCGGTAGAGCTCGATACCTTGCCGGAAAGCAGCTCCTTGACCAAGCTCACGCGCTTTTCGGCTGGCGATGCGGAGTCAATGAGCGCAATTCGAAGGCTGCGCTCGGTATCGAGCAAGTCGACGAAGTCGAACAGCTCGCTACCCGTATTGGCTCCAGTTCCTACCGTTTCTGCGGATTCACTCAGTCCCTTATCCAGGGCTCCAAGAAGTCGCTCCAGTGCCTCGCGGCTCGCTGCGTGCATACCGATCACTTCCTTGCAGTGCCGACGCTGTCGAGGTCAGCGAGGAAGTTATCGATAGTGCCCGAGCGCTTCACATCGTCAGACAGCTGCTCACCCAGCAGACGCTCAGCAAGGGAGATGGAGTTTTCGCCCATTTCCTTGCGCAGGTCGGAAACAACAGCGGCACGCTGTGCTTCGAGCTGCTTGTTGCCGGACTCCACGATGCGTGCGGACTCGTCCGTAGCTTGGGCCTTCATATCTGCGATGATCTTCTGACCCTGGTTACGGGCATCGTCGCGAATCTGAGCGGCTTCGGTGCGAGCCTCGGCGAGCTGAGCGTTGTACTTCTCAAGCGCAGCCTGAGCTTCAGCCTGAGCAGCCTCTGCACGCTGGATGCCGCCTTCAATCTGGTCCTCGCGCTGATTCAGCACTTCCTGGAATTTTGGAAGAACGAGCTTCCAAAAGACCAGCAGGATGATCACGAATGGGATGATGGACCAGACGACGTCGTACAGGGGAGGAAGCAACGGGTTAACCGGCTTCTCCAGTGGCTGCTGTTCTGCTGCCAACAAAAAGATGTTCGTCATAGTCTCCAGCTTTCGCTTTGGTGCGGTTTTTTACTTTGAATGTGTAAAAGGGGCCGCGATTAAGCGAACAGGAAGCCGGCGACCAGACCGATCAGAGCCAGGGCCTCGGTGAAGGCGATACCCAGGAACATGGTGGTACGCAGCTGGCCGGCCATCTCTGGCTGACGAGCCATAGCCTCAGCGGTCTTACCAGCGACCATGCCAACGCCGATGCCAGGACCGATTGCTGCCAGGCCGTAGCCGATGGCACCCAGACCCTTGAGGGTCGTCTCGGTAGCAGCAGCGTCCTGTGCGAGTGTGAGGATGTCGTTCATTTTTTCCATTACCTTTCTGGGGTCGACCACATGACTCTTTATGTCCGATTTGAAGTTGTGGCCGAGGTTTTTGTTGATTGTTGTGCAGGTACCCGGAGGCTAGTGCTCATCTGCGTGCAGAGACAACTCGATGTACACGGCGGTCAGCAGGGCGAAAATGTATGCCTGCAGGAAGATCACCATGATCTCGAAGAATGAAAATGCAACACCGAACAGCAGCGTGCCGCCAGCCAGCAGAGACCAGCCATTTAGCTGCCAGAAGAAGAAGTTCGTAGCGCTAAACAGCATGACAAGAATGAGGTGTCCAGCCAGCATGTTGGCCATCAAACGGATGGTCAACGTAAGCGGGCGCAGAACGAAGGTGGAGACGAACTCGATGGGAACCACAATCAAGTGCAGAAATGGTGGTAGCCCAGGAATCACGAGCGAAGACTTCACGAACTTGCCGAAACCGTAACGTTTCACACCTGCGTAAATGAATACGACGTATGCGACGAGGGCCAGCACCAATGGCAGACCGATACGTGCAGACGGCGAGATATTCAGCAGTGGAATGATCGTCGGAAGGTTAACGGCTAGAACAGTGAAGAAGATCGCTGCGATGATTGGAAGGAACCTGCGTCCTTCCTTCTTCCCCAAAATGTCCTCCGCAATATGGATCCTCACGAAGTCGAGCGCGAGTTCAGCGAAGTTCTGAACGCCGCGTGGGATCAACTTTGGCTTGCGCATCGCAAAGAAGAAGAACGCTGCAATAAGCAGGATCATCAGGATGCGAATGAGCATCAGACGGTCGAGCGTGAAAGCTCCACCGGCAAAGTCCTCAAGCCAAAGGTTTTCTGGATGGCCGTGCCCCGGGAAGAATTCGTTTTCCAACGAAGGCGCGTGAAATTCGCCCTTCATTGCCAAGGTTGTTACGCTCAGCGTTCTCTCCCGTGATAGGGCCGCGTGAAAAATCATGCGGTGCGATGGAGGCTTGTTTGTTGGTAACCGTCGCTCCTGGGACTCCGTCGCACGTCCCGTGGAGGTCGGCGGTGCCGATTAAGTGCTACCGGCACAATCCGACCGATAGCATTATGGCCCGTGGAAACATTATCAGTTCCTAGGGACAACGGGCTAAGCGAAATTCCACCAAGTCCCCCCGCAAGCTGACAGGCAACTGACAGCTTTTTAGTGACTACCCCTATTAAGCCCCAGTTTCCCCCGCTAACAACGATATTTTCTGCTCCCAACTCTGCATTCTCCCCACGGGCCCCCACCCCCGATTTACCCCCACCTCCCTGGGCGTAGGGTGATAGCACTGGGCACGTAACTGTCGTAGCGTCGGCTAACCCCCACCTCCCTGGGCGTAGAGTTATAGCACCGGGCACGTAACTGCCTTAGCGTCGGCTAACCCCCACCTCCCTGGGCGTAGGGTGATAGCTATGTTCACTTTTCCCCGCGCCGATACCGGAATGACACACCTCGCGGCGGATTCCCCCCTAGTTTCATCCCTATTCCCAGAGGACTTCAGCGCACGCGCTGCCGCCTCCCTGGGAATCGAAGCGTGGCGCATCCCTATCGTCATCGCCTCAGCGGCCGGCATTTACATTGCATTCCTCATTCTGGTACGCGTTTTCGGTGTTCGCATCTTGGGATCACTTAGTAGTTTCGACGCCGTCGTGATCATTATGTTCGGTGCTGTTGCCGGTCGTGTGATAATCGGGCACCCGCCAACCGTGGCCGCTGGCGCTATCGGTCTTGCCACCCTTATGTGTTTGGAAGCGGTTTTCGGGGCGGCGCAGAATCTGCGCGGCGTGCGGCGCACCCTCGCCGCCCCTCCGGTAGTAGTTTTTGCCCACGGCACTCCCCTATATGAGGCCATGCATGCGACCCACATTTCCGAGGAGAATCTGCATTCCGCCATCCGCGCCGCGGGAATTGCTAAACGCGAACAGGTCCAATGCATCATCCTCGAACCCACCGGTTCCCTCTCTGTGATTCGAGAGGGCCAAGAAATAGAACCGGCCCTCCTCGACGGGGTCGAAGGGGCCGAACACGTTGTGCGAGTGCGGGAAGGTCGCTAGTTTCCCACAAACAGACGTTGCGCGCGGGTCACCGCAATCGTCTCCGTGGTGAGGACCGCGATGAGCGTGAGTAAAACGGTGATGCCGAGCGCGGTGGCGTCGTAAAAATCCTGTCCCTTAAGCCACACCATGAGCAGCAATAAAACGGCGGCCTTAACCAACCAGCTACCTAGGACCACTCCCATGGTCATCGCGGGCGAGGTGCGGGCGGTAAACAGCACACTCACGACAGTGGCCAGCATGAAGCCACCACCGATGGCGATGCCGATAAGTGCCCCGTAAATTCCGGGCAAGTCGCGCAATGCCCCCCACAGCGACAGGGAGGCCACCCCAATCACAGCTAGGGCAATAGCGCCGTTACGAAGGGCGCGTTGCAGAGGCCATTGGTGATCGTCGGCTTTGGATATGTCGTTGAGTTCGGGCAGGTCCTGATTATCAGTCACGGCTGCTAACACTATCGGACGGCGCCTGAGCACGCCAAAGAGGAATGACCGTCCAGATAATGACGGCAATGATGCCAACCCCAACCAGTATGGCCGTCAGACCCGTGGGCAAGACAGTTGAGCCCACAGCGGCCACAGCAACCAACCCCACCCAGCTGTACAGCACGAGGACCACGCGCTTTTGCGAATGCCCCAAGCGAAGTAGCCGGTGGTGCAGGTGCTGTTTATCGGGCGCGAAGGGGCTCTTGCCCTGCCCCACGCGACGTACAACCGCCAAGATCAGATCCAGCAGCGGGATGCTGAGCGCAGCGATCACCACGATCAGCGGCGACAGCAGCGCGAACATATCCGCCGCGCCGAAAAGGGCCATGTTGATGCGGCCGGACGTGGACACGCACGCTGCAGACAGCATCAGCCCAATCAGCATGGAACCGCTATCGCCCATGAAGATCCGGGCCGGAGAGAAGTTGTGAGGCAAAAACCCAATACACACGCCGGCCAGCGACGCGGAAATAATGGCCGGCGGGTAAGCCGATACTGCGCCACCTTGGTCGTACAGGATAGTCAGGGAGTAGATCAGGATCGTGCCCGCCGCGATCATCCCCAACCCTGCAGCCAGCCCGTCCAAGCCATCGACGAAATTCATCGCGTTGATCACGGTAACCGTCAAGACAGCGGTCAAGATCGTGGACTGGACTTGGTCAAGGATCAGCGTGGTTCCATCGCCCACCGGCACGTAGAGCAGGTACCAGGACAACCCCATCACACTCATGACGATCGCCCCCACCAGCTGGCCGCCGAGTTTGAGGTACCACGCGATGTCATAGAGATCGTCAAGGACGCCCACGATCACGATGATGAACGCGGCTGCGATCACCGCAAACATATCGGGTGTGACCGGCGGGAATCCGCGGTTCAAGGCTGGCAGTTGGCTGGCGAAAAAGATCGCGAGGATCACTCCCGTGAACATCGCTACCCCGCCCAACCGAGGGGTGGGCACCGTATGTACATCGCGTTCTCGCGGAGCGGCCACGCGCCCAAAGCGCAACATAGTCGAGCGGACGCACCCTGTGGTCAGGAAGGTCACCGCCGCGCCAACCAGTACAACCAGCGCCAACTCGCGCAAAGGTACGCCAGCACGCCCGATCGCAGCTTCCGCCGCCATCACGTGAGTCTGGATGGGTGGTACCACGTCGCTGTCCTAAATCTCGCCCCGCAGCTCGGCGGGGCTCATCCCCAGGACCCCACCAATGCGCTCTGCGGAAATCGCGCCCTCACGCAGGATGCGTGGCCGGCCCGAGGACAGGTCCACAATCGTTGAGGCCACCCCGTGGGTCGCGTTGCCGCCGTCGATGTACACGGCCACATCCGCGCCCAGCTGGTCCTCGGCCATCTGCACATTGGTTGCAGGGGGCTGCCCGGAAATATTCGCACTGGATACTGCCATGGGGCCGGTCTGGTTCAGCAACTCGATCGCCACGGGATGCTCGGGCATCCGCAGCATCACGGTGCCGCGGGTATCCCCCAGATTCCACGGCAGGCTGGGGGCTTGGTGCACCACCATGGACAGGCCGCCGGGCCAGAAGGCCTCCACCAGGAGTCGCATGTTGTAGGTGTAATCGCGGACTAACCCTTGGATAGTGTCCCAGCTGCCTACCAGTACTGGCACGGGCATATCGGGGCCGCGCCCTTTAGCGCGAAGCAGGGCCTCTACGGCTTGATTGTCGAAGGCATCGCAGCCAATGCCATAAACCGTATCTGTAGGCAACACAACCAGGCGCCCGCCTTCTACGGCGCTGGACGCGATCTCTATGGCGAGCTCGCGATCGTGTGGATCGGTTGCGTCTACCGTTTGGCTCATGGGATTGGCCTCGTTTCCATATGCGTTAAGAACTTGTCATTCCACGTTAGTACTTGGCGCGCCCAATCGCTGCAATCAGCTGGCCCCAAGAGACTCAATCGGTGTGTTGCCCATTCAACTGGGCCGTGACAAAGCGGTCGCGCCCCGCAATATCACGATGTTGCTGTACGTTTGCCGCGCCCGCTTGCTGTAGTGATTGGGCAGTTGCTGGCCCATTGGCGTCGTCATGTTCTATTCCGACGCCCACCTGTTCCCCACCCGCAATGACCCTCAGGGCCTGGATCAATCCCGGCAGGAATTCCATGCCATCCGCGCCGGCGAACACGGCATCGGTGGGGTCGTGCAACACTTCGGCGCTGACAGAAGCTGTGGTGGGAACGTACGGGGGGTTGGATACGATGAGGTCCGGTGCCGCGATGCGCTGAGCACGCAACTGATCGGTGTCACGGATGTCCGCGCGGTGAAAGCGCACCTCAACCTGATCCCCGATCAGCCCGCGGTGTCGCAATTGCCTTTCATTCAGGCGCGCTACCTGCAGGGCGCCGTCATGCAATTCCACGCCGGTAACGGTGGCTGCGAGGTCGGCGTCGGTAAAACGGCACGCCAAAGCCAAAGCAATGGAGCCAGGTCCGGTACACAGGTCCACTACTGAGACGGCCTCCGAAGTGGGGTTACAAGAGGTGCCAGCCACTAGGGTTGGGGGTGCTTGCGTATGGGCGCGATCGCGAGATCGGCGTAGTGCTTCCTGGAAGGCCCATTCCACGAGTAATTCGGTTTCGGGCCGTGGAATAAACGCACCGGGCTGGCTGAAGAAGTCCACGCCATCGAAAGTGGCGGCGTTGACGATGTGCTGCAGCGGGGTGCGTTCACACCGTTGTGTGATCCACTCTTGGAACACGGCCGGGACAGGTTGGTCGTGGGCAAAGAACAATTCAGTGGGGGACGCGGGGCGGCGGGGTATGGCGGGCACGCGCGAGGCGCCCAGAGTGGTTGTACCGGCCAGCTCTGGACTCTCACCCGGGCCCAGCGCATACGCCATCAACAAGCGACTATCCACCCCAGGGGTTTCAACGCCCGCGCGCTGGAGCTCAGCGGCGCCCCAGCGAATCGCAGCACCCACCGTCAACGGCGTGACCTGCGCAGAAGAACCATCCGACATCCGATCACCACCCAATCAGTGCACACATAAGGGCAACGCGCGCCACGTCGCTGGCCCGCCTACGCGTTCATTGCCACGCGTTATTGCCTACCCGTTAATTGCTGTCAGCCTCGAGGCGCCGGGCACGGTCGGCCTCCTGCAGCGCAGCGAACAGGGATTCCAAGTCCCCACCCAGCACGGCATCCAAGTTGTTGGCCTTGTAACCAATGCGGTGATCAGACACGCGCGATTCGGGGAAATTGTAGGTGCGGATGCGCTCGGAACGGTCCATTGTACGGATCTGTGCTGCACGGCCTTCCGCTGCCTCGGCCTCAGCCTTCTCCTCCTCCATCTGCTGCAGACGAGCAGCCAGAACCTGCATAGCGCGAGCCTTGTTCTGAATCTGGGAGCGCTCCTTCTGACAGGTCACCACTACTCCAGTTGGCAGGTGCGTAATACGCACTGCGGAGTCGGTGGTGTTCACGCCCTGGCCACCCTTACCCGAGGACCGGTACACGTCAATGCGCAGATCTTTTTCATCGATTTGCACATCTTCTACCTCGTCAGGCTCTGGGTACACCAGCACACCAGCGGCTGACGTTTGGATGCGCCCCTGAGATTCTGTGACGGGGATGCGCTGCACGCGGTGCACGCCACCTTCGAACTTGAATTCGCTCCAGGCACCATCACGGCTGGGCTGTTTGGAACGAATAGACATGGTCATGTCTTTCACTCCGCCTAAGTCTGTCTCGTTGAGGTCCAAAACTTCGGTGGCGAAACCGTGGCGCTCCGCGTACCGCTGGTACATGCGGGCCAACTCACCGGCGAACAAGGCCGCTTCTTCTCCACCGGCACCGGACTTGATTTCCATGACGATGTCATCGCCGTCGTGGGGGTCACGAGGTGCCAACAGGTCGGTCAGTTTCTCTTCGAGTTCGGCTATCTCCGCTTCCAAGCGCTTGGCCTCTTCGGCGAACTCAGCATCTTCGCTAGCCATTTCGGCTGCGGCCTCGTGGTCATCGCGAGCCTGCTCCAGCTTCTCGTACGTCTGGATGATCGGCTGCAACTCGGAAAAGCGCTTGCCGACTTTGCGCGCGGCCGCCGGGTCATTGTGCAACTCGGGGTCACCCAGCTGGGCCTCCAACCCCTGGTACTCGGCCAGGATGTCGTCGACCATTGAAGGGGAATTACTCATGGATGAAATCTTATACTCCTTGCGCGGACGGGCTGCTTTTTACCCGACGCCTACTCGTCGTCTTCGTCGGCCAATGGCGCAGAACTTGCTACTTGCAGCATGAAATCGCGGTTGGTCTTGGACTTACGCAACTGCTTGATGAGCAGGTCGATGGCCGCTTGGGAATCGAGAGCGGAAAGAATGCGACGCAGTTTATGCATGATGCGTGCTTCCTCTGGCCCCAGCAACAGTTCGTCCTTGCGTGTGCCCGACGGGTTAACATCCACGGCGGGGAATACGCGACGCTCGGCAATCCGGCGATCCAGTTTCAGCTCCGCATTGCCCGTGCCCTTGAATTCCTCGAAAATCACGGTATCTCCGGCAGACCCCGTCTCCACCATGGCGGTGGCGATGATCGTCAAGGATCCTCCGTTTTCGATGTTGCGGGCAGCACCCAAGAAACGCTTCGGTGGGTACAGCGCGTTGGAATCCACACCACCGGAAAGGATGCGACCGGAAGCTGGCGAGGAGTTGTTGTAGGCGCGCCCCAGGCGAGTGATCGAGTCCAGCAGAAGCACAACATCCTTGCCTTGTTCCACTAGGCGCTTCGCACGCTCCACCGCCAGTTCGGCCACGTTGGTGTGCTCTCCTGGGGGACGGTCGAACGTGGATGCGATGACCTCGCCCTTAACGCTACGCTGCATATCGGTGACTTCCTCAGGGCGCTCATCAACCAGCACCACCATGAGGTAGCACTCAGGATTGTTCGTCGCGATAGCGTTTGCAATGTCCTGCAGAATCGTAGTCTTACCGGCCTTTGGGGGCGAGACGATCAGCGCACGCTGTCCCTTACCGATCGGCATGATCAAGTCGATCACGCGGGTGGTCAGCACCTTAGGCTCGGTCTCCAAACGCAGTCGCTGGTTGGGATAGAGCGGGGTGAGCTTGGAGAAGTGCGGCCGGGCCGCAGCTTCCTCCGGAGTCAACCCATTGACAGTTTCCACCTGGTGGATAGGCGTGTACTTTTGACGATTGCGCCCACGACCACTCTGGTTGTTGTTCTGGTTTTTGTTGCGGATGAATCCCGTAATCGCATCGCCATGGCGCATGCCATGCTTGCGCGCGGTGTTCATCGGCACGTAAACGTCCGTTGGGCCAGCATGGTATCCGGTGGTGCGCAGAAATGCCGTGTTCGCATCGACGAAATCGAGGATGCCAGCAACGGGCATGAGGTTGTCCGGTTCAGCATTGCCACCGTTATTACCATTGTTGCCGTCGCGGTCGCCGCCCCGACTGCGGTCATTGCGGTTTCCGCGCCCGCCACGGCCTTCATCATTGCCGTCGTTATCGCGGTAATTATCGTTTCCGCCATCGCGGTCTCCCCCGCGGTCATTCCCCCCGTCACGGTTCCGACGATTCCTCCGGTTACGACGGTTGCGACGGTTATCGCGCCCCCCGCGGCGGTGGCGATTGCCGCGGCGATCGTCATCATCGTCTGAGTTGTTGTCTCGTTCATCCCGTTGGTCGGAATCATCGTTATTGTCTTGGTCGCGATCATCGCGATCGCGATTGCGGTCACCCCGACGACGACGATCATCTCGTCCCCCGCGCTTATCACGATCACCGCGGTCGGCGCGATCAGTGCGCTCGTCCTGTTCTGCGCTGTCTCCGCGCCCATCCCGGTCCACGTTATTGCCACGTCCGTCCTGGTCTGCACCATCGCCAAAGTTTGTGTTCTCACCGCGGTCGGCCCCGGGCACCCCGCCGTCGCGACGATCATTCCGGTTATTCTCACCACCGCGACGATTTGCCTCTACGCTCTGACCGTCATCCCCGGCCGGTTGTTCAGCCACATCGTTATCGGAGGACAGGGAAACATCGCGACGAACTACCCGGCGACGGGGACGGCGCGTAGCTGGGCCACTCGTGGCGTCGGGATCAAAACCATCACCGGAAGTGGAAACGGCATCCCCTTGTGGTGCGGCCGAAGAGTTGTCGGCAGAAGGCCCCCTGCCTCCTGCAGTTTCGATAGCGGCGATGAGATCGCCCTTGCGCAAGGCAGAAGTGCGCTTGAGCCCCTGGGCAGCGGCAATCTGGCGCAATTCGGTCAGCTTCAAAGTCGCCAAACCGTTGGCCTCGGCCCGGGAAAGAATGTCGGACAGGCTCACGTAGGTCCTTTCACACTGCGGTCTACAAACGAACGGGTGGGCGTTCACAAAACACGAACCCAAAGGTCACCACGTGCAGACAGCATGGAATTTTCGATATACAACGTGTGGAAATGTTGGGGGATGGTCGAATAAATATCGTTGGCCGATCAAACGGGGCTGCTTTCACCGATGCACAATCAGCTAAATCGAGCCCAAGGCCGAAAAACCATCCGGGACGATCCGCGCATTTCGCCGGCGTGTGTTGTTGGAGCCGGTGGGAAAATGTAGCGAAATCACAATCATGTTAACACCCCAAAGCGATTTTTCCAGAAATGGGCCACCTATTCGGGGATTTGGCTAGCCGGGACCGAGTCAGCGCGCGCTAGGCTTAGGAAGTATGAAAACGGCAGTAATGGAATCGACGATGCAGGAAATCCCCCTGCTGATCAGCCGGATCGTGGAATACGGACGATCGGCGCACCGCAATGTGGCGATTTCCACCTATTTCAATGCCGAACCCGAGGTGACCACATTCGGTGAACTTGGAAATCGCGCCGCTGCCTTGGCCCACGCGCTATCGGATGTTTTCGACGTTAAGGTCGGAGATCGCGTGGCCACCTTGATGTCGAACTGCGCCGAACACCTCGAAACCATGTTGGCCACCATGTCCATGGGGGCTATCTTCCACCCGCTCAATCGCTACCTTATGGGCGCGCAGATCCAACACATCATCGCGCACGCGCAGGACAAGGTTATTGTCTGTGATCCCACATACGCCGAACTCCTTATTCCACTGTTGGACACCTGCCCAACCGTCGAAGGCGTGATTGTTCTCGATGCCGCTGGCATTGATTCCGACGCCGCGCGCCCCCTCGCCGACGTGTCCGCTTTGGCGCGGGAGCATGTGACAAGGCCGATGACCATCTTGGGTTACGAAGCTGTACTGGACGGAAGACCCAGCGACTACGACTGGCCGATCTTCGATGAGACGACGGCAGCAGCCGTATGCTACTCAACAGGCACGGAGGGGCAGCCGAAGGCGGTTGTGTACTCCCACCGCAGTTTGTGGCTGCACTCAATGAGTTTGCAATCCACCGATAGCTTCTCTGTTCGCAATGGCACAACTTTCCTGTGTTGTGTGCCGATTTATCACGTTCTCAGCTGGGGTGTGCCGCTGACGGCATTCATGGTGGGGGCGCCCATGGTGTTTGTGGGACGAACTGCCACGCCCGCGCATTTGGCCCACGTCATCGCCGATGCCATGCCTCGGCAAGCTCACGGTGCACCGACAGTGTGGACAGGGTTGATGGTCCACTACAACACGCATCCCCCAGAGAAGATGAGTCTGCAGGAGATTTATGCCGGTGGCTCGCAGGTCTCCCCCGCGATCATCGCCAGCTGGGAGGAACGATTTGGTGTGGATGTCATTCACGCTTGGGGTATGACAGAAACGGGTCCCGTCGGTTCCGTGGCGCACCCGCCAGCGGGCGTGGCCGGGGAGGCTCGCCAGCGCTATCGCGATTCGCAGGGACGCTTTCCCGTGGGCATCGAATACCGCATTGTGGATGACAACGGGCAGGTCCTTCCCAATCACGACCGCAACGCTGGAGAGCTGCAGGTTCGGGGCAATACGGTCACAGGATCGTACTACAACCCCGACAACAGCGCGGATGGCGGTCACGCTGAAGGCGAGCATGCGGGGGGCAAGCATGCAGAAGGCACACAGCCGGAAGCCAAGCATGCGGAAGGCACACAGCCGGAAACCACGCATACGGAAGGCGCACAGCCGGAAACCACGCATACGGAAGGCACACAGCCGGAAGGCGCACGGCCGGAAGCCGCACATGCAGGGGGCAAGCATGCTCCATCGATGATGTCCACCTCAGAGGCACCGACAGATGAGCGCTTCACTGCCGATGGTTGGTTACGCACCGGTGATATCGGCACGGTGAATAAAGATGGTTACCTCACAATTCACGACCGCAAGAACGATCTTATCCGTTCGGGCGGCGAATGGATTTACTCTGCAGCGTTGGAGAACTACCTGATGGAGGCCACGGAAGTTATCGAAGCTGCCGTCATCGGCATTCCAGATGAGCGCTGGGGACAACGCCCGCTAGCTGTGGTGAATCTCACACCGGAGACTCCGCAAGGGCGCGAGACCGCGGAATCACTGGCCGAATTCATCAGCCGACAGGTTCCCGGGTGGATGGTGCCAGAAAACTGGACATTCGTTGACAGTATTTTCAAAACCAGCGTGGACAAGTTTGACAAGAAAGACTTGCGTGAGGCGTACCGGCGTGGGTCGTTTGACGTAATTACGCTTCCCAAGGCGTAAAGTTTTCGCTTATGTTGACCACCACCCTCGCACTCGGGCCAGCTTGGCTGGACCCAATGCAGCTTTTGAGCGGATCGGGCCCTTTCGGCTCCGCGATCCTTCCGGCCCTGCTGGTAATCGTATTTATCGAATCGGGTCTACTTTTCCCCTTCCTGCCAGGCGATTCCCTCCTGTTTACCGCAGGGCTTCTGGCTAACCAACCCGACCCTTTTGCCCCGCTGTGGCTCGTCATGGTGCTTTCTCCCGTAGCCGCCATTTTGGGCGACCAGGTGGGCTATTACATTGGCCACCGGTTCCAACCGCACATCGCTAACCGCCCTGACGGAAGAGTCTTCAAGCAGGCCTACCTGCATCAAACCGAAGAATTCTTTGCCAAGCACGGGCCCATCACGGTTATCCTCTGCCGGTTCGTTCCCATCGTGCGCACATATGCCCCATTGGTTGCAGGTATGGCCAACATGAATTACCGCACCTTCATTACTTACAACGTGATAGGCGGAGTGGTGTGGGGCGCTGGCGTTGTGGGCTTGGGTGCAATGCTGGGTGAGATCCCATTCGTACGCAACAACATCGAGGCCATCTTCTTGGGTATCGTGGCACTGTCTGTACTCCCGGGCGTTTTCGGGATCCTGAAGTCGTGGAGTTCCAACCGCAAGACCGCCCGCTAGGCACTAAGGGACCAGCCATGTGGCCGCACTCGACCAACGGGCGCAGCTTCCCCATACGCGAAAAGCAGAACGAAAAGACCAAGAACCGCGACTCTGTGGGCATCTCATTCTGCTAACTCAGTGTTCAAGACCACGACCCGCCATTCGCCCCAAACCACGACCGACCATCGGCCCCAAACCGAGGACTCACCCCCCCGGAGTGCGACTATCCAGTCACGTCGACCTGGACGGGACCAGCCACGTCGAGCTCTAGAACCCGCATACCGCGCTCAATTGCTTCATCCTTGAGCTTCTGATCCACCTCGTCGGTCGACAGCACCATGATCGTCGGGCCAGCACCCGAAAGGAATGCGGGATATCCCAGGTTCCGTAGCCTGTTCACCCATTCGGCAGTGATAGGCAGGACCTCGGCTCGGTACGTCTGGTGCAACCGGTCGCGGGTGCCCTCCCACAACAGTGACGGATCCCTTTGCAGCGCCACAGTCATCACAGCCACGCGGGATACATTGAAACGCGCGTCCAGATGGGAAACATCACTGGGTAACACGCGCCTCACGGCCTCGGTAGAGGCATGGAAATCCGGAACAAACGCCGTGACCTTGATCTCCTCATGAGTCTGCAGTCCCACCGCGTAGTGCCGAGGTTCACTGCGCCCATCAATTGGCACGTTCGTCCACGAGACCACGGCAGAACCCAAAATGGAGGCCGCTGCGTTATCGGGGTGACCCTCGAACGACGATGCCAGTTGCACCAGCTGTGCATTGTCCAGAGGGAATCCCGCCAATCCGTTGGCAGCGCTCACACCGGCTACAGCGGCGGAGGCCGAGGAGCCCAAGCCACGCGACTGTGGAATGGAGTTGTGGCACGTAACCTTTAAGCCCCGCACCGAAACATCAGCGGCTTTCAGGCCAGCTCGAATCGCGCGGACAACCAGGTGGGACTCGTCCAGTGGAACTTCCCCCTGCCCCTCACCCGTTACTTCGACGACCAGTGGGGCGTCGGTCACTTCAACCGTGACGTGATCATAGAGCCCAACAGCCAACCCCAAGGTATCGAAACCTGGGCCCAGGTTCGCCGAAGACGCCGGTACTTTAACGGTGGCTTTCCGGCCGACGGGAATTTCGGTTGTCACGGCTTAACCCTCCATACGGATGACGGAAGTCACGGTCTTCACTGCGTCGAGTGCCTGCAGCGCCTTCACGGTTGCCTCGAGATCGTGTTCCTTAGCGTGGTGCGTAATGACTACAAGGCGAGCGCCGTCTTCCAGGCCCTCTTGACGCACTGTTTTTAGGCTGACGCCCCGCTCAGAAAACGCATTGGCCACCTCTGCAAGCACGCCGATCTTGTCGATGACTTCCATGTCAACGTGGTAGCGCGTGGAGATTTCGCCAAAGTCTGCGATAGGCAGTTCTGCGTAAGTGGAATCGCCCGGGCCCTTGCCACCGTGAATGATGTTGCGGGCTGCGGCGACTGTATCACCCAAGACGGCCGAAGCGGTTGGACCACCGCCAGCACCGTTGCCGTAAAACATCAACCGCCCGGCAGACTCGGACTCAACGAAAACCGCGTTGTATGATTCGGACACGCTGGCGAGTGGATGACTGAGAGGAACTAGGGCAGGATAAACGCGAGCAGACACGGTTTCTTGTCCTTCATCGGTGGTGAGGCGCTCGCAAATTGCGAGCAGTTTGATGGTTGAATCCGCCGCCTTGGCTGCCTCAATATCCTTAGTGGTGATGCTCCGGATACCCTCGGTGTGAACATCGGTTCCTGCAACCCGGGTGTGAAATGCTAAGGAGGCAAGGATGGCGGCCTTGCTAGCTGCATCGAATCCATCGACGTCCGCACTGGGATCAGCTTCCGCATATCCCAAATCGGTAGCTTCTTGCAGCATCTCGTCGTAGCTAGCTCCCCGATCGTACATGGCGTCGAGGATAAAGTTGGTCGTGCCGTTGACGATACCCATCACTGCATTGACCTTGTCGCCTGCAAGGGAGCGAAGCAACGGGCCGACCACGGGGATAGCAGCGGCCACGGCAGCTTCAAAGAACAAGTCCTTGCCGGCTTGCTCGGCAGCTTCGGACAACTCATCGGCGTGAGCGGCGATGAGGGCCTTGTTAGCAGTAACCACGGCCTTGCCTTCGTTGAGAGCGGCGAGAACGACTTCCCGTGGGTAGTCGATGCCACCGATTACCTCGATGACCAGGTCCACATCCTCGCGCTTCACCAGGGCGAGGGCATCATCGGTGAGAAGCTCGGGTTCCACCCCATCACGAGGTTTACTCACATCCGAAACCGCGACACCTCGCACTTCCAGGGGTCCACCGATGCGCGCAGCGAACTCGTCGCTGCGCTCGCGCATTAACCGCAAAACCTCCGCGCCAACGGTTCCCAAGCCCAGCAACGCCACGCCTACTGTGGCGCCGGCGCCCTTGCCTGGTTTAAAAGTGGGCTGCGAGGTGGTGTCGGTCATGATGGACGACTCTCCTTGACGGTTCGGGGACTAGTAATTTTCTGCCATCTTAGCGTAGATGAAGAACGAATAAACCGCTCTGTCTACTTTTTCTTCATTACCCCTGTTCACCATATTTTTAAAGAATGAACAGATCAGTCTGCCCAACCGGGCCCAGCTGAATCAATCCTGCCATCCCTGAACGTCAAGCAACCACATCCTCTTCGAGTTGCGCTTGCTCATAGGTGAGAACTTTGTACTTGAGGTGATTGGCACGCTCCCACACCCCGCCGATCACCAGCATCAGAACCGCCGCCACAGCCCACCCGGTTAGAATGCCAAAGCCATTCCCCGTTTCTGATCCCGGGAAATAGAGTATGTGCCGTATCGACTGAACGAAGCCCGATCCCACCCAAAACTGGTGGAGCCAACCAAAGAATGCAGGCTGTAACACTGGCTCAAATACGCCCCCACTGGATGTGAAATTAAGCCCCACGAACATGGCGGAATAGACAAACCCGCTCCATCGCCCCACTATCGGGTGCAATCCAACAGTCACCGCAAGCACGATCAGGAAGTACCCCATCGCCAACGCCCACACTGCCCAGCCATGACCTTCGAACATGTGCATCGCCCAGCGGGCAAAAGCAAACTCCACCGTCACTACGAATAGAGCCGCAGGCAAGATGAGGGCCACTCTTTTGCGATACGAGTATGTGGCACCCGCTACAGACATGGCGATGCCCAGTGCATATCCCGACACACTCAGGACGACTAGGAAGAAAAAGCTATTCTGACCAGCTGCGTCATGTGAATCCAGCGGCACCACCTCTTGCACTGTCATCGGCTGGTGCGCCTTGGAAGCCACTGGATAGAACATCCTCAACACAACGTTGTTGAGGGTCTCCGAATAGGCGGGCGCTGTCATTAGTTTCATCTCATCCCCACCCGGAACAAACGCACCGGCAACCTCGGCTCGCTTGAGGGCAGCTTCAGCTAGCCCCTCGGTCGGATAGGTTCTCACGTCAGCTTTGTCGCCAAACGCGCCTTGCAGTTTTTCTGCGACCTGCGCAGACTCCGGCCCCTGCCCCACAATCCCCACCGGCACGTGATGTGGTTGGGGTTGATGAAAACCCGCCAAATACGCAACCGTCATGACAAACCCCATAAACACGGTGGGAAGCAGGTGATTAAGAAACCTCCTCATCGGCAGTTCTCGAGGGTAATCCGTTTTCTTCTTTACGGTCGAAGCTGTCCGTTCTTTGCGGTGAGAAGCCATGTAAATTACATTAGCAACCTATGCATTTCTGGATGGACAGAACCCCGAAGTTGAGACCACGGTCTCCTTAAACGGTGCTGTCATGACTTGAGCCCCGACCATCAGGCGATTGCGTAATCAATTTCAGCCCCCCAACTCAACGAATCCGGCCAGATTAATCACTGGATTAGCATCCCGCTGTGATTCGTCGAGCCGGGCCGCCTACCCCCTACTCCACCTCGAGGGCGAGCACGTCCTCGATCGTTTCGCGACGAATCATCACCCGGTGCTCGCCCTCAGAAACTGTAACCACCGGCGGACGCGTCATCATGTTGTAGCGAGAAGCCATCGCGAAGCAGTACGCCCCGGTCGCTCCCAACATGATCAGGTCACCAGCCTGCACGTCGTCGGGCACCAACACATCGTTAACCAAGATATCGCCCGATTCGCAGTGCGATCCCACAATACGGGTGGGAATGAGCTCCCCGCTCACCTCCCGGTTCACCACGCGACAGTCGTACTCCGCCTCATAGAGCGCAGGGCGAATGTTATCACTCATCCCGCCATCCACAGAGAGGTAGCGTCGCGACGAATGTTCAGAAACCTCAACGTCCTTCACAGTGCCCACGCGGTACACCGTAACCATCGACGGGCCCACGATCGCGCGCCCAGGCTCGACGTTGAGGATCGGTCGCGGCACCCCCGCCTCATCAGCTGCCTTCGCCACCTTGCTTTTTAGATCCGACGCCACCTCGTCCACATCGAGAGCCTCCTGATCAGGCATGTAGGCAATGCCGTACCCGCCACCTAGGTCCAGCACGTTGAAGTTGGCCAGCGAGGCGTCGTCAAAAGTGTCAAGGGTAGGTAGTTCCTCCAGCAAGCGAGCCCACAGCCCCAGAAGGCGCTCGGCCGCGAGGGCAAAGCCGGCGGCTTCGAACACCTGCGAACCCACGTGGCAGTGCAATCCCCGCAAGCGCAGGCCCGGGGTTGTGGCGGCAATGGTCGCAGCCTTCAACGCTGTGCCGGAAGACAGCGAGAAACCGAATTTTTGATCCTCGTGGCTCGTGGCGATGAACTCGTGGGTATCAACGTGCACCCCTGGGGTTACGCGAATCAGGACATCCTGCGTGCGCCCCAGCGCCTCGCATGCCTCGGAAAGACGATCAATCTCTTGGAAGGAATCGATCACGATCAATTCCACACCGGATTGCACGGCTAAGCGCAGAAACTCCCGAGATTTGTTATTGCCGTGCACCGTAATGCGGTCAGCAGGGAAACCTGCTGCTAGGGCTACCTGAAGCTCACCGTGGCTGGCGATGTCGATTGCCAACCCCTCTTCCGCTACCCAGCGAGCAACGGTCTTAGTAAGGAAAGCCTTGGACGCATAGTGCACACGTTCGCCACCGTCGAAGGCCGTCGCCAAGGCGCGGCACCGTGCGCGGAAATCATCCTCGTTAAGGACAAATGCAGGAGTGCCATATTCCTCAGCAATCGTCTTGAGGTCCACTCCCGCGATGGAGACCACGCCGTCTTCATCACGAGCGGTTCCCTGCGGGTACACGTGCGCGGGGATGTGGTTGAACTCCACCGTGGTTTGCGTACGGCGGCGCAGCGGGACGTTCGGCAGTTTCGTCTCCGGATCCATGTGGTCCTCCTACATGCGTTCTGGTGCGGAAACACCGACCAGGGAAAGAGCGTTGGCCAATGTCTGGCGGGTAGCGGCTGCCAGGGCAAGGCGGGAGCGGAATACCCCGTCGGCGTCGTCACCCGAAGGCTGATCGCCCTTCGGCAGGATCTGGCAAGCATCGTAGAACCGGTGGAAAGTACCGGCCAGCTGCTCCGCGTAACGCGCGATGCGGTGAGGTTCGCGCAGTTCTGCGGCAGTTGCGACAATGTCCGGGAACTCGCCGAGCGTACGGATGAGGTCACCTTCGCGCTCGTGGGTGAGCAAGGACATGTCCGCGCCCTCGTAAGTCACACCGGCTTCGGCGGCCTTTCGCGCGATCGAGCTCAGGCGAGCGTGAGCGTACTGGACATAGAACACGGGGTTGTCATTGGACTGGGATGCCCACAGATTCATGTCGATATCCAAGGAAGAATCTACGCTGGAGCGGATGAGCGCATAGCGGGCTGCATCCACACCAATGAGCTCCACGAGGTCATCCAAGGTGATGACCGTACCTGCACGCTTGGACATGCGCACGGCCTTGCCGTCCTTGACGAGGTTGACCATCTGGCCAATCATGACCTCCACCTGGGCGGGATCGTAGCCCAGCGCTGCGGCAGCCGCCTTGAGGCGGGCAATGTAACCGTGGTGGTCTGCACCCAGCATGTAAATGCACAGGTTGTGGCCGCGGTCGATCTTGTCCGCGATGTACGCAATGTCACCAGCAATGTAGGCGGCATCGCCGTCGGACTTGATGACCACGCGGTCCTTGTCGTCCCCGAAGTTAGACGCACGCAGCCACCACGCACCCTCGGATTCGTAGAGGTTGCCGTTATCCTTCAGGGTCTGGACGGCTTTGTCGACGGCGCCGGATTCGAAGAGAGAGTTCTCGTGGAAGTACACGTCAAACTCCGTACCGAATTCCGCGAGGGTGCGCTTGATGTGCGCGAACATGAGCTCCACGCCCTCCGAACGGAACAGTTCATGCAGCTCATCGCCGGACTTTTCGTCCCAGTTGGGGTTGGCCGATGTGATCTGTTGGGCGATGTCCTCGATGTAGTCACCGCCATAACCGTCTTCCGGCGTGGGTTGGCCTTGAGCGGCAGCCACCAACGAGCGGGCAAAGCGGTCGATCTGCGTGCCGTGATCGTTGAAGTAGTACTCGCGGGTTACCTCTGCACCGCGTTTGGTGAGGATACGCCCCAACGAATCACCGACCGCGGCCCACCGCGTGCCACCGAGGTGGACGGGTCCAGTGGGGTTGGCGGAGACGAACTCCAAGTTGATCTTCTTACCGGAGTACTCGTCCCCCTTGCCGTAATCATCGGCCGCTTTCAGGATGTCCTGCACGATCTTGCCCTGAGCATCCGCGGCCAAGCGAATGTTGATGAAGCCAGGCCCGGCTATGGATGCTTCGTCGATGCCATCCGCAGTAGCGAGGGATTCTGCCAGCCACGTACCGAATTCGCGCGGGTTCGTGCCCGCCTTTTTAGCGACCTGCATCGCGATGTTGGTCGCGTAGTCACCGTGCTCCGGGTTGCGCGGGCGTTCCACGGTAGCGGTTTCTGGCACCACGGAAGCATCGAGGTCATGCGCGCTCAACACGGTGCGTGCGTGTTCGGTAATTAGGGAGGAAAGATCAGTTGGAGTCACAAGGCTAAACTTTATCAGTCGTGGTGGCGGGGTCAGTTGTAAGGTCTTCGCGTGCTGGTGCTAGACTACCGACTTGTACTTGCAGCACTGTCACTCGACAGGAACTGTCCGTGCGTTCCTGTAGTTTTACAGTGTTCGCATGCGGTACGCGCCTCCGTAGCTCAGGGGATAGAGCACTGGTTTCCGGTACCAGGGGTCGTGAGTTCGAATCTCGCCGGGGGCACACATTTTATTGAACGGGGCTGTTGAAGCCCCGTTTTTTACCTTTTCGGGTTGCTGGTTCCCCTGGGTTTCTCCGCGTGCACCAGCTAGCTCTCCCCTCCATCGCGCTTGGCCTCGGACATCGATAGGACCTTGGCGCGCGCAACTCCTTGGAACCGCTCCGGCGCACACGTGAACACGATGATCTGGTGATCGCGCCCCACGGTGCTTAGTGCACTACGCATGCCCTCTGCACGGTCATCATCGGTGAAGCCCAACACATCGTCCAAGATGATTGGTACTCCCCCGCCCTGCCCCACTAGCGTGGCCACGGTCAGGCGCGTCAATAATCCGATCTGCTCCTGTGCACCACCGGACAGCAATTCGCGCTCTAGGGCCAACCCGCCGCGCATTCGCGTTGCCACTCGTAAATCCTGGTCAAAGTCAAACTCAGACTCGAAACCAAACGTGTACCTGGCCAACGCTTCGAATTGTTCCTTAAACGGTGCCTGGTACTTCGCCTGTTTCTCGTCGCGCGCTGCCGTCAGTTCTTCCATGAGCAGTTTCGCCGCAGCCGCTTTCCTTTTCATTTCCGCCAACTTTGCAGCCGCCTTCTCAGCTGCTATAGCCGCGTCCACGGCGTCATCGCGCGCCGTTGCGGAGTTATTCAGTTCTGTGCTGAAAGCCACGATATCCTCGCTCAGTTTCCGCTCTCGCAGTTCGAGGTTATTCTTGGTCGTGTTCGCGGATTCCAACTTCAGTTGTGCGTCCTCAACACTATCGGTGCCTTGGAAACTCTCGCGCAGCTCCTGTTCCGCGTTCTCGGCCCGCCGAACTGCGTCTTTGGCTTCTTGCATTGCCGACGCCACATCGTCATCACCGACCTTCTTCCGCTGATTCTCGAGCTGTTCGGCCACAGCCTCCATGCGCTCTGTGTACACATCGAGTTCAGATTTCGTCCGCTCGACCGCGATCGCGTACGGGGTGCCTGCCAATTCCTCACGTTGGTTTTGCACTTCGTGAACTGCGGATTCGGCTTGGCTTCGCAGTTTCTTCAATGCAGCCAATGCTGCCGCGGCCCCGGAAAGCTCTTGGTCAATGTTCTCTGCACCATCCGCATTCTCCGCAACCGCATTGTCCGTATCAGCATTCTCCGCAACCACGTTGTCCGGATCGGTATCCCTGTGCTCAGTTGACGCGGATTCCACAAACCTTTCCAACACGTCGCGTCCGGAGAATTCCACGTGCTCGTCTGATTCGGTTGCCTTCGCAACCTGGAAGTATTCCTGGGCCTCGGAGCGCGTGGCGTCGACGGAAGAGAGCAAAGAAGCAATGGAGGTCTGTACCTCAGCGCTAGAACGACCGGCTGCTTTGGTGGCAATGGCCGCTTCCACCGAACGCAGCCTTGCCTCAGAATCTTCGCGCTCCGAATCCTTCGCATCAACCTGCTGCAGCAGGTTATCAAGGGCCGCTGAAACGCCCTGCCGATCAGTGGGTGTTTCCTTCGGAAGATCCAACGTCAACCCAGCCTTGGTGACGGCAGTTTTGAGCTTAGTGAGAGCGCGGGCCACACTTTCTTGGGCATCGCTGCGATCGTCGTGAGGGTGCACCTCAACGGCAAATTCTCCGAAGGTGAATGCCCGCGATGTCGTCAGGTTAGTGGTGTACTGTTTTCCATCCAGTTGGATCTCACGGTCTGCCTCAACAAACGTAAGCCCCTTAGGGCCCGAGACCTGAACCTGGGTGGATACGGATTCCAGCACACGCAGTTCCGCCCGGTATGTCGCCACGGCATCGCGGACCATCTGTCCAGCCTTGGGTTTCATCGCTTTAGACAGCAGATCAGATTCTTTCTGTTTCTGCTTCTCAAGCTCCCCTAGTTCGGCTATCAACTGCTGTTCTGTCGCGAGACGGCAGCCGAATTCCAATGCGTTCTGAACAGCTTCCGCAACATCCGTCCATCCTCGGACGGAATCTAACCGTGCCCGAGCCCTGGACACCTTTGCCAATACTGCCGACAGGTTCGCTTCTTCCTCACGGGCAGCTTCCATGGCTTGCTGATGCGCCTGGGTGAGTTTTTGAACTCTGCTTGAGGTCTTGGCGTGCTCATCAATGAGCTCTCTCCGTTTATCCACTGTGGCCTGCAGGTTATCGTGGTTGAGGGTCGCCACTTCCACACGCGATTGCGCTTGTTTCATTTGAGCATCGCGCGATTCTGCCTTTTTGAGGTTGTCCACCGCCATTTCCACCGCAGCCTCGGCCCCCGGCTGATCCAGCCGGACTTTCTTGCGTTCTCGCCGTGCAGATTCCAGAGCTGTGATGACGTCCTGGGCTTTCGTCAACCGCTGCTCGGCATCAATCTGTTCCGTGTACGCCTGTTGCGCCTTATCTTCCAGATCTTTTATCTGTTTGGTGGCTCGCCCAGTTTTCGTGAAGTACTTGTCGTATTCTTCACGCGCTGCGGCGTAAATCCGCTCGTCGAAATCATCGGCGAAAAGGGCGCTGGCCTGTGCGGAGGCTTCGACACCATCGACTTCCGTGGTGGCTTCATTGGCCATTGCGCCGCTGAGCGAAGTAACGTCCGCCGGCACCAGATTGCCAAGATCATCCCCTTGATTGACCGTGAGCGCTTGGCGCAGGCCCAAGTCCACCTTTTCGGCGAGTAATTCGTGAAAACGATCTTCCGCCTCATTACCACTAAAATTTTCGAGTCGTGGCTTGGTGATAGTCAAGATTGATTGACCACCCCGCTCTTTAAATTCCTTGCGGATCGTGAGTTCGTAATCACCTAAGCGAAGATCTGCCTCCACGACAAACGCTGCATCCTTGCCCCGGGTCTTAAACTTCGTGACGTTCTTATCCGCCGTCGAGCGGCGGTATTTCGGATTAAGCAGCAATTGGAAGGCCGCAACAAACGTTGATTTTCCGCTTTCATTCGGGCCATGAATCACTGTGACACCCGGGGTTTGGGGCTCGATCTTCGCGTGCTCCACTCCCGCGAAGTTCCGTACCTCAAGGCGCCTGATTTGCAAGGCAGGGGCAAGTCCAGGCTCTCGGTGCCAGCCGGTGTTCTTTGACGTTGTAGCAGTCATTTTTACTCCCCCTGTCCTGCCTGGGCAGTGTGAATTCTGAACAGTAACTTCAAGGCATCATTCGCAACGTCGTCGGATTCCGAACGTGTTGCCAGCTGCTGGGCTACTTGACCGACGAAACCCGAACCGAATGAATCCTCACCCACCTGATCCAGTTCAACCAAGGTCTTTAAATCCATCCGTCGCTCGCGTGGATATAGCGCAGCAAAACCATCGGACATGGTTTCCAGCTTGTCCTCCAGCAGCGCGCTATCACTCAACGAAAGTGCCCCCGTGAGCCCGTATTTCACCGCCGTTTGCCGCTTGTTAGTCATTCGCTCTAATTGCTCAACGAATGCCTGCACATCCTCGTGGGAGTTCACCACGGCGTCCAATGCTTGAAAACGCCACTGCCCAACCTCTACTTCGTGGACCGCTAACCGCGCGGGTTCGTGGGGACGAACCGCGTTGACGGCAATATCAACAATCAGAACCTTTCCCGAATTGTTTTCGCCTCCTCCGTTGGGCTCCATGTAATCGGTAACCTCGGGCGCGCCGGAGTACCACACAGTGGAATCGGGGTGCAGTTGGATTGCGGAATGTGTATCACCCAGCGCCACATAATCCATCACGCGGTCACGACATGCTTCCGCCGCTGCACTGACATCGATCAACGATGGATCAAAGGCGCGCCCAAAGCCTTCCACGGCCCCGTGGCCGACCACAACATTGATCCGAGCCTCCCAGTTTTTGCACTCCACTTCCGGAGGCCCGACCTGACGCAGCTTTTCGGCAGTCGCATAAACCAAATCTTCGCTCGCCTGCTTGGACGTCAGCGGAGCCCCCACGATAAACGCAGGCGCCAAAGGATCTGAACGACCGGGAATCTCCCGTGGCTCACTATCGTCGAGGACAATCACCGGCGCGCGGTCGCGAGCGGCGAGGGAGCGAAACTCGTCTTTTGCATAGATACTCGCGGCATCCAGTGGATCATGGTTGCCCGGCAACAGATACACCGGGCACGGAGCCTCCGCCAGTACATCCATGGCTCGGCGATAAACCTGACGATCCAACAAGTTATCGTCGAAAACATCGCCGGCAACGACGATCGCATCACATTGTTCCTGCGCCGCCACCTGAAACAATTTCTCGACCGCAGCGAGGCGGGCTTCGTAAAACCGGGCTTGTCCGTCCTTACCGAGGAATTTCCGTTTCATACCCAACTGCCAATCAGAGGTATGCAGGATACGAACGGTGTTATCCGTATTGGAGCTCTCTAATCGGTTAATCGCGGTCGCTTTTTCTGTCGAGGATGAATTCATGCGGGGTTTCTCCTGTCAGTGATGGACGCGGGGCGCCACGCGGGCAGTGCGCTGTTTTACGTCCGAAAAATTCTCGGTTTCGTGCAGTTGTCTAATTCGTGGTAGGTGAGCGTCAAGGCAGTTACTTCCTCGGTTCAGCTAATCTTTACCATCGTCGTCAGACAGCGCCTCGCCCCACGCGTGTCCATAATCGAACACGGGCTCGGACTCACTCAGCGATTCATAGCATCGTTCCAGCTCAGACATCGTATTGAGCTGATCCACAGTATTCCAAGTCACTGTTCGAACAGCCTTCTCCAGTTGCTCGCGCTCACCGCTATCCAGCCCCCATTCCGTTTGAGGTACCTGCCACCGCACGCGGTGCTCCGGCGCACCCCAGAACTCTTTCGGGTCAACAATATCGGGCTGCTCGTGGCCTGCATCGTCCCCACCCGTGCCGGCACCGCGCCACCGTTCTGTTCCTGATCCTTCCCCATCCAGTGGTGTCACCGTTGCCGGCACCTGCATGTACTGCATCAACCGAGTCACCGGCTCCGTATCAATCCCCCGCCAACTCAAAATCCGCAATGGCACTTCGGAAAGGTACTCACACACCGCCAGCCCCACGGCGACAACGTGCTTACATACATCCTCTCGGTCTGGACAATCGCACCACGTTCGCAGCCCGGCAAATTGCTCGTCCCCGGTGCTGTGACCTAGTAACCCGGCGACTACCGCTTCTCCGGGTCGATTACCTGCAGCCAGCGCATGAACCTCCGTGCTCTCGCGAAGCACTTCACCCAATACACCCGCGCGTTGCTTCTCGCTCAACGGCGGAAGCACCAATTGCACATCAAACGGCTGTAACTGACTTCCCGCTACCAAGGCTGCGGCGCTATCGGTATCAAACGCCAGATCGTGGACCTTCCCGGCGCGAAAGTACTCTCGTCCGCGCGCCACCCGTCCACTATCGGTTTTGTTGACGAGTTGCTGCATCAAAACACGCGCCACCCAACTCTCGCGGAATCCATGTTCCTGCTGCCCACGAGCACCGGCTACACCCGTTTTGCCGCCCTTGGGCCGAGCATTGCTTGCCGAACCGCTCGGCTGCGTTCCCGCCACTTCTGCCCGTGATTGCTTCCGGCGCCGCCGCCCTGCGAAATCGGCAATAATGACGTTGTCTCCCCACCGCGTGGTCTTGTCCTCTGTCATCACTTACCGTCCTTTGTGCGCGGTTGTTTGGTGTGCACTCGGTGCCTCTTTTTTGTTTCCGGCGACGCCCCTCGCGCTTCCTCCGTCGCCGTCCGCAGGCGCCACAGCTCCTTGAGTTCATCATCTCCGAGGTTAGCGATCCAGCCTTCACCGGTGCCGATGATTCCTCCGGCTAGCTCTCGCTTGCCCGAAATGATGTCGTTGATCCGTTCATCCAAGGTGCCTTCGACTACGAGTTTGTACACGGTTACATCCCTGTTTTGTCCGATACGGTAGGCGCGATCTGTAGCTTGGTCTTCCACCGCTGGATTCCACCAGCGGTCGATGTGCACAACCACGCTAGCTTCGGTCAATGTGATGCCCGTGCCTCCGGCGCGAACGGAAAGGACCATTGCCGGCGGTCCGTCACTGTTGGGTGACTGGAATTGCTGCACCATCTGGGCACGTTTTTTTCGTGGCACCCCGCCGTGCAGCATGGGGATGGGTTGACCATACATCCGCTCCAACTCGGGCAATAGCATCGCGCCGAAACTAGGGAATTGGGTGAAGATCAGCGCTTTGCGGCCGTCTTGACGTGCCTGCTCTAAAATTTCGAAGGCCTTTTGAACTTTTCCGGACCGGTGTTTGCCGTCATACATCAGCGCTGAGCCATCGCCTGCGAAATGCGCGGGGTGGTTACAAATTTGCTTGATGCGCACCAATGCACCGAGGATGTTTCCGCGGCGGTCCCCGGTGCGGTCTCGCAGGCGTTGTTCAATGTCGTCGATATAGGCTTTATACAGCGTGGCTTGTTCCGGAGATAACGGAACCTTCTGAACGATTTCGGTCTTCTGGGGCAAGTCCAGGCCGATTTCCGTATCTGTTTTCAACCGGCGCAATAAGAATGGGGAAACCAGTCGTCGCAGCCTTTCCCGAGCCTCGTCATCTCCATAACGTTCGATGGGGATGGCAACTCTGTTTTGGAATGCGGCGGCACTGCCTAATAACCCGGGATTGACGAAATCCAGCAAAGAATACAGGTCGGCCAATCGGTTTTCCACGGGTGTGCCCGTCAGCGCGATGCGGTGATGTGCCCGAAGCGATTTTACAGCCTGGGTTTGTTTTGCCACAGGGTTCTTAATCGCCTGCGCCTCGTCCGCAACCACGCGCCCCCATTCCACTTGTGCATACCGCTCCGTGTTGCGTTGCACACGACCGTAGGTGGTCACCACCACGTCATGCTGTGGGGCGCTAGCCGTGAAGGACTCATCATCCGTCGCTCGCCCATGGTCGACTAAGACCCGCAAGCTCGGCACGTGACGGTGGGCCTCGGACTTCCACGCTTCCACCACGCTGGTCGGAGCAACAACCAAAGTGGGCAAGCCCACGGATTCAGCCGGCACAGCACCAGCCACGCTGGACTCAACCGGCACAGCACCAGCCACGGCGGACTCAACCGGCACAGCACCAGCCATGGCACCTTCGTCAACCGGGGAATTTTTCGGTCCATCCAACGTCCCCTGCGCTTTCTCCCACGCCACTAGAGCCAAGATCTGCAATGTCTTTCCCAGCCCCATGTCATCTGCCAGGACTGCCCCCACCCCGTGCTGGGCCATCCACGCCAGCCAGTTCACACCGCGGCGTTGATGATCTCGCAGCGGTGTAATTACGGTTTGCGGAATGTCCACTGCCTGCATGGGCGCTACTTCAGCCTGCCCACGGAGCAACCGAGATACCCAGCCCTCGGCCTCAATAGTCAACACGTGTTCTGCGGCGTTGTCGCTGGGGTCCAAGGCATCGGCGGCCAACACATCGCGCAACGTCACAGTGGTGGGCCCATCGATGAGACTTTCGTCCTCATCCGTCCCGGTGACCGCTCCGATCCACTGCTGTGCGCGCTGCAAAGCTGTGCGATCCAGGTATACGTAATGCCCGCCCAGCTGCACGATGGTGGAGGCCGATTCCATCAGGGTCCGTTGCTCTTCCTCGGTGAGCTCATACCCACCCAGCGATACGTCAACAGAAAAATCGAGCAGCTGGTCCAACCCCACTTTTCCACTTCCTGGACCCTGCCCCACGGGAATGACCTTGGTTCGCACATTGGGCTGCACCCGCGTCCACCCTCGTGGAACCATCACGTCAACCCCCACCGTCTTGAGGGCATCAACACCATGGGTCAGCAGGTCCACAACCTCCTCGGACTGTAATGTCATCCCCAGTGTTCGGTCGCGGGTGTAATCTCCGGTCAGCAGGTCGGCCGTCGGCATCCAAATACCGGTCTGCAGCCACGTCGCCACCGCCACAGCAGCCCCAGTGAGAGGCTCCCACGCCGCTTGTGCGCGTTTGAACTGAACTCGGAAGGCCGTCTTGAGGCTGTCGGGGACTTCCGCGGCTACCGCCGGTTGCACCGGGGAGTTGCTGAGGCTGTACCCAATATCCAACCGCCACGTGGGTTCGTCGAGGTCGGCCTGCGCGACGGCGTCGGGGTCAGAAAGAATGAGCACCAATTTGAAGGCGTCCCGCAAGGCTGAAGCTCGCCACTGCCCTAGGTGGGTGACGGTCGCCCCGGCAACACGCTTAGCGGCCTTGCCTGTCACCAAACCGCGCACGAAATCGTTGGCCAACTCACCGGTTAAATGCCGGTCGCGTTGCAAATAACTCAAGGCAATCCAGTGCGCTATTCCCTCGGCGAACTGGGCTGCAGGCCCGCTGCTACCTTCCGGGTCGGCTGGGGTGTTTTTTGTGATGACGCCCGGCGCCGCCCGATCGAATGCCGCAATCGTTTCTTGATGGTCCCCGGGTGCGATGGTCCACCGGGGATACCATGCGTCGTCGACCTTTTCGACCCCGATGAGTAGGCGTCCGGACCGCACGAGGGCGTCGGTAAAGGCAAAAAGGTCACAAATATATACAGACTCTGGGGCGAGCCCGGGGCAAAGCCCGCCAGCACCCCTTGAATGTTCATTCACATACTCGCATAAAATCTGCAGCAACCGCACCGCCCGTTCGGGTTCCAAAGCCGCCACCGGAACCCCCACCCGGCGCAGTCGTCCCTTGGGGGTCGCAAGCCACAAATTCTTAGTCTGACGGTAATGAAATCTACGTAGTTCTTTCAGCAAAACCCAAGGTAGATCGTCAGGTGTGAGCTCCGAAAGATCGGTGATGATGCGGTGGCCCGCCACACGTTCAATCCACACCCAAAGCTCGCCTTGCGGACGCGACACAAGGTGGATTTGGTGGGTGAAAACCTCCGTCAAAGTATTTACCTAACTAACGAAAAACAAGGCCAGATGAACCGAACAACAGTGGCAATTACTCTACTCCGATAACGTGAAGACAGATGTTGACGTCAATTTAACGAGGAGATTTCTGACCGTGTCAGAACACACATGGTTCCTGATAGCCATGGTGGCCTACCTCATCGCGATGCTCGCGATCGGCCTCTTTAGCTTCAGGAAGAATGACGAATACGAAGACTACATGCTCGGTGGGCGCGGGCTACACCCCTTTGTTGCGGCCATGTCCGCCGGAGCCTCCGATATGTCCGGCTGGCTTCTGTTGGGTCTGCCCGGCGCACTGTACATGTCCGGTTTCTCTGAGCTGTGGATTGCTATCGGACTGCTGATCGGCGCCGCGGTTAACTGGAAGATCACCGCTCCCCGCTTGCGCGCCTACACAGAAATGGCCAACAACTCTATTACGGTGCCCAGCTTCTTCGAGAACCGATTCCAAGATCGTAGCCGCGTTTTGCGCGTGGCAGCCAGCTTGGTAATTCTGGTTTTCTTCACCTTCTACGTGGCATCCGGAATGGTCGCAGGTGGCAAGTACTTCCAGTCCACCTTCGAATCGGGCTACCTCACCGGTATTATCATCATCGCCAGCGTGACCGTCATCTACACCTTTGTCGGCGGCTTCTTGGCAGTTTCCCTGACGGATACTGTCCAGGGCGTGATCATGTTCTTCTCCCTGTTGCTGGTTCCAATCATGGCGCTAATCACCATGGACGATCCCGGCGCGATCTTCTCCTACCAGCTAGAGAACGCGTACGGTCTGGGAACGATCGATCCAAACCAGCACTGGTTCTCCCTATTCACCGGGGTATCCTTCATCACGATCATCTCTAACCTGGCATGGGGCTTGGGCTACTTCGGCCAGCCACACATCATCGTGCGTTTCATGGCGCTGCGTTCCACCTCGGATGCCCGCTCCGGCATGATCTACGGTGTGGGTTGGATGTTCCTGTGCATGGTTGGCGCTGTATTCGTGGCGATCATTGGTCCAGCATTCTTCGGGATGGATCCAAGCATCGCCATCACGGACCAAACCAGCTTTGAAACGATCTTCCTGGACATGGGCCGTATCCTGTTCCACCCATTGATCGCCGGTTTGGTTCTCACTGCCGTGCTGGCCGCGATCATGTCCACCATTTCCTCTCAACTGCTGGTCGTCTCATCTGCATTGATCGAGGACATCTACAAGGGCCTGATCAACAAGTCCGCTTCGGACAACACGCTGAAGATGCTCTCCCGACTGTCGGTTCTGGTTGTTGCGCTGATCGCCTTCGCACTGTCTCAGGATCCGGATTCCGCAGTGCTCAAGCTCGTGGAGTTCGCGTGGGCGGGCTTCGGTGCCTCCTTCGGCCCGGTTGTCATTGGCGCGCTGTACTGGCGCCGTCTGAATGCCGCTGGCGCAACGGCTGGCCTCATTACCGGTGCCGTGGTTGCCTTCATCTGGGGCGGTCTGCCTTCCTTCGGCGTCATTGAGAAGCCATTCGGTCTCTACGAAATGATCCCTGGCGTACTGTGCAACATCATCGCCATGGTCATCGTAACCAACATGACCAAGGCACCAAGCAAGGAAGTTACCGATACCTTCGACGCAGTTGCGAAGCTGTCCAAGGTTGCAGAGCGTAATCCAGACCAGGATATCGAGCGCGCTGCGGAGGCAATTTCCAAGAACTAGTTGTTCGCCCCACCGGGGACTGAACTTTTACACGGCCATCGCTGTCTAATAGGACATGCGGTGGCCCTTTTCGTTCCCGACCCCCCTCTCAGCCCGTCCACCTGTTCAACGTCCTGTTCGACTTCCTACTCGCTTTCCACCTCGCACCCCAGTTCTCACCGCCCTTTCATCACGGCCACGGCTCCAGCTGCTGATGTCAGCATTCATCGCCATCGCCGTGGGGTGTGCCATCCCCTTACCCTCCCACTATTCCTCAGCTCCCTCTTCCCACGACCAACAAACCCTCGTGGCAGCCCTTGAATCCGTTCACACAATCCCCACACGGCCCCGAATCTTGGGATACTCCCGCGAGCGGTTCGGCCATGGCTGGGGAACGCACGTCACCGCCAGCGGACAATTCTGTACTACTCGGCAGATTCTGGTGCAGGCTACTTTTTCCACCGACGCCCCCACGCCCTCCTCCGCCCCCACCACGTGCGGGGTTAAATACCCTCGGGGCGTCGGCCCACCCGATCCCTATACCGGCAAGCTACTCCAAGCCAGCCATGTGGACGTCGACCACATCGTGCCGCTGAGCGCCGCGTGGGATCTCGGGGCCTATCAGTGGGATGAGCAAAAACGTGTGCGATTCGCCAACGACATGCAGTGGAATCTGGTAGTCGTCGATTCGACTGTGAACAGGGACAAATCCGATGCCACCCTAAGCGAATGGATGCCACCCGCTATTACCGCGCACTGCTCCTATGCAGCGCGCTTCGTGGCAGTCGTCGCACGCTATGAGTTAGCACTACCGGAGGCGGACATCGCTACGGCACGTAAGGCGTGCGCACTATAACCGGGTGCCCCGCATAGCGCGTGCTATGACTTTCCCCAATCAATCTGGTTGAGTGTTAAGCATGAATACAGTCATTGTTGCTCTACACATCCTCACTGCGATCTTGCTCATCGGACCAGTTGCTGTTTCCACATCGGCCTACGCCCCCACCTTCCGCAAGGCCGCAGCCGGTGATGCCGGAGCCACGGGTGCCCTGCGGTTCATCTTCCGCACCACGCGCACCTACGGTCTAGCTTCGTTGATCGTTCCTACCTTGGGTCTGATCGCGTTCCTCACCAGTGAAGCCGCTCGCGAAAACTACGCTTTTCACGCGGCAATCCTCATCGCCGTCATCGCGTGGGGCTTCCTGTTGGCTGTCGTGATCCCAACGCAACGCAAGGGCCTCATCAAATTGGGTGCTCTAGATCCATCCGATAACCCAGCCTCCGACAAGGAAGCCGCTGCGGTTCAGAAGCTGAGTACCGAGAAGGTGCCAGGTAAGGCCGCGATGTTCGGCGGAATCTTCAACCTGCTGTGGATCATCACTGCGATCCTGATGTTCGTCTAAAGTCGCCGGGCCCCAGCCCCCGAACCCCGGGGGTCCCCTCCCTCATCAAACGGCAGGGCTCGCAAACCTCCAACGGTGGGGCTCGCAAACCTCCAACGGTGGGGCCTTGTGGTATAGACAACAAAAAGACCCGGGTCAGCTCCTTGCCAGGAGCTGACCCGGGTTCCGCGCTATTTAACGGCGTCCGCGGAAGCGATCACCGCGCCCACCACGATCATCGCGGTTGAAACCGCCACGACCTCCGCGATCCCCGCGTTCGCCGTGCCCGCGGCGGTCACCGCCACGGAAGTCATCGCGATCACGGTTACCCCGTCCGCGGCCGCCAAAGCCGCGATCGCGAGATTCGTTCCAATCCCCCCGGCCGCCACGACGATCATCACCGCGGAAGCGATCACCACGACCACCACGGCTACCACGATCGCCACGACCACCGCGATCCCTATCACCACGGCCATCACCGCGACGATGGCTGGCGGGGCGACCGTCTGGTGCGCCTGGATCCGGCTCAATATTGATCAACTGGCCCGATACGCGGGTTTTATCCAGCTGCTCAAAAACCTCGCGTGGTAAGTCCGCTGGAAGCTCGATGAGAGAGTGCTCGGAGAAAATGTTGATGCGGCCGAAATCGCGAGAGTTCAGACCACCCTCATTGGCGATCGCACCTACGATGGCACCTGGGCGCACGCGCTGGCGGTGACCTACGGACAAGCGGTACACCGCCATCTCGTTGCCGTTGCGGTCCGTAACCCGCGGAGCTTCCTTATTAAAGCGCTCATTGAAGCTGCGGTAGCTACCGCCACCGGAGCGACCTTCGTCGCCGTAACGATCATCGCGACGGCGCCGAGCTGGGCGCTCGTCCTTTGGCATTTCCTTCATCAGGAAATCTTCGCCGGCTTGGATCTGTGCAGCGAGAGCCGCCGCAATGTCTTCCATTGGAGTTTCAGTGGACGCTGCGAATTCGGTCACCAACTCACGGAATACAGGCAGTTGCGTATCGCCCAAGCTGTCCTGCAGCGCCTCACGGAACTTGTCCTTGCGTGCGTCATTCACCGCGTCAACGGAAGGCAGTTCAATCTCGTTCAGCGTGGACTTCGTGGCCCGCTCGATAGCCTTCAGCAAGCGCCGCTCACGGGGCGTCACAAACAAAATTGCCCGACCGGAGCGACCGGCACGTCCCGTACGGCCAATGCGGTGTACATAGCTCTCGGTATCGTGAGGGATATCGTAGTTGAACACGTGAGTAATGCGGTCCACGTCCAAACCACGCGCAGCCACGTCAGTGGCGACCAGGATATCCAGACGTCCGTCCTTCAGCTGATCGACAGTGCGCTCACGCTGTGCCTGGGCGATATCGCCGTTGATGGCAGCAGCGTTGAACCCGCGGGCACGCAAGCGCTCGGCCAACTCCTCAGTCTCGTTCTTGGTGCGAACGAACATGATCATGGCCTCGAACTCGGTTACCTCAAGAATCCGAGTCAGGGCATCCAGCTTGTTACGATGGTTGACGAACAAGTAATCCTGCTCGATATTCTCGCTGGTCCGCTGAGTAGACTTGACCGTGATTTCCTGCGGGTTGTTCAGGTACTGCTTGGACAACCGACGAATACCCGCTGGCATCGTGGCGGAGAACAACGCAACCTGCTTGTCCTCTGGAGTGTCCTCAAGGATGCGCTCCACATCTTCCTGGAAACCCATGTTGAGCATTTCATCGGCTTCATCCAGCACCATGAATCGCAGCTCAGAGATATCCAAGCTGCCCTTATTCAAGTGGTCAATGACACGCCCCGGGGTTCCCACGACAATGTGGGCACCGCGACGCAGTCCGGAAAGCTGAATGCCGTAGGCCTGGCCACCGTAAATGGGCAGAACATGGATTCCACCCAGATGAGTAGCGAAGGACTCGAAACTTTCGGCTACCTGCAGCGCGAGCTCACGGGTGGGAGCTAGCACCAAAGCCTGCGGGTGGCGCTTGGACGGATCGATACGGGCCAAGATCGGCAGCGCAAAAGCCGCCGTCTTACCTGTACCGGTTTGTGCCAGTCCAACAACATCTTTGCCGTCCATCAGGACGGGGATGGTTTGTTCCTGAATTGGCGAAGGCGCTTCGAATCCAACCTTCTTCACGGCTTCCAGTACTTCACTGGTCAGCCCCAGGTTGTCGAAGGACGGGCCCTCAGTTACTTGTTCTTTATCATCTGCGGCCGCTTCAACCACTGGTTCAGTGTGGTTCTCTTGGCCGGAATTTACATCTTGCTCTTGTTCTTGCACGTTCTCGGCCTTCTCAGAATCCACTGCCTCACCAGTCGCGTCAGGTTCAATTCCCAACACATCAGACACATCTAGGGGCGAATTGTCCGCCCCTTCACGCAGTTCTTTCTGAGATACCGACTCGTCCGTAACCGGCTTTTGCACGTCGCCGGTGACGTTTTCAGTATCACTCATTGGAGTCAACCTTACGCCTTCGTGGCGGATTAAGCGATTCTGCGTGCTCGCCGTGGCATAAACGCGGCTTGAACTGCGGGTAGATTTCACCCGTTGCTCCGGAGACGTTCGCGATGATCCGCCGATGCAATCCAGGCTATGCCTCGATACAATCCAGCAAATTTTTGGCAGCCAGCTGCCCACTTCGCACCGCGCCATCCAAAGTCGGGGTGGCATGATGAGTTCCAGCTAGGAAAATCCGCTGTTGAATGTCCTGACGTACCTGACTGTCCTTAATCGCGTGGGTGGGGGCAATGATCGGCTTGGCATTGAGCTGGTCCTGACGCTTCACCAACTCCCACTTGCTGGAATCCACACCGAATAAAACCCCCAAGTCCTGCTGGATCCTACGATCACTAGGCAGTGGTTCGGAAGAGTGCACGACGTTGCACGCCACGAGGTGCCGATCGGGCGCGTAGCTCGGCGCAGCCGCCGTCAATTCCGCAGCCCCCGCAATGGGCGATTTCCCTGTGCCGTCCACGGTAAATAGCGGGCGCTGGGCGATTGGCTCGTCAGAGACAAACCACCAACTGGATATACCCACGATTTTGGGCATCGGGGTTCCTACTAGCGCGTTTTCATCCTTCGGCCGTACGGCCAGCACGACGCGCTCGTACTCTTCCACCCGCAACTCTCCTGTGAGCGCGTTGCGGATATACAGCTTCACACCCCCGGCACCTCGCTCATCAATCTCGATGGACTCTATCGGTGAATTCATTTCGAAACGGCACCCCGGAATTCTCGCCATGGTGGCCGAAATCTCACCCATGCCGTTATCGGGGACCGCCAGATTGCCACGCATGAGGGACATCAATAGCCACTTAGCAAACGTCGCACTGGAAGCACCTTCCTTGTCGTACAGGAAAGCCTCCACCAACGGGTCCAGCGCAACCTTGCGCAGTGCGCGTTTCACCCCACTTTTATCCAGCGATTCGGCGACTTCCATATCGCGGACTTTGTCGCTTTTACGCAGACTGCGCAGTTCCAGACTTGACCGGTGTGGCATCTCTTTACTGATCCATCGTTGCAACCCCCAAAGGTCACGCAACGAGAACGCCGAATCGAAGGATGAGCGCAAGAAGGCGGGAATCAGCGCCGGTGCGCGTACTGGATCCATGATTAGCGCGTGGCCTTGGTCGGTCAGGGTCTGAATACCGGGTTGGAAAGTTCTAATTCCCAGGGCGGCGTATTCGCCTGGGCGCAGAATCTCTTTCAGTGCGGGGTACCACGAATTAAACAGCTGGAAGCCGTGATCAATGGTCATGTCATCGATGCGCTCTGATCGCACGTGACCGCCGAGCATATCCCTCGACTCAATCACCACACAACGCTTACCCGCGTTTCGCAACGTTCGGGCAGCAGCAAGACCAGCGATGCCGCCTCCAATGACTGCTATTTCACCCATATCGACTAACCGTCTTTGGCCTTTCCATGAACGTCTTCGTTTCGCGTTGCCTAATTCCCAGCAATTATTCCCTAATCGTATCTAACCAGCCTATGAACTGCGGGATGGCCTAAGCTCCACAAGTGAGGCGAACACCTGTTCTATTTTTTTCGACGCCCTGCGGTCCTTGTCCGATATCCTCCCTAGGCTGACGATCACATCGAAAGCGAAACCCAGAACACAACCAGCAGCACACATTAACCAATCGACCACAAAGCACCAATGCGTTTCAATGGAAGGACGATCCCCATGATCGAATCGAACAAAAGCATCAAGAACACGATCCCCCTAGTTCCAGCGCATTCCACGGAGCTGGCTGCGCAACGGATTGCCGGTTTCCTCGCACACCCGCGCAGCTTGGTCCGCATCGCACCTTCGTGGGCTGCGCCGCAAACAACGCTGGAGGCTTCCCAGGAACACGGAACCCAAACTACCGTTCGCGCCTATCGGCGGCGCATTTCGGCCACCGCGTGGCGTCGGATAATCGGAGAATACCCATCCACAAGTTCAACCCCCGAAGGCCGAGCACCCGATCTGTATGTTGTGACTCTCCACGCGATCGTCAGCGGAGATACGATCGCTGTGGATTCGAGCTTGCGCAGCCATACTGCGACAATCCATTCACTATTCCGACTAGTAATCGGCACGGCCGTGCACGACGTGGAAAGAATTGCAGAAGCCCAGGGCGATGGCTCCCGGGCGTGGACCTGGCATGCACTGATGACCGGACAGCAACTGCGCCAGCGGGGTACCGCACTGGCGGAATCACCTCATGGTCGCGCGGCCTAGGCAAACCGCCCGGCGCGGTGCACCCCCCCTAAACGCACCCCGCAGCTGCACGCACTGGACAACCTAGCATTCTGCGCGCACCGCAGCTGCACTCAGTGCATAACCTAGCTTTCTGCGCGCACCGCAGCTGCACTCACTGGACAACCTAGCTTTCTGCGCACACCGAGAAGCAAGACGAACTTAACCGAGTTCGCCGTTAACAAAACCGCCATCAAAGGCATCCACGGATCCGTCATCGAGCGGAGCCAACAGAGATTCCCACTCGCGGGCTTGGACCTCAGCCACTGCCAAAGCATTGAACAGTAGGTCGAAATCGGTGAACGTTCCCAGCTCCAGCACTTCCTTAGTGAGTTCACCTATGTCCGCGACCGTGGCTTGGTACAGCTCGTACCGTTCGTCGTCATCGAGATCCAAGTCCTCACTGAAAAGCTCCGATTCTGCCTGCTCTATGAGGATGTCGAAATCCTCACCGAAGGCCACAAAGCGCACCAAAGCCTGCGCGCCCTCATCACCATCTGACAGCTGAACGTGAAGGAGCGAACCGTCACCGACCTCGGCGCTGACAGCTAGCGCGTCGCGGGAATCCTGCACGAACTCCAAATTGGATATACGATCGTCAGTCCCCTCCAGCAGGTCGTGAAGCACAGTGACCAGCTGATCGGTTGTCATGTGCTTATTGACTTCTTCAACCGCACCCTCGACGGAGAACACAACGCTCACAAGGGCAGCTTCGAACCGTTCCTCATTTACACCGTCTTCGTCCTCGATACCAGCTTCTTCCGCACCCCCGTCGACATCTCCGTCAGATTCACTGTCGAGTTCATCGGTTTCGAATTCATCGTCTACGGCCGCTGTGAGTTCAGAATTCTCCACGTCGCTGCCGTCGGCGCCGTCTTCATCCGTGCGCGCCACAAAAACATTGGCGGCATCGATGGTGGAAAGTCCCCCCTCAACTTCGATGTGCTGGAACTGAATCTCCAGTTCTGGCGCAATCGGTACCAGGAGCAACCCGTCAACCACCCGGGATTCAATGCCCACTTCGTCCAAAGCCTCGGCGATCCTGCTGTAGAAACTCACGCTCACAAGCCTCCTTGGGGAGTAAACCCCATGTAAAAGTCTGGGTCAGTACCCCTGTACACACCGACTTGCGTCAGCGTTAGCACCATCGTAACCCCAGCTGTGCACGATGTCAGTCCCATCAGTAAACAAAACATGGGGGATCACCCTATCGGCCTGGGCGGGGCATTGCCACGGAGCTCTCATCACCGGACCAACCATCCATGCGGAAATGCTGCCATGCCCGCCGGACGTCCGCGCGAGGATCGTGCACCGTGAATGATTCGCGCTCCATAATCCTGGTTGCACGATTCGATAACTCGTACCTTTCCCACCCCGGATCGTCACCCCAAATGAAACGACCCCAAGCCTCCTGCATCTGCTCGGTCAACACCGACTGCTCTTGACCCAGTAATAATTTGGCCTTCGATGCACCCGTATCACCAAAGAGCGCCGATAACTCCATGGAGTGCATAGCACCAATACCCAACCTCCTCAGCATCGCCGGCGCGTAGTCGTACCGATACATCCACACATCGTGGTCATGTTGACTATGCAATTCCGCCAGCCGAACCGACTGGGCCCAAAACACCGCATCCGTCAACAAGTGAGCGAAGTTCGATCGCTTCCCTAAATCGCCATACGCATTTGAGATCTCATCAAAGCCCACCGGATCATGAGCCTGCAGCATTCGACGAGCTGCGTCCGCCCGGGAACCCTTGGAGAAATAGAGCAGCTGGGCCACCGAGAGCTCATCATTGTTGGTACCAATCAGCATAGGTGTGGGGGCCTGCCGGCCCTCCTTAAACTGTTGCAGAGGATGGCGCGGCATTAACTCTCCCCCGATCGACGTGCCGAAACATGGATTGAGCTCCTTGAGCCCTCCCCCGCGCCACAGCATTTGCTGTCCAGCCCGGACGACATCCGCCACCGGCACCGCCCTCAGCTCCTTTGCCGTTGCCGTGCGTGGCACAAGACCCGAATACTGCACAAGCTTGCGCGCCCACACCCGTGCCTGTACCGCTGTGTGAACCCCCATCACAGGGGCAGACTGCATGATTACTCGGTCGTACAGACCGTGTGATGCGGGACTGGACATCAACGCTGCGATCGCCGCGCCACCCGCGGATTCCCCCATGAGCGTGACCCGGGCGGGGTCACCTCCGAACGCTGCAATATGCCGGTGCACCCACCGCAATGCTGCAATCTGATCACTCAAGGCGGGATTTGGTTCCCAGTGCTCCGTCCCCTCCCACCCGAGCGACGTAAGATCCACGTACCCCAGTGTGCCCAGCCGGAAATTCACCCCCACGTAGACGCAATCAATCTCCTTAGAAAAATTGAACCCCCTCAGCACTGCCGTGTGGGATGCACCCGAGAAAAACCCGCCCCCATGGAAGTACACGACCACGGGCAGCTGGGCGTCGGAATAAGGGCGCACCACATCCAAATTCAAACAGCATTCATCGCCGACCACACGGTCGCCCCACCCGTATGTCGTTTGAGGTGCCACCGGGCCATACTCTGTACCGTCCCACACCCCGTTCCACGTGGCTGGACGTGGCGGCTCCCAGCGCGCGGCCGTGCCATAGGGAATGCCCCGCCACGTACAAACCCCCTCAATAACCATGCCCGCAATCGGACCGGAGGCAGTTTCAACGATGGGACGGTTTGCGAACTTCACATTTCCAACATAATTGCTACCTCGCCCCGATGGACGAAAAATCTGTAGCCTAAACGCTATGAATTCACCACTAAAGAAATTTCTACCCTTCGGTCGGAAGAGCGATCAATCCAATACCTCCACCGCATCCCAACAGGGTAGCCAGGGAAATAACTCCAACGGCTACCCCAACGGTCTGATCGCCACCCGATTCTTTGCCGCAATTGACCGAAGTGCACAGATTCAAGCGCCCGCTATTCGGTCTTACGTGCAAAAGCTGACAGAGAAGAACGCGGATAAGTCGCTGGACGAAAAGCAAGCGATTCTCGACAAGCACTTCATGAACTTGCTGACTGGCACCGGTGCAGGCACCGGTGGTATTGCCGCCGTTCCGGGCCTGGGTACCCTGCTTTCCATCGGTGCCGTCGGTGGTGAATCCCTGTTAGTACTCGAGGCATGCGGACTGTACTCCCTAGCATCTGCCCACTTACACGGCATTAACATTGATGACGAGGAAAAGCGTCGCGCGATCGTACTGCTGACCGTGTCCGGCGCTGATGACAATGAACTGGTTAGCGCATTGTCTCAGGGGTCCACGATGGCCTCAGTCAAGTCCCTGCGCGGTGTAACCAAGGCTCCCCAAAAAGACTTGCCCATGATCAACGGAGTGCTGGGCAAGTTGGCCTTGCGACAGATACGCAAGGCCTTCGCCAAGGGAATGTTCCGCAAGATCATGCCGTTCGGCATTGGCCTGGTTTTAGGGGTCACCGCCAACCGCGCCATCGCGAAGACCATGATCGAGCAGGTGCACGGTTTCGTGGCGGAAGCCGGCCAGCAAACCTCGGTGGAGTAGCCGTAGCCACCTTGCTACCCAGTAAGAGATGACAGCTGAACACGGACGTCAGACCGGCTTCCTCTGCCAGCGACATCGCACACCTTTATGGGGGCATAATAAAGCGCGTTTCAACTGCATATATCTCAATAACAGCCCAACCCCCTACGCCGTAGGCTATAGAGCGAATTGTAGTAGGGTGGTTGGACGGGACTTTAAAGTCATAAAAGAAAGAGGCGAGGACCTGCTGTGAGCAGCGCAAATTTCGGTCAGAACGAATGGCTGGTAGACGAAATGTACCAGCAGTACAAGCAGAACCCGCAGTCGGTTGATGCCGACTGGCGCGAATTTTTCGAGAAGAACGGTTCGGCGGGTGCTTCTGACAATAAGGCATCCACCCAGCAGCAGAATGCTGCGGGCAGCGCCTCCACCCAGTCAGTTCAGCCATCCCCAGAGAGCAACACCAAAGCTCCCACGGCCAAGGCTAAAGAGACTCAGGTGGACAGTACCCGTCATAAGGTCGCACGACCCATACCAACACGTGTAGCTCCCCCAGCTCCGAAGCAGCCCGTTGAGGCACCGGAGCCAGGCGAGACCGTACTGCGTGGCCCGGCCAAAGCCGTTGCCAAGAATATGGACATTTCCCTGGAACTCCCGACGGCTACCTCCGTCCGGGATATGCCAGCGAAGCTCATGTTCGAAAACCGAGCAGTACTTAATGAAACTCTCATTGCCCGCGGTGGCGGCAAGATCAGCTTTACGCACATCATTGGTTACGCCCTGATCCAGGCTGTCAAGGCGCACCCAGACATGAACAATAGTTACGCGGTGGTGGATGGGAAGCCCACCCTGGTTACCCCAGAGCACATTAACTTGGGCTTGGCTATCGACATGCAAGCCAAGAACGGCTCCCGTTCCCTCGTGGTCGCCGCAATTAAGGAAGCCGAGACGCTGGGCTTCAATGAGTTCGTAGAGAAGTACGAAGACATTGTTGTTCGCGCACGCAAGGGCAAGCTGACGATGGATGACTTCAGCGGAGTCACCATCTCGCTGACCAACCCAGGTGGAATCGGCACCCGCCACTCCGTGCCACGCCTGACCAAGGGGCAGGGTGCCATTATCGGTGTGGGATCCATGGATTACCCTGCTGAATTTGCCGGCGCATCCGAGGACCGTTTGGGCGAGATGGGCATCGGCAAGTTGGTCACGATGACCTCCACTTACGACCACCGCATCATCCAGGGCGCCGAGTCCGGCGAGTTCCTGCGCACTATGAGCCGTTTGCTTGTTGACGATGCGTTCTGGGATAGCATTTTCGAGTCCATGCGCGTGCCTTACGCTCCTGTGCGCTGGAGCCAGGACCTGCCGAACATCGGAGTGGATAAGTCCACCCGTGTTATGCAGCTGATCGAGGCTTACCGCGCTCGCGGCCACCTCAAGGCGGACATCAACCCACTGCAGTGGACCCACCCCGGCCTGCCCATGCCAGACAAGTCCGACTTGAATATTGAATCTCACGGATTGACCCTGTGGGACTTCGACCGCACCTTCAACGTAGGTGGCTTTGCCGGTCGCGAAACCATGACCCTCCGCGAGGTCCTCGCAACACTGCGCAAGGCCTACACCCTTAAGGTTGGTTCCGAGTACACCCACATCATGGACGCCTCCGAGCGCCAGTGGTTGCAGGACCGCATCGAAGAGGGCCAGGCTTCCTTCTCCCCTGCTGAACAAAAGTACATTCTGCAGAAGCTCAATTCCGCCGAGGCGTTTGAGAACTTCCTGCAGACCAAGTACGTGGGCCAAAAGCGCTTCTCCCTAGAGGGTGCCGAAACCCTAATCCCAATGATGGATGCAGCCATCGACCGTGCAGCAGGAGCCGACCTCGACGAGGTCGTTATCGCAATGCCGCACCGTGGTCGCCTGAACGTGCTTGCCAACATCGTTGGCAAGCCCTATTCCAAGATCTTCACCGAGTTCGAAGGCAACATCGACCCAGCTGCTGCTGGTGGTTCCGGAGACGTGAAGTACCACTTGGGCGATAAGGGCCACTACCACCAGATGTTCGGCGACGGCGAAATCGACGTCTCGTTGGCAGCTAACCCTTCCCACCTCGAGGCTGTTAACCCAGTCATGGAAGGCATCGCGCGCGCGAAGGAAGATCTGCTGGATCGTGGCAAGGATATGCACACCGTAATGCCAGTTCTGCTACACGGTGATGCAGCATTCGCCGGTCTGGGTGTGGTTCAGGAAACCATCAACCTGTTCAAGCTGGATGCGTACAGCGTCGGTGGTACTGTTCACATCGTTGTAAACAACCAGATCGGTTTCACCACCACCCCAGATGCAGGCCGTTCCACCCACTACGCCACCGACCTGGCCAAGGGCTTTGATTGCCCGGTATTCCACGTCAATGGTGATGACCCAGAGGCCTGCGTATGGGTTGCCCAACTGGCTGTCGATTACCGCAACCGCTTCGGTAAGGATGTCTTCATCGACCTGGTTACCTACCGTCGCCGTGGTCACAACGAGGCAGACGACCCATCGATGACCCAGCCATTGATGTACGACATCATCGGCGACCTGGCCACTTCTCGTGCGCAGTACACTGAGGCCCTCATTGGCCGTGGCGACCTTTCCGAAGAGGATGCGGAGAAGGTGCAGCGCGACTTCCACGATCAGTTGGAGACCGTGTTCAACGAGGTTCGCAAAGCCGAAAAGGGCGCCAAGGCCAAGGAGCAGCTGGGTATCACCCGATCCCAGGAGTTGCCACACGGCCTAGATACCTCCGTCCCGCGCGAGTTGGTTGAAAAGATCGGTGACCTGTTCTACGACGTTCCTGAGGGCTTTGAGCCACACCCACGTGTTAAGCCAGTCATCAAGCGCCGTAAGCAGATGTCTCGCGAGGGCAAGATCGACTGGGGATTCGGTGAGCTTCTGGCCTTCGGTTCCTTGGTTGAGGGCGGCAAGCTGGTTCGTTTAGTCGGTGAGGACACGCTCCGTGGTACTTTCACCCAGCGCCACTGTGTCCTGTTCGACCACGAAGATCACGACCGTTACAACCCACTGCAGGTGCTCGGAGAGGAAGCCGGAAACGGTGGCCGTTTTGAGGCATACAACTCTGCACTGACGGAATTCGCCGGAATGGGCTTCGAGTACGGCTACTCCGTAGGTAACCCAGACGCGCTGGTTGCATGGGAAGCTCAGTTCGGTGACTTCGCCAACGGTGCGCAAACCATCATCGATGAGTACGTATCTTCCGGTGAGGCCAAGTGGGGTCAGATTTCCAGCCTCGTGCTGTTGCTGCCTCACGGTTACGAGGGCCAGGGTCCTGACCACTCCTCCGCCCGCATCGAGCGCTTCCTGCAGATGTCCGCAGAGGGCACATGGACCATTGCCCAGCCTTCCACACCGGCCAACTACTTCCACCTGCTGCGTCGCCACGCATTGGGCAGCCTGAAGCGTCCTTTGGTTGTATTTACGCCAAAGTCCATGCTGCGTAACAAGGCAGCTGTGTCCAGCGTGGAGGACTTCACCGAGGTAAAGAAGTTCCAGTCCGTCATCGACGATCCAAATCAGAACGGTAAGAACGAAAAGATTCGCTACGTTCTGATGTGCTCGGGCAAGGTTTACTACGACTTGGAGAAGAAGCGCCAAGAGGACAACCGCGACGATGTCGCCATCGTCCGTGTAGAAATGCTGCACCCCGTCCCATACAACCGGATTAAGGCTGCACTGGAAAACTACCCGAACGCCGAGGTGCGCTGGGTCCAGGATGAGCCTGCTAACCAGGGTCCTTGGCCATTCCTGGCTCTGGAATTGCCGGAGTACCTGCCAGGCCTGAAGCTCAAGCGCGTTTCCCGCCGCGCACAAGCTTCGACTGCTACTGGCGTTGCAAAGGTGCACCAGCTGGAGCAGAAGCAACTCATCGAAGAAGCGTTCCGCGACTAGACCAAACCTAGCCTCGTTGCGCCATTGGAGAAACGTAACTCCTTCCCGGGACTAGCCAAAAGCTAGCCGCATCACACACCGCCCGTCCCCACCCTGGGGTCGGGCGGTGTTTTTCATTCATAGTTACCCCTATTGGCTCCCCATCGCCCTATTCTCATAAGGTTGCATTATCCCCAATAGAAAGCCTCATTTCACTGTGCGCACCCACTTCAGCGTTCAACTACAGAGATGAAGCCACCGTGCGATGACCGCCTGAAGAGAAAGGGCAATAATCATGGCCAATCCGGAAACCGGCGCCTCACGCAGTATGAATGACAGTGCCACTTCACACGATTCTTCCAATCCCACTGCCTCCGGTAGCAACACCGGAAACGCTACCCCTCATGGTGACGAGACTGCTGCTGGCCCAACCACGCATTCAGCCAATACGAGCACAACCAACCATGCGGGTGGTGTGGCCACACTTGACCCGACTCACACAGACCCCCCGGGCCGCCCCACACGTCGTACAGGCGGTCTGAAACACCGCCACCTTCACTTCATCGCTCTAGGGTCAGCCATTGGCACCGGTTTGTTCTATGGTTCCTCGTCAGCCATCCAAGCAGCGGGGCCATCGGTACTGTTCATGTACATCATCGGCGGCGCGGTCGTTTACTTCATGCTGCGTGGGCTTGGCGAACTCGTACTGCGTAACCCACATTCCGGTTCCTTTGCCGAATACGCCACACGCTACTTGGGCAGCTGGGCCGGATTCATCACCGGCTGGATGTTTGCTCTTGAAATGATCATCGTTTGTCTAGCGGACCTTTCCGCCATCGGCATCTACATGAGGTTCTGGTTCCCTGATGTAGACGCCTGGGTGTGGGTCGCCGCCACGCTGTTGCTCGTGGGCGCTGCGAACATCGCCAGCACCAAGATGTTCGGTGAACTAGAGTTCGGACTCACGCTGGTTAAGGTGGGCGCCGTCGTAGCCATGATCCTAGGTGGGGCGGCCGTTATCATATTCGGGTTGTCCGATTCTCATTCGACGGGCCCCGGCAACTTGGTGAATGATGGCGGATTCTTCCCTAACGGTTTCGGGGGCTTCCTTGGAGCATATATTCTTGTACTCTTCGCCTTCGGTGGTACGGAGATCATCGGTGTGGCCGGCGCCTCGACTGATAATCCACGAAAGGCAGTGCCCAAAGCGATCAACACCGTTCCCTTCCGTATTCTGCTGTTCTACGTGTTGTCCATCTTGATCATCTTGCTGATCAACCCTTGGCGCACGATTGATGGCGAGCAGTCGCCGTTTGTTCAGATCTTTAGTTCGCTGGGCATCACGTGGGCCGCCGCCCTGCTCAACGTCGTGGTGATAACCGCCGCAGTTTCAGCTATCAACGCGGATATCTTCGGCGCTGGTCGCGTTCTCACGGGCCTAGCGAAACAGCGGCTTGCACCGCAGTTCATGAAGAAAACCTCCGGCGATGTGCCCGTCATCACCACCGCCGTGCTCCTCCTCATCCTCGTTGTGGGCGTTGTCCTCAACGCCATGATTCCGGAGAGGATCTTCACCATCTTCGCCTCATTGGCTACGTTTGCGACGGTGTTCGTCTGGTTGATGATCCTTCTCTCCCACGTGGCTTCCCGTCGCGGACTCAACGCAGAGCAAGTATCTGCGATCCAGTACCGCGTACCCCTGTGGCCCATCGGCCAATACTTCGCAATCGCCATGATCATGGTGGCCTTCGGTGTGCTGGCATGGATCGAGGAGTTCCGCGTTTCCTTGGCAACCGGTGCCGGATTCATCGTTATTATGAGCGGTTTTTACTTTTTCATGAAGCCCGGCAAGGCTCAGGGCGAGCTCGCGCCCGCCTGACCATTCCTCCGCCCGCACCCCGCCTCCCCGCCCGCACCAGGCCCCCCTAAGCCAACCGCACCAGGCCCCCTTAGCCAACCGCACCACCCCGGGCGCCCATACGCTCCCCCCCGCACCTGCGAGTTAGCTATTCGTTTTCCTGCGCCTGCGAAGCGGTTTCCTCCTCGTTACCGGGTTCCGTTGCCTGCAGTGCAGGCTCCGAACGCCCCAGCATCTCGGTGCTCACACCGCCGGCCACATTGTTCAATTGCCGCCGGTCGAACCGTTTGAGTACCTCGTTGTCATACAGCGCCACAATGTTTTGCGGCAGGCTTTCGTCGAGGCAAATACTTGCAATCCCCGGATCCGAAGCAGCCACCCCAGCAGGCAGGGCCGCCATCATTGTGCTGTGGGTAATGTCGCGCCACTTCGCCAAATCGGGCTTTTCTTCTTTCCTATACAGTTCACGAAGCTGCTGGGCCTTGTGGGCGTCGAGTAAATCCAACAGTTCCCCCACGCAACCGAAAGTCACCCCAATCTTTCCGGTGCGAAGATCCGTTATCCGCTCCTTGGGGTCGACAACTACCCGATCAAGCTTGAATTGAGTTTCGGTCTCGGGATCCGTCTTCTCCAGCGCGTGCAGGTAGTACAACCCCAGGGAATCGACCTCCCGCTGCTCCATCTTCGCCGGCGCTACACCCCCTTGTGGCACGCCCAAACGGAGGACCACGTCACTACTACCGTGGCAGCTACTTACTGCGACGCCCATCGCCGCGACCATCAACATCACTGCACAGGTCTTGGCTTGGCGCGCGATAGTGGATGCGATTGGTCCACGAACTGGAGCGCTGGCGTTCATAGTATTCCCTATCTGGCTTTCGAGGCGGAGCTTAGAACCACGTCAGGTAGTAGGCAACAGCAAATGCCATGACGGGCACGATATTCCACAGTGAGCGGAGCCGAAAACCCTCTCCAGCTACGGGAGCACGGCCGGCAAGAACCACAGCAATCAATGCCACTGCGGCTGCAACGGTATACACGCCTACGAAGGAATGGCCAACAAGGAGGAAAAAAATGGCCACACCAACCAATCCACCGCAGAACAATCGCCCGATAAGGTGCACTAAAATCTGCCTTCCAACACAATCTATAATCCCCGTCTAGTTTACTCCCCACCCCGGACTGTTCTTCACTCGACTGTTGATGCAGTTGCTGTTGCACCCCGTGGAGTTAGCCCAGTACACAGGGTGCGTTAGACTAACAATCATCATGTCTCAAGTAACTGAATCCGCTGTCCGCAGCGCGCTATCCCGCGTAGAGGATCCCGAGCTTAATAAGCCGATAACCGAGCTCGGTATGGTGAAGTCAATCGAGATCAACGGTTCCGATGTAGCCGTAGAAATCTACCTCACCATCGCCGGTTGCCCGATGAAAAACCACCTGGTTGAGAGAACTCAGCAGGCTACCGAATCCGTCGATGGCGTGGAAAAGGCCACCGTCACCACCGACGTGATGAACGATGACCAGCGCCGCGAACTGCGCATGAAGGTTCGCGGAGATTCCGCCGATCCGGTTATTCCCTTCGCTCAACCAGATTCCACCACCCGCGTGTACGCCATTGCCTCCGGTAAGGGTGGCGTGGGTAAGTCCAGCGTGACGGTCAACCTCGCCGTGGGCTTGGCCAAGCGCGGGCTGAAGGTCGGCATCATTGATGCCGATATTTACGGCCACTCCATCCCTCACCTGATGGGCAGCACAGATAAGCCACACCAGGTTGATGAGATGATCATGCCGTTGCAGGCCCACGGTGTGAAGTTGATTTCCATTGGGCACTTCCTGGGCGATAACTCCCCGGTCGTGTGGCGTGGCCCTATGCTGCACCGTGCGATTCAACAATTCCTAGGTGACGTGTTCTGGGGCGACTTGGACATTCTATTACTCGACTTGCCACCGGGAACCGGAGATGTGGCGATTTCCGTGGCGCAGCTGGTCCCGAATGCGGAGTTGCTGATTGTTACCACCCCGCAGGCTGCCGCCGCCGAGGTCGCCGAGCGCGCCGGTTCCATTTCCCAGCAGACTCGTCAGCGCATCGGTGGTGTGATCGAGAACATGAGCTGGATGAACATGCCGGATGGTTCCAAGATGGAGGTCTTCGGCTCCGGCGGCGGTCAGTTTGTCGCCGATCGACTGTCGAAGATTGCCGGCACCAAGGTTCCCCTGCTCGGTCAAATCCCATTGGATCCCAACCTCCGTATCGGTGGCGATTTGGGTAACCCCATCGTCATCTCAGAACCCGAAAGTGAAGCCGCCATCGCCTTCGGTGGGATCGCCGATCACCTGTCGATGCGGCGCTCGTCGTTGGCCGGTAAGTCGCTCAACCTTGGGGTCACGCGCAAGTAAGCCGCTAGGAAGGTTTATTTCGGCGGGGTTCGCCCCTCTTTAGAGTTATATCCCGTCGCGGGGTTAAACCAGTCGCCCGAGTGTGACCTTTCACCCTGGGGGTGGGTTGCCCCACAGAAACGACGTTGTTTTAGATCACATCGTCCCAACCACCAGCATTGCCGGTTTGCCCGCCGCCGGTAGTCGCCTGGGGTGGTTGGGATTTGGTGTTTTCCGATACTGGTACAACTGCCCCCGCGGTCTGCGTGGACCCTGTGGCCTGGGCGGACCCCGCGGCCTGGGCAGCATTAGTTTGCACGCCCGCGCCCTGCTCTCCCCTCCTTTGAGCACCCGCAATGTGGTCGCCACCGATGTTCCCAGCAATACCAGAGCCCGCCCCACCTGCACGAGCCTCCATGGCGAGGTGATCCGCCGCCTGTTGTACTGGGCTTTCACCACCCGTGCGGACTTGCTCTCGCGATTCTCCTGCGGTTGCTTGCTGTGTTATCTCGACGCCACCCTGAGCCCCGGTTCCCTGTTGTCCACTTGCACTAGCGTTAGTTCCTGCCCCCGCTCCGCGTAGGGTATCCCGCAGGTTAGGCTGTCGAATCGTTTCGACGGTATCGCGGAACTGGTTTTTCGTGTCGTCGAGGGACGTCAGGTAGCTTTCGTCGCCGTCAAAAAGTGTCTTGGTGATGAATCCGCGTGCGCCCATCTGTCGCACGCTGTTCAATTCCGCGAGGGGCTCGGAGAACTCGCGAATTTCCTCGCCGAATTCGCCATCCAATTGTTGCCGGGCTTCGCCAACGGCATTCCGAATCGCCAGCATGATTGCTCGGAGCTCTTTGATCAATCCTGGCAGTCGCTCTGGGCCGATAACCAATAGAGCGACCACGAAAATTATCGCAAGCTCTACCCATCCAACACTTGAAAACACGCTCTTTACCTTAACTCACAGCCACTGCGACTCGCTCGATCAAAACTGTTCACTGTTCCCAGCGTATACCCCAGGCGGGCCCCACTAGCGCTGTGAAAGCCTCCGCAAAATCAATCCCACCCGATCGGAAAGAGTCTCCGGTCGCCGGCATCCGTCAGCGGCGAAAGTCCGTTTGCCATGAGCGACTGCGGGTTGTGCACTGCCTACGGTCGCAGCTTCGGGAATTCTCGCTAGTTTCTCGCGCAAGGTTCCGCTAGCCCGGACCGGAACTTCGTGCTCTCGAAGTCGCTCAGCGGCCACCCGCTGCGCATTGACTTCTTCTCGGCACTGCTCGCAGTGCACCAAATGCACCTTGGCACGGTGCTCTGCTTTCGGGCTGAGCTCGTTGTCGACGAGCGCCGCGATGGCCTCGAGGGAGAGGTGGTCCACGGACAGTTCACGATTGAAATCGTCCAAGAAAGATGCCACGACTACTCCTTTCTGGTGGCCAACCGCTGACTTAACTATTCACCGCTTCCGCTGGCACGAATGTTAGCTGCCCAGCTTCGCGCTGCAGGTGACTGCGAAGCTGCGCACGGGCGCGGTGAATCCGGGAACGAACTGTTCCCAATTTTAGACCCAATGTACGGGAAATCTCGTCGTAGCTCATTCCCATGCCATCACACAGTACAACTGCAACACGGAATTCGGGCGACAGCTGGTCCAGCGCTTGTTCTAATGCTGGATCGATATTGTTCATCTCGTACGCCACATCAGGAGCAGCAATCGTACCCTCTACTCGGTCGTAATCCTCGGGCAACTCCTCCATGCGGATGGTGGAACGTCGCCGGACCATATCGAGGAACAAGTTGGTGGTAATGCGATGCAACCAGCCTTCAAATGTCCCCGGTTGGTAATTCTTCAGACTGCGAAATACTCGCATGAATGTGTCTTGGGTGAGGTCTTCGGCATCCTGCTGGTTGCCCGAGAGCCTGTACGCCAAGCGATACACACTATCGGCGTGTTCGTTAACCAACTGCTCCCACGTTGGCATTTTTCCGATTCCGGCATCAAAATCCGCGGTACTAGCTCCGGCCGCAATCGAGTCACTCATGTCTCTTATTGTGACTTATTTCCCTCCCAAAAATCTAATCTCGACCTGTTTCTTACCTGTGAATCTCAAACCTCGTCGGTCACAGCAGTCACGGCAGTTCACTCGCTTTTCTTTTTTCGACGCCACACGCAGACATGCCGCGTACCCAGCGCAATGTACCCGTATTCCTCCCCTAGGCTTGTTCCTTGTGAATGCCTCATCTGCAACCCCCGAACAAGCCATCGTCGCTCACGTCAACCGCACGACGAACCACGATGAAGCGCTCCTCGTCGCAATAGAAGCCGCCGAGGAATTTGGGCTGATGTACCCGGACACAATTACGGGCGAATTTCTCACATTCCTAGCCGCGCATGCTGGGAGCTCCGCGACTCTCGCTGGACACACCCCCACTGCAATCGTGATGAGCAGCGCATCCGGTGTGGTTGGATCCTACTTATTCGCCGGCATGTCCGACGGTCACCTCACGTGCATTGAACCGGAGGTGCAATACCAACAGTTGGCGAAGGAAGCTTTTGCGGCATCCGGAAAGCGACCCAACAGCTTCCGCTTTCTCCCTAGCTCTCCACTCGATGTTGTGAGCCGCCTCGCGCAGGAAAGCTACGATCTCGCCGTAGCTGAAGCCCATGAGGAAGACCTCATTCCACTGGTGAGAGCCACGCTACCCGCGCTCCGACCGGGTGGCTTGATCGTCCTCATGGACACGCTGGTTGATGGCCTCATTGGCGATGAGTCCCGCACGGACCGGCAAACCACGGCAGCTCGGGAAGCAGACGAGTTCTTCCGCGAACTGGAGGGCGTTCAGGTTTCGCGCCTGCCCTTGGGCGCGGGGCTAACGTTGCTGACAAAGGTCAGCGCCCCGCAGAACTAACACAGCTAATCAGCGCCCCGCAGAGCTAACGCTGCTAATCAGCGCCCCATAGGCCTAACGCAGCTAATCAGCACACCGCCAACAAGCTGAGCGAGGTGAATCTCCATCGCGCTGAGCTTCAGCCTGCTGCGGCGCCCCCCAGTTCGAGAACCCGAGACTAAACCCGCTGGTTCTTTCCAATACAGACCACGCCGCCATCAGAGACCTTGAACCGTTGCTCATCCAACGAGCGGTCCACGCCGACAATCTGACCATCGGAAATGACAACGTTTTTATCGATGATTGCGTGACGTACAACCGCACCCTTACCGATACGCACGCCAGGCATGATCACACAGCCTTCCACTGTTGCGCCCTCATCCACAATCACATTCTCGCTCAGCACGGAGTTACGAACGGTACCGGCGGAAATGATGCAACCCGCCGAAACCATGGACGACTGCGCGATTCCGCCCTTGACGAACTTGGCCGGTGGCAAGTTACCGGTCTCTGCAGTGTGAATTGGCCACTGCTGGTTATACAGGTTGAAGATAGGGTGAACGCTAATGAGGTCCATGTGCGCTTCGTAGAAAGCATCCACCGTACCCACGTCACGCCAGTATCCCTTGTCGCGGTCGGTTTCACCTGGCACGTAGTTCGAGGAGAAGTCGTAGACCTGCGCCTGGCCCTTATCCACGAGCATAGGGATGATGTCACCACCCATATCGTGATTGGAAGCTTCATTCTCGGAATCTTCCAACAGCGCTTCAATCAGTGCTTGAGCAGTGAACACATAGTTACCCATCGAGGCGAATGAGACTTCCGGATCATCCGGCACGCTCGGAGGATCCGCCGGCTTCTCCAAGAATTGCTCGATGCGACCGTCATCACCGGCCTGAATCACGCCGAACGCGGTGGCGTCGGACCTAGGCACCCGAAGGCCTGCGACCGTAACCCCAGCACCGGACTCTATGTGCTCCTTGACCATTTGCGCAGGGTCCATGCGGTACACGTGATCCGCGCCGAAGACGATGATGTAATCCGGCTGCTCATCGTAAACCAAGTTAAGGGACTGCAAGATCGCGTCGGCACTACCGGTAAACCAGCGCTTGCCAAGGCGTTGCTGTGCCGGGACTGGAGTGATGTATTGTCCGGCCAGACCCGACAACTGCCACGATTGGGAAATGTGGCGGTCAAGGGAGTGGGATTTGTACTGGGTCAGCACACAGATCTTGTAATAGCCGGCGTTGACCAAGTTGGACAGCACAAAGTCGATCAAGCGGTAGTTGCCGCCGAAGGGAACTGCCGGCTTCGCGCGGTCAGCGGTAAAGGGGAAAAGGCGCTTACCTTCACCACCCGCCAGAACGATGGACAAGACGTTCGGAGTGTTCTTCACACCTTCCACCGTAATGCCGCGCGCGGAGTTTTGCTTGGCGAAATCGATCACATCACTTTTGCGGGGAACCCTTTGACTTCCGGCCTACCCAAACAGGGTGGCTTACGACGGGAAACTTGTTTAAGCGTGGCTTAAAGTCATAGATATGCGTATCGCGATGCTGACCAAAGAATACCCACCGGAGATTTACGGCGGAGCCGGCGTGCACGTTACCGAATTGGTACGGCACATGCGGGAATTGGAGACTGTCGACGTCCACTGCATGGGTGGTCCTCGCCAAGAAGAAAACGTCTACGTTCACGGCGTGGACCCAGAATTGAAAAACGCCAATGCTTCCGTGCAGACCCTCTCCACGGGTCTGCGCATGGCAAACCAGCTCAATGCAGGTGGGCCCGTAGATGTGGTGCACTCTCACACGTGGTACACCGGCCTCGGTGGCCATGTTGGCGCGCTGCTTAATGAGATCCCGCACGTAGCCACCGCGCACTCCCTAGAGCCACACCGCCCATGGAAGCGCGAACAGCTCGGGGGAGGCTACCTAGTGTCCTCGTGGTCGGAAAAGAACGCGATGGAAAATGCCGATGCAGTAATCGCGGTCTCAGCCAAGATGAAAGAGGCGATTCTAGATGCCTACCCAGCCATCGATCCGGATCGCATTCACGTAGTACTCAACGGCATTGATTCGCAGTTGTGGCAGCCCCGCCCCATTTTCGCCGAGGCCGCAGAGACCACGGGCCGCTCCGTCTTGCAGGAAATTGGTGTTGACCCCTCCCGCCCCATCGTCAGCTTCGTCGGTCGCATTACGCGCCAAAAGGGTGTACCGCACCTATTGCGCGCTATACGCCACATGGATAGCGAGATCCAGGTTGTCTTATGTGCAGGCGCACCGGACACCCCGGAAATCGAGGCGGAGGTTACCGGTCTGGTCGAAGAGCTGCAGTCCAACCGCGATGGCGTGTTCTGGGTCAAGGAAATGCTGCCTAAGGAAAACTTGCAGGAAATCCTCACGGCGTCCGATGTATTCCTCTGCCCTTCCATCTATGAACCCCTCGGCATCGTGAACTTGGAGGCCATGGCCTGCGGAACGGCAGTTGTCGCATCGGATGTGGGTGGCATTCCCGAGGTTGTGGTGGATGGCTCTACCGGCACTTTGGTTCATTACGACGCCCACGAGGCCGAAGCCTTCGAGCAGGACTTGGCTCGCGCTACCAATGACCTCGTTGCCGACCGCCGCAAAGTACGCGCTTTTGGGCAGGCTGGGCGTGACCGCGCTGTGGATACTTTCAGTTGGGCCACGATCGCTCAACAAACTGTGGACGTATACCGTTCGTTGCTGTAGCGGATACTTCCTGCATTGCTGTAGCGGATACTCCCTGCGTTGCCGTAGCGGATATGCCCACCCCTCCCCTAATAAGCACCTCAGATAGTTGTTTGGGGTCTCTAAGGACACCGACCCGCGTCAACGTTCGCTGGTATACATGGGGACATGGAAAACTCCCTCCGCTTAAACCGCCCGGAGTTGCACATCACTGCAGAAACCGGTGTGCTCGAAGCTCCGGCTGGCGCCATCTTCGCCGATGGCGCCATTCACGTGTTCCACCAGTTCCGGCCCACCCCGACTTCTGGGGCAAAGTGGGCGCACCAGGTAGCTTCCTCCGTGGCCTACGACTGGGACGTTTGCGATGATGTTCTGGCCCCCGAAGGCGATGAAATCGATATCCTAGCCGGATCGTCGGTAGGCACGGACGAGGGCGTCGAACTATTTTTTGTTAGCACCACTGCCGACCAGGGTGAGGCAACCGGTCGCGGTGAGCTTCTAGGGTCAGAGATTGACCACGGGGATAAAGGGGCGCGCCAATTCCAGATCCAGCGTGCAGCGATCGACAACATCTCCGAAATGATTGATGTTTCGGACGATCCGTCCACAATCGACCCGCACGTCCGCCGCTTGGGCCCCATCTCGATTGACGATTCAGCCTACGCAGTACGCGATCTAGTGACACCGTGTGTGATCCCCCATGAGCAATTCGGTGGCTGGGTCATGGTGGCGTTGGCTCTGGAGGGTGAAACCGAAGCACGCATCGTGGTGTTGAGCTCTACTGATCGCCAGAACTGGAAGGTTGAGGGGCCATTGCAGCTTGAAGGGGACGCAAAGCTGCCCACGAGCCGACCATTCGCACCGCGCATCGTCCGAATGGACGATGTTGTAACCGGTGAGGCCAAGGATGTCGTTGTGGTGACCTTCCCCAACGAATCTGCACCGTCGCGCGAGACCGCTGGCTACCTAGTGGGAACACTGGACGGCAACACCCTGCACGTCTCCACCGATTTCCGACCGCTCGATTTCGGTCCGGATTTCACTCGACCTCGCATAATCCAAGGCGAAAGCACCGTTATGTTTGGTCTAGTAGGAACGCATCCGCAAGCTGTGGGTGTGGACTCGTGGGCCAACTGCCTATCGGCGCCCCGTCATCTGACATTGGCCGATGGCAAGCTTTACCAAGACATCGTGGGTGCTCCCGCTGCCGTTCGCGGGTTCTCCGACTACGGAATCATCTACACCGCACAACTGGATGCCAGCAAGGGCAAGGTTGTGGCCGATCTAGTTAACCAAGACGGGAAGGTAGTGCTGACGATCACCTACACGGCAAATGAAATTAGCATTGCCCGTGACGGGGTGAACACAGTCAGTGCGCCTTTGGACGACGCGGATAGCGATACCTTGGCGATCTTCGTGGACGGGCCGGTGTGTGAAGTATTCGCTGATGGTGGGTCTGCCACGTTGACCAGCACGGTGCTCTCCGAGCAACCCGCTAGTGCCATTGAAGTCAAAGCGCACGATGGCGCAAAGGTCATCGCCAGCATGCGCACTAAGGGCAAGGAAATCCAGCGACGCAACGCTGGGCTAACTTCGCCAGAGGAGCAAGAGCGTTTTATGCGCGAAGCTCTGCTCGCGGACCGCGAGCTCGCAACGGGGGTGGACGAGGAACTGTAGTGTTCACTCAGCTGCTGCCCCATTGCGGTTGGTAGCAGTTCCACCGTCGGGCACCTCGATGTTGGCAGCAGTTCCGCCGTCGGGCACCCCGATGTTGGCAGCAGTTCCGCCGCCGGGCACCCCGATTACGAACGATTTGGGTACGAGATGTCCACCACCCATATCTCACCGGGCCACCCCCCGCCCACATCTCACCGGGCCACCCCCCGCCCACGCGCTAGTACGCAAAATGTGCAGCAGAACTCTGACAAAATGCGGCAATTTTGTCGGACTTCTGCTGCACATTCATTGGTCATCGTGAGAATACCGGCACCAGGATTGGTCATCGTGAGAATACCGGCACCGGCATTGGTCAACGTGAGAATACCGGCACCGGCATTGGTCAACGTGAGAATACCGGCACCGGGACGTTCGAAAGAACCTCCCATACCCTTCCCGAATTCGCCTCCTGCAACCCGAACAATCTCACCCGCGGAGTTGACAACCTCTATGGGGACACTCCCGGTTCCACAGTGGTCACGGACCCGGGATTCGCAGCTGTAGGCTCCGCTGCCTAGTTGCGCATCGATATGTTGGCCCACTTGTTTGCACCCGACAAGGCTGTTGCCGACAGCACTACCAACGCGGTTCCCG
>NZ_KV786158.1:138189-188300 GCF_001806865.1 Corynebacterium sp. HMSC28B08
CGGTTCCCGCCGACAACGCTGTTGCCGACAGCACCACCAACGCGATTCCCGCCGACAACGCAGTTGCCAACAGCACCACCAACGCAGTTCCCGCCGACAAAGCTATTGCCGACAGCACCACCAACGCGGTTGCGGTCAACGTCGCCGTTCCGGATATACCACGTTAAGCAATTAAAATGTGCCCTCGGGGCTCCTTCATGGGGGCGCCGAGGGCACATTTCTCCTTCCAAGACGAGGCAAACACCACACTTACCTCATCCACCACAGCGAGGGCTCGAGCAACCAACCACCTTCACATGATGCGAGCCCTCACCGTTGACTCTAACGCACTCCGCGTAAGTTTCTAAGCTGAAACCTAAGATTTCTTTAAACGAGTAATGAGCGCACGGGCGGTCACTTCCATGACATGGGGAAGAGCCTCAATCCTCTGCTGCAAAACATCTGGATGAATGTGGCGGGCCGACGGGCTCATACCGATCTGCGCGGCAATGGAGGCCTGGTCCAAACGCATGGTGAATTCCACGGGCTGGGATGGCCCGACAGGCGTGAGGTGCCCCGAAGCTTGCGAAATCATGCGCTGTACCTTACCGTCCTCCACGTCCAGGATGCCCAAGGGCTCGCGTAGCTCCGATAGGTGCCCACGGTCCGCGGTGAGTACCACTACCTCGCCCTGAGGCTTTAGGATACGGGCGAATTCAGCCGCATTGCGGGGTGCGAAAATAACGGTGATGGCATCCACGCTAGCGTCGCGGATAGGAAGGCGAGACCATGCATCCGCCACCACGGCCCCCACGCGCGGGTGTGCGTGCGCGAGGCGCTTAGCCGCAGCCGTGGACACATCAACACCAATCCCCCGGGCACCCTCCACGGTGTCGAGCAAGTGTGCTAAATAGTAACCGGTGCCCGCACCGATCTCCACGATGCCCGGCTTGGCATCCGTTGATACTCCGGCCTCGTCAAGGACTTCCTCAACGGAGTGCGTGACCGCTTCCACAAAGGGTGCAAAGTGGCCACCGGAAAGGAATGTCTCGCGGGCGTCGATCATGGAAGCATCGTCGCCTGAATACCGCAGGCCAGAGCCACCGGCTAAGGTGACATAACCTTGGCGAGCAATGTCATAACTATGGCCCGATTCAGAGACCAACGTCTTCCACTTGTCGTCCCCCGAGGCTAAGGCGGTGCCATCGACGGGATCCGCCAGCAGGTCAATGACGTCTTCCAGCACTGACTATTCCTTCCAGCAAAATTGATTCCGTTATTTATAACACTATCTTCGGCTGGGCAGGTAGACGACTCCCCAGCAAACTAACCCGAATGGAATTTATAGTGCCCCACGAGCATGGGCACTCCATCTCACGGGCCACCACATTCCCAGCGACTCAAAATGCGAAGCCCCGCGACCTCGCGACCGCGGCTTTGCAAACCTGCCGCTGATCACCTACTCGCTCAATCACCTCATTTCTAGCGACTCAACCACCACATTTCTAGCGGCTCAGCCACTGAATGAGCGTACGGGCGCCGAAACCGGTACCCAGCGGGGTGATCTCATCGTAAATGCCCTCCGCACGCCCGGGTCCGGCAATATCCAGGTGGACATGGGCCACGCCCCGGGTAAAGCGGCGCACGAACATTGCCGCAGTAGTTGCTCCTGGTCCCGGTGGGCACTGACGCACGTCTGCAATTGTGGAATCCACATCGTCTTCTACGTACTCCGGCGTGGGCATCGGCCACCATCGCTCGCCGACGGAAGCACCCCGGCGCGACAACTTCACACCCACACCCCAATCGGGTGCAAACACGGCACCGGTTCGCAGGCCCAGCGCAACCTTGGCTGCGCCAGTCAATGTAGCGATGGAAACCACTGCTGCCGGTTTGTGCTTACGTGCGCCGTAATTCACGGCATCCGCCAACAACAAACGACCTTCTGCATCTGTGTTGGTGATTTCGCTGGTCAGACCACCATAGTGCTCGATCACGTCACCGGGACGGAAAGCCGATGCACTGGGCATGTTTTCTGCCATTGGAATCAATGCCACGACCTTGCGGGGTACCTGCATCTCGGCAAGCGCTTGGAAGGCGCTCAGTACACTGGCTCCTCCAGTCATGTCCGTGCGCATGGAATCCATGTTCGCGCTGGGCTTGATGGAGATACCGCCAGTATCGAAGGTCACACCCTTGCCAACCAGCACGACGGTCTTGCGCCGGCGCTTCTGCCCAATTCGTTCTGGGTCCCACACCAGTTCCACCAACCGCGGTGGACGCACAGAGCCCTGCCCCACCGCCAGGATGCCACCGAAGCCTTTTTGCTGCAGCCATTCTTCGTCACGAATGCGTACCTTCACGCCCTCGATGTCTTTAACGGCCTTCTTAGCTTGTCGCGCGAACCACTCCGGCGACTTCACATTTGCCGGAGCGTTGGCCAAGTCCCGGGCCAGACACGTCGCCGCACCTAAACGCGCTCCGGTTTTCACGGCGTTCGCCAGGTGCTCGGACGTTGCCGATTTGCCGTTACCCGGCAAAACGATGTGGGCGCGACGAACCTTGGGCTTGCGACGTTTATTGGTGGTGACGAACGTGTGGTTTCCCACCGTCATCCCAATAGCCAAAGAACGTAGGTTATCCGCACTCACGTTCGCGGGAACGCTCACCTGCACCAGGTGTTTCTTGGCGCGGACCGGGTGGCCTTGAATCAGGGTGCTCAGACGGCGAACTATATCTGCACCCGCAGCGCGCCAGCCGTCGTCCTCGAAGTCCTCCGCGTGGGTCAGATCCAACAACGCCGGGCGCGAACCTTTGAGTCCGTAGACGAACGACCCATCGGCTTGGATTTCCATTCCTGGGGACGGAGCGGCGTCGGAGGAGAGAATGGAAACCTCGATGATCTCGCTGGACTCGAGGCGCTCCCCCGCGGTCAATTCAACAACTCTTTGCGGGATCGAGGGTATGGGGGCAGTAGTGGGCACTTAGTTTTCCTCCTTCAACGGCGCATGTGGTGAAGATTGGTTGTCAGTGCGGGCAGCGTTTTCCAGCTCCGCCAAACGGGCGTGAACGTTTTCAAGGTACGCGTCCACTTCATCCTGTCGGTAGCCTCGCAACCCCAAGGAAAACTGGACCTGGGTGACCGAAGCGGCCGTCACTGGAGCCTGAGTGAGATTACGCCAGTGCTCTTGTGAAGCAGGCCCTTTCTTCACATCAGGCAACTCTTCCCCACGCCCGAAGACGTTCCCCAGAAGGAACGTCAACAACGCAGCCACAAGCACGCCACCGGCGAAGGACAACAACCAAAACATGATTATTAATCTACCTGCCGAGTGGTGAGCCGTGTCTAATGCGGTTGTGCTGGATCGTCGAAATGGTCGCCGCGAGTTAGGTTATCGATCCGACGCTGCACTTGCCGCTGCTGTTCGCGTAGTTTTTCCTTTTCCTCTTCCAGCGATTCCACCTGGCCATTGTGAGTATCTTGGCAGATCCGAACAGCCTCCAGCGGATCGTCGGTGACGTAGAACAAATCCACATCTTCGGGTGAAATCATGCCCTCATCCACGAGACGAGTGCGGATCCAGTCCACCAGTCCGCCCCAGAATTCGCTGCCGATCAGGATGATGGGGAAACGCTGGATCTTGCCGGTCTGCACCATCACTAGGGATTCAAACAGCTCATCCAAGGTCCCAAAACCACCGGGCAGGCAGATAAACGCCTGCGAGTACTTCAGGAACATCGTTTTGCGCACGAAGAAGTAACGGAAGTTGATGCCCATATCGACCCAACGATTGAGTCCCTGCTCCATAGGCAGCTCAATGCCTAGGCCAATGGACATGCCCCCGGCTTCCTGCGCACCGCGGTTGGGGGCTTCCATCAATCCTGGGCCACCACCGGTAATGGTGGCATAGCCGGCCTTGTGGATCGCCTCGCCCAGCTGCACACCCGTCTCGTAATAGGGATGTCCTTCCTTGATACGCGCGGATCCGAATACCGTGATGGCTTTCGGTAGCTTCGCCAGCGCACCGAATCCGTCGATGAACTCGGCTTGGATTCGCATCACACGCCACGGGTCTGTGTGCAACCAGTCAGTTTCTTGCTGGTCGCGCAACAGTCGCTGATCTGTGGTCGATGTATCGCCATCTTCACGCTGCCGCCCCCGCAAGATCACGGGGCCACGGTAGCGGGTTTCTTGAGGGGGAGTCATCGTTGCTCTTTCTCTCTTCGGGTAGGTGTCCTGTACTTTTCTACCGCCGGGTCCACCTTTTTGCTTGACAGTGCCCCGCCCCACCCCTCTTTCTTGACCGCCTCGTCGGCTATTTTTACTCGACGCCCCCCTGCCCCCGACTGTCGCCCTACGCAGTGAGGAAACTGGTCAGCTGCGCATGCACCTGCTCAATTTGTGCCACGGGGCAGCGTTCATCGCGAGTATGACACAGGCTGGGATCGCCAGGTCCGAAGTTCACGGCGGGAATACCCAGCGCGGTGAACCGTGCCACGTCAGTCCAACCGTACTTCGCTCGCACGTTACCCCCGGTGGCCTTAATGAGGCTGGCTGCAGCGGGCTGATCCAGCCCCGGGCGCGCCGCGGCCGCCGTGTCATCAATTTCCACGGCGAATCCCTCCGCGGGCGCATCGGGAGTACCCACCTGTAGCACATCGAAGGTGTGCTGCAGGGCTTCGTCCACACTGCGATCCGGGGCGAAGCGGAAGTTGATGAAGGCCCATGCCTCGTCCGGAATGGTGTTCGTGGCTACCCCGGATTCGGCAATGACTGCGTTGAGTCCCTCCTTGTATGTCAGGCCGTCAACTTCAACATCGCGTGGTTCATAGTCGGCGACTCGGACTAGCACGCGCGCAAGGCGGTGCAAAGCATTATCCCCCAGCCAGGACCGCGCGGAGTGCGCGCGTTTGCCCAGCGCGGTTACTTTCACGCGCAGTGTTCCCTGGCACCCTGCTTCAATCAACCCACCGCTGGGCTCACCCAGTAAGGCCAGCTTGCCATCGAGCAATTCCGGATCGGAAGTGACCAAGTGATTCAGGCCATTAAACTCCGTTGCCACTTCTTCACCTTCGTAGAGGACCAAGGTCATGTCCCTCGTAAGCTTCGGAGAGTTGGCCAAGGTTGCAAAAGCTTGGGCATAACAAGCCGCGCCGGATTTCATATCCACGCTGCCAAGGCCGAAAATGGTGTCCTCCCCCGTATGCGGGTCCGGACCACGCCGCGAAGGCACATTGTCCGCGGGGGGAACCGTGTCGATATGCCCGGCTAGCACAATGCGGTCCCCCAGATCGCGATGTGTTCGTGCCACGAGCGTATTCCCGCGACGATTCACCTCAACATTGGGAATCGCGCGCAGCGCTGGTTCAAGCAGGTCAGCGATGGTTTTTTCGTGGTGCGATTCACTGTAGATATCAACCAAATCAGCGGTTAACTGTACCGGGTCGACCGTAAGGTCGAGCTGTTTGTATTCCATATCACCTTTCATACCCCATCAATATCACGGGTAGTATCGCAAGCCATTTTTCGCGTACTTACAGTGCATTAGTTCCCGTGTGGTGTAATTCATGCATGAGTTCTGCTAAACAAACCGAAAGCTCCCAGCTGGGGCATGGCCTGAAGACGCGCCACCTCACAATGATGGGGCTCGGCTCCGCAATTGGTGCGGGCCTCTTCCTCGGCTCCGGTGTTGGCGTGCGCGCCGCCGGCCCGGCCATTCTTTTGTCATACGTTGTCGCCGGTGTGCTAGTCATCTTCGTGATGCGCATGCTCGGTGAACTCGCCGCTGCGCGCCCGGCATCCGGCACCTTCGCCACCTACGGTCGGCAGGCCTTCGGCCACTGGGCCGGGTTCTCTTTGGGATGGCTGTACTGGTTCATGCTGATCATGGTGATGGGTGCGGAAATCACCGGAGCCGGTGCCATCATGGGTAGCTGGTTCGGTGTGCCGGGCTGGATCCCGGCATTGGTTGCGGTGGTGATCTTCACGATTGTTAACCTCGCCGCCGTGCGCGGTTTTGGTGAGTTCGAATACTGGTTCGCCTTCATCAAGGTGGCTGTCATCGTGATCTTCATCCTCATCGGTTTTGCCCTGTTGTTCGGTTTGTTCCCTGATTACGACTCCCCCGGTTTGAGCAACTTTAGCGATTTCGCCCCCAATGGTATTGCCGGTATCGCCGCTGGCCTGCTGGCCGTTGCTTTTGCATTTGGCGGCATCGAGATCGTGACGATCGCTGCTGCGGAATCCGAAAAGCCCAGTGAGTCCATCGCTTCCGCAGTCCGCGCTGTGATCTTGCGTATCTCCATTTTTTACTTGGGCGCAGTCTTCCTCATCGCGGCGCTGCTGCCATTCAAGACCCTCGGCGCAGCCGAATCTGCTGCGGAATCTCCCTTCACGCGCGTCCTCGAGCTCGCGGGTATCCCCGGTGCCGTCAAGGGCATGGAGATCGTGATTGTCCTGGCGTTGCTGAGCGCGTTTAACGCACAGATTTATGCAACCTCCCGCCTCGTGTTCAGCTTCTCCAAAACCGGTTACGCGCCGAAGTTCTTCGCCCAGGTCAACTCCTCCCGCGTTCCAATCCGCGCGGTTATCTCTTCCCTGCTGTTCGCCTTCATCTCCGTTGCACTGCAGGTCTGGGGACCCGCGAACCTGATCGGTATCCTGTTCAACGCCGTCGGGGGTTCCCTCCTGGTCATCTGGCTCATGATTGCGCTGTCTCAAATTAAGCTGCGCCCGCAGTTGGAGGCCGAGGGCTCTTTGCAGGTCCGCATGTGGGCATACCCCGTGTTGTCCTGGATCACGGTCATTATGATCCTTGGTTTGACTGCCCTGATGCTGTTTGATGCACAGGCGCGCCTGCAGGTTCTCACGGTTGCCATCGCTTTCGCAGCCCTGTCTGCGCTGGGCGTCGTCATTGGAAAGAAAGCCGGCGACGACCACACGAAGGATGCCTTGGTTTAGCCCCCAGAGGCAGCGGCAGTGGGCGCACCTTCGCTAGACTCTGTGGTTATGACTGCAGCTTTTGGTAATGGATTTGCAACGCTCACTGCCGATGGAACCGTGCTGGATGCATGGTTCCCAGAATTCGATCTCATTGATGAGACCTCTTCGGCCGACTTCAAGGGGGGAACGGTCACTCGGGGGAATGAGGAACTCGACCCCTCCGCCCAGGGCCTCGTTGGCTCTGACGATGTGCGCGGTGTAGCCCGCGTAGCCATCCGTACTACCATCGCCGACCTAGATGCGGCCCCTGCCGATGCTTATGATGCATACCTTCGCCTCCACCTCATCTCCGGTCGCAAGTTGCAGCCGCACGGATGCAACTTGGACGGTGTCTTCGGCAAACTCACCAACGTTGTATGGACCAACCATGGCCCATGCGCGGTAGAGAACTTCAATCTCACCCGTCAGCGTCTGCAGGCCCAGCGCGGCCCAGTGACGGTCTACAGCATCGATAAGTTTCCTCGCATGGTCGATTACGTCGTCCCCACTGGAGTGCGCATCGGCGATGCCGATCGCGTGCGTTTGGGTGCTCACCTCGCCGAAGGCACCACTGTGATGCACGAAGGCTTCGTAAACTTCAACGCAGGTACCTTAGGCTCATCCATGGTGGAGGGCCGAATTTCTGGTGGCGTGGTCGTGGGCAATGGCTCCGATATCGGTGGCGGCGCATCCATCATGGGCACCTTGTCCGGTGGAGGCAAGGAAGTCATCTCCATTGGCGAGGGCTGCCTTCTGGGCGCCAACGCCGGTGTTGGCATCTCCCTAGGCGATAACTGCACCGTAGAAGCCGGCCTATACATCACCTTCGGCACCAAGATCACCGTCAAGGGAGATGTTGCCCAGGCACTAGGTAAAACCGATGGCGACATCGTCAAGGCCGCAGACGTTTCCGGCACCTCGGGTGTTCTGTTCCGCCGTAACAGTGTGACCGGCGCTGTCGAAGCCGTCGCAGGCTCTGGCCCGATCGAACTCAACGAGGACCTGCACGCCAACTAGTGCACGGGGAACTGTCGACTCTGGGTGTACCGTCCCATGGCGGGAAGGCGCACGCCAACTAGTGCGCCCGGAACTGCCCGTCTGCCCCATCAGGAAGCTTCAGGGACAGTTCCACTGCCCTTAAACCAAGCCGTGGTTCCAGCTGATCCGCTGGTCGCGGCTTATATTCTGGATACGTATCCTCACCCACGATTGGCGCACCCAAGTAATTCATCAGCGCCCTGATCTGATGAGTGTGCCCGGTCGTCGGCCGTACCTCATAGCGCCACCTGGGTGGCTGGTTTTTTCTTTCTGACGCCACCGGCCCCAGCAACCGCACCCACGTCTTCGTCTGCTTACCTATGCCCTCGGAAACCTTCACTTGGGGATCGTGCGCGATCTTGGCCATTCCCACTGCATAGTGCACCCACGCCTCGTGTCCCGGCAGGTAGACCGTGGAATCGGCATGGTACGTCTTGTGCACTTCCCGGCGTTGAAATTGCGTTTGCAACGCGCCACGCGTGCGCGGACGACGGGACAACACCAGCAAGCCTCCTGTGAGCCGGTCGAGGCGATGGATGGCCACCAGGTCCGGTTCTTCCCGTCGCACGCGCAGCATGGTCTGCACGCAGGCTCGCATGAACTGCCCGTTAGGGGTGCTGGGCAACCCGTGGGGCTTGTCTACCACGAGTACATCCTCGGTTTCCGCGACGATGGGGATATCCAGGTTCAGCAAACGTTGTGGCTCGCGCCCGACCCTAGGGTGAAACCAGGCGGGAATGGCCCGGGGTAGCGTCGAACCAGCAGGCAAAACTGTGCCCGGTGCAAAGGGGGAATCTCCCGCTGCGGCGGCAAGATAGACCACGCCGTCGTCTGGGACGCGCTCTCTCAAAACAATTCGTTGGGCGGAGATGCCGTCGATGGGGTCCGGTCTGTACGTTGTCATCGGGCGGGGTGGGCGATCAGCTGCCGCGGTTACTTCCCGAAGCCCTCCGTGATGCGACGGGTGGCGGCCTCGATGCGCTCGTCGGTGGCAGTTAAGCCAATGCGCACGAATTGCTGGCCACGCGGACCGTAAAAATCACCAGGTGCGACCAGGATACCCAGCTGGGCCAAGCGGGCAACGGTCTCCCGGCCATCACGGCCCTCGGTGGCCCACAGGTACAGTCCGGCTTGGGAGTGCTCAATGGTGAATCCGGCTTCCCGCAACGCGCTTTTCAGCATGTCGCGGCGATGGCGGTAGAGTTCGCGCTGCAGAGTTTCGTGACCATCTTCTTCCACAGCAGCCACCATGGCAGCTTGGATGGGGCCGGGGTTCATCAGTCCCGCATGACGACGGATTTCCAGCAGTTCTTGAATGAGCTGCGGATCTCCTGCCAGCCAACCCGCGCGGTACGAGGCCATGTTGGAGGTCTTCGACAACGAGTGCACCGCCAACAAATTACGGTGGTCGCCGTCGCATACCTGTGGATCTAATATGGAAACGGGTTTTTCACCCTCGAAGCCTAGGCCCAAGTAGCATTCGTCGGAAATGATGATGGTTCCGGTGCGCCGCGCGTAATCCACGAACTTGCGCAGGTGTTCTACGCCCAACACCTGACCGTGAGGATTGGCCGGGGAGTTCAGGTAGACCAGCGAAACCGGCTGTGGACCGAGTTTCAGCAGAGAGTCGCTGCGCAGCACGTCAGCGCCGGCCAAGCGTGCAGAGACTTCATAAGTGGGGTATGCCAACTCAGGGATAACCACCGTATGGCCCTCGCCGACCCCCAGCAAGGTTGGTAGCCACGCAATTGCTTCCTTGGTGCCGATTACAGGCAAAACTGCATTCTCGGGATCAAGGCCCGTTACCCCATAACGGCGCTGCATTGCGCCTACGATTGCTTCCCGCAGACGCTGTGTACCCTTTGTCTGGGGGTATCCGGGCACCGCTGCAGATTCAGCGAGTGCCAGCTGAATGCTGGGCGCAACGGGGTCGATGGGAGTACCGACCGAGAGATCCACAATTCCATCGGGATGGGATTTGGCCTGCGCGGTTGCCTCAGCCAAAGAATCCCAGGGGAAATCCGGCAAGCGATCGCCCACTGGCTTTCGCAAGACCCGTGGTTGCACACCCGAAGCGTCAGTCATAGCCACCTACTGATTAATCCTGGTTCTGTGGAGGCAGGGCAGCCACCATCGGTGGGTCGAAATCCTGTGGGCCCAGCTTGGCAGCACCCCCCGGGGAGCCGAGGTCGTCGAAGAACGCCGCATTTGCGTCGTTGTACTCTTCCCACTCATCTGGCACATCATCTTCATAGAAGATCGCTTCCACTGGGCACACTGGCTCGCAAGCACCGCAATCCACGCACTCATCAGGGTGAATGTACAGCGCACGCTTGCCTTCATAGATGCAATCAACCGGGCATTCTTCAACGCATCCACGGTCCATCACATCCACGCAAGGCTGCGCAATGGTGTAAGTCATCGTTGGTTACCGAACCTTTCGCAGTTGTTCGAAGGTGCATGCAGTGGTTAGTCACACCACCGCCAAAACTTCAGTGGTTCAACTCTACAATCATATGCTAATTCAGTCGCGATCGACCTCAGGAAAACGTGGTCGCATTGGCCACATTCCTCCGGCAAGGCCGACTACCAACACCAGCATCGACCACAGTGTGGAGGGGACGAGTACGGAGCTAGCCCCGGGCAGGAACGGCCATGCGGAAAGCACCACAAAGCCCAACAACCACACCATAAGAGGAATTCCAGCAAGCACTCGGTTGGGAGTCCACAATAGCGCGGTACGGGTGATAACCGAGTTGAACCATCCTGCAAACACAATGGTCCACGGCACTGGCCAGCTGGTTCCATCGATGGTCACCCTGGTACCCAAGTAGAGCACCGCAATGAATAACCCACCGAGCGCGCCGATCGTCAACCACACAATGCCGGAGACCTTTTCTCCCCTGGTCGTATCCATTCGCACCTGCGATTTCGTTGGGTGACCCCAGTCTGGCTCGGCGGTTTCGACTGTCTTGTCGCTGGTCACGCTGGTGTTTTCCTTTTCATCTCGCTGTGTTGATTCCGGGCTGGGTTGGTTCTGGTCCGGGCTGGTTCCGGGCTGGGTTGGTTCTGATCCGGGCTGATTCTGGGCTAGGTTGAGTCTCTGGCCCGGGCTGATTCCGGGCTAGGTTGGTTCCGGGCTGGGGCAGTAACAGGCGGAAGTAGTGGCGGGCGCGGTATAGCTAGGCTAAGACACACGCCGCTCCTCCGCCCCTCTTGCAACTTACTCCGTAGCCGATTCCCCTGCGAAGAGGCGTGCAGCGAAATCCGGTGCAGCCTCCTCCGCGGTATACCCGACGGCGTAGCTTTCCTCGTTCAGCAAAGGCAGCGTCAACATGTTGGACAGGCAGTAGACCACGGGCTCGCTGTACCGCGCCTCAGAGTTCACGTCCGTGCGCGTGCCATCGGCCACCCACACCTGGGTGGCGTGCGCTGCCATCGCCTTTTGCTTAGACGCCACGTCTTCTGCGGAACCCGAGACGACGAAGTCCACCGCATCGGGGTTCACCAAAGAATCCACGCCTGCTACATCAGCTTCCGTGGCCATGGTCCACCCCTCCGGAGCCTCCACTGATTCGAGGGCCGCCATGACTTTGGCCCGATCCGTCACCGCCCATAACACCTGCTGTGGCTCCCACTGTGTTCCGCGCAGTTGTTCCACCGCCGCGCGCGTAATCTGGTGGGCACGAATGTGATCGGGGTGGCCGTATCCCCCATCGGAATCGTAGGTGATGATCAGCGAGGGGCGTCGGGCCCTAATAAGATCCACCAACTGTGCCACCTGCGCCACAAAGTCATCCGGGCGCCCGGTCGCCGCAAAAGCCCTAGAGTGTTCGATCGACGGGGTGCCGGCCATACCCGAATCGCGCCAGCAGCCGGCCCCGCCCAGCAAAAGCGGCCCATGATCGATTCCCAGCGCTTGCAGGGCTCGCTGCAGTTCCGCGATTCGGTAACCTCCCAGCATGCCCGTGCCTTTGGGGTGCTGCGAATTCTCGACAAGCCGGGCGTACTTCTCCCCGATGACCTCCCCCTCTTCGCCTAGGGTGCACGTCACATTGGTGACCTCGTGCCCCAGCCGTCGCGCTTTCGCCAAGGCCAGTCCCGTCCAGATGGATTCATCGTCCGGGTGCGCATGTACGGCCATAATTCCGTTAGGCATGGCTCCTCCTATGTTTACTGTCCCGTTGTAGCTGTTGGGGCGGCGCTGGATGGTTGTGCTTCGCTGGGTGACGGCACATCGTTCGGTGACGGCGCTGCAGTGGTCTGTACATCCCCGATAGTCCAACGCGCCGCCGTCGGGAAAATTCCACTCATCGGGCTCAATGGCCAGTCGGCCAGATCTGCGCTCGGGCCCTGCAACCTGGAATTAACCGCTACCAGCTGTTGCTCGCCCAGCAGTGGGAGGATCACATTTTGCGCGGCCACGGCTTGGTCAATCAACTCCCTGTCGCCAAACAACCGGTCCGTGTCGCTCGTCAGTGCGCTACTCAGCCGTCGATCGACTTGCGGTGAGCAGAACCCGCTGGTGTTGTTACCAATTTCTGACTTGGGGGCCGACGCCCCGCTGCCCGAGCCTTCCGCCCCGCCGTGGTTTGTCGGTGTGGCCGAATCGGGTTGTCCCGAGGCATTGCCCGAACCCGCGTTGTTTTGCTGGGTCGCCTCACCGTGGTCTGTGTTGCCTTGATCTGCGTTTTCTTGAGAGTCAGCGTTGCTCTTGGAATCTGCGCCAGACTCAGCGGCCCCGGTCGCTGCAGTAGACCCGGTTTTCTTCTTCCCCGGTGTTTCGCCAGCGGCGGTGCAGCCAAATTGATCAGCGTACTGACTCGGGCTGGCAGGACTGTGTTGCCAGTGAGCAACGAGGTCCACCGAACCGTCGACGAGAGCCTTGGTGTGCAGCTCGTTGGCCTCCATGGTCTTCACCGACGCATTGAATCCCGCCTGCGACAGCTGGTCCGCAGCGGTACGGGCCGCGTTGACTGCCATCGAATCGTCAGTATCCGCGCCAATGACCACGGGTGTATGGGGAGCATTCGTAATCTTTTCGGGAGTTCCCGCCAACACGTCCGGAGTGATATCCCACTTGGGCGCAGGGGGCTCGGATCGCGTGGAGACAATCTTGGCAATCACGTCACGGTCCAGCGACCGCATGATCAAGCCACGGGTTTTCGAATTCCGCATGGTGGTGCTGCGCAGGTTCGCCGTGAGGTTTAGCTGAACCGCCCGTCCAGCCGTGCGTTGCTGCACGTCCTTGATCTGGGCAAATGACAACTCAGACTGTTCGGCCGGGCGCATAGCGACCATCTGGATCTGTCCGGTGCGCAGCATCTGCACTGCCGTTGGGGTATCGGGAACCGCTGCGAAAACCAGCTTGTCAGTTTCTGCTGGTTTAGCGCCCCAAAAACGGTCATTGCGCTGCAACTCGATGATGCCGCGGCCCGAATCCACGGCAGATACGACATAACGGCCCGCCGATGCCGCAGACGAGCCTTCCATCATTGTGCCGAACACGTGGTTTTCCGCGCGATAAATGTGGCTCGGCAGCACGTGACGGAAGAGTTCTTTCCACGGCACGTATGGCTCTTTCATCGTGACCGTGAATTCCGTGGCGGAACCGTGCGAGTCGAATGTGGCAATGCGCCGGTACCCCCCGGCACGTTCCACGCCCGGGGTGTTTGCCATCACAGAAACTAGGTATTCAAAGTCGCTGCTGGTCACCGGGGTGCCATCGGACCACTGCGCTAGCGGGTTCAGTTTGTACTTGATGGTGGTGGGTGCATTTGGGTCATCCGGAATCACTTCGCGCATCAAGTTGTCGTCCTGCACCCAGCCTCCTGGGCCAGGCACAAAAACACTGGGCAACGTGAGGTCTGCGATTGCAGAGGTCAATGGCGATTCATTGCCCGCCAAGTGGGGATTCAGGTTCGTGGTGAACGCATCCACCCCAACCGTGATTTGTTTGCCCTTGCCTCGCTCGTCCTGATTCAAGGGCGCGGGCGCGGTGGTCGACGTTGCTTGTTCTTCGACCGTTGGTGCATCCCCGGGGTTGGCTTGGCAAGAGGCCACGCTAACCGCGGCAACCGTGGCCATCGCAGCTAGGCTGACCCGCATGATGTGTTGTGAAGTCATATGCGTGGCCTTTTCTGACGGGGCTGGTGGTGGACGCGAGATGGCGAGGTTTGGCAGGGCAATTACTTGTTGCGCTGCTTTTCGCGGGAACGAGCACGCGCACGCTCGGTAGCGTTGAGGATGGTTTTGCGCACGCGAACGACGTCAGGGGTGACCTCTACGCACTCATCCACGCCACAGAACTCCATCGCTTCTTCCAAGGTGAGGTTGCGTGCCTTGGCCAGCGTCACAGTAGCGTCTGCTGTAGCAGAACGCATGTTGGTGAGCTTCTTTTCCTTGGTGATGTTAATGTCCATATCTTCATCACGGTTATTGGCACCAACAACCATGCCCTCGTAAGCCTCGGCGCCTGGCTCCACGAAGAAGGTTCCGCGATCTGCCAGCTGTTGCAATGCGTACGCCGTAATCTGACCCGAACGATCGGCAACGAGGGAACCGCTAGCGCGGTCCTTGATTTCACCGGCCCATGCTTCGTAGCCAGCGGAGTAGCTGTTGGCGATACCCGTACCGCGGGTTTCCGTCATGAACACTGTGCGGAAACCGATGAGACCACGGGCGGGAACCACAAAGCGCATGCGCACCCAGCCGGTGCCGGTGTTGTCCATGCCTTCCATGCGCCCCTTACGGGCAGCCATCAGTTGGGTGATTGCGCCCAAGTGCTCTTCCGGCACGTCGATGATGAGGTTTTCGTATGGCTCCTGCAGCTGACCATCAACGGTCTTCGTGACCACCTGTGGCTTACCCACGGTAAGCTCAAAGCCTTCGCGACGCATGGTTTCAACGAGCACGGATAGGGCCATCTCTCCGCGGCCCTGAACTTCCCACGCATCCGGGCGCTCGGTAGGAAGCACGCGCAGGGAAACGTTACCAATCAGTTCCTGATCCAAACGTGCCTTGACCATACGCGCAGTCAGCTTATCTCCGCCTCCCTTACCTGCCATGGGAGAGGTGTTCACACCGATCGTCATGGAGATCGCGGGCTCGTCCACGGTGATCCGTGGCAACGCAACTGGGTTTTCTGGATCGGCCAAAGTATCGCCGATCATGATGTCGTCAATACCGGAGATCGCAGCGATATCACCCGCGATAACCTCCTCGGCAGGCACGCGGGTCACGCCAACGGTGCGCAGCAGTTCTGCGATTTTGGCGGTTTTGGTGTGCTCCACACCGTCTTCGTCGTAGTGAATCCAAGCCACCTGCTGCCCCTTGCGCAGCTTGCCAGCGTGGATACGAACCAGTCCGATACGCCCCAAGAAGCTGGAAGAGTCCAAGTTGGTGACGTGTGCCTGCAATGGCCCGTCCACGTCCGCACTTGGTTCAGGCAGGACTTCATACAGCACGTCGAACAGTGGCTGCAGATCTGGAGAATCTGGCACGTTGCCGTTGCCTGGGTTGTCCGTAGATGCCTTACCCTCGCGGCCGGAAGTGTACAGAACCGGCAGGTCCAGCAGCTGCTCGGCGGCCTCTGCAGCATCTTCATCCAAGGTGGAGGCCAGCTCCAGCAGCAGATCCTGGGATTCCTCGACAACCTCGTCGATACGGGCATCGGGACGGTCGGTCTTGTTCACGCAAATGATCACTGGCATCTTTGCAGCTAGGGCCTTGCCCAGCACAAAACGGGTCTGCGGCAGTGGCCCCTCGGATGCATCCACCAGCAGAACCACGCCGTCAACCATGGACAACGCGCGCTCAACTTCGCCGCCGAAGTCGGCGTGGCCCGGGGTGTCGATGACGTTAATGATCAGATCGGTTCCATCTTTACCAGCGCCCGCACGTCGGATGGCGGTGTTCTTGGCGAGGATGGTGATGCCCTTTTCCTTTTCCAGGTCACCAGAGTCCATCACACGTTCTTCAACTTCTCCGTGGGAGGAGAAGGCGCCCGATTGGTGGAGCATAGCGTCCACGAGGGTGGTCTTACCGTGGTCGACGTGCGCGACGATGGCAACATTACGGAATTCAGTCAAAGACACAGATCCGATTCTTCCTGTCCTATTTTGGGTCGGCCCGCGGTGGCGTCGAGTGCAGCAAAGCGGGTCCCGATGCCGCACTTCGCTACATAGCGCATGCGGACGTGAAAAAATTACTGTTCAATCCTACTCGCAAACACCAGATCTACGCAGTGGGCACGGCCGTTTCACCACCCTCACCCCTCCACTACTTCCACCCCATTTTTAACCGACGCCCTCCTGACCAGCAGAAACACCTTCGGCAGTTCACATGCGAAGATATATTTTCGTTTTTGCTTCCGATTTGGTCTTAGGTGCTATTCTAATCAAAAGTAAACTAGCACGTGACAAATGTGACATATGTGACTAATGTGACTGCTATCTTTGACAATCTGTAACGAGAAGCACCTTTTGAAAGGTTCACCATGGCACTCTCCCGCTACTCACGTCGCGCCCTCGCTGCCCTGACGGCCGTGAGCGCACTGGCAGCTCCCGCTGTCATCACTCCCAGCGCGGCTCAAGCTCAAGTAGCGCGCTCCGCTAGCCCAATCGATAACTTGGGTCGACCAGCCCCACACGTGCTGAACCAGCTTGAGGCGATTTCCAAGAACCCGCAGCTTCCCAAGGAAGTTCGTGAGAAGATCGCCAAGGCCGTGAGCTTCTTCCGCGGCGATGGCAAGCCAGGCGTGAAGGTGCCACAGGGTGGCCCAGCATTCACACAGTTCGGCTGGCCAACCGTTTCCGGTAAGTGCATCGGCGGCAAGAACAAGGCCGTGGGCACCGCAATGGCCGTTCCTGGCCCCGCTAAGCTGCCACTGCCAGGAGTAAAAGCTGGCGAGGTCAACTTCGTCTTCACCGGCCTGGGAACCGGCACGGTGTCCAAGCACCAAAAGGCCCCGATGAACGTACGCTGGATCAACCTCAACACCGGCAAAATCGGCATGACCAAGCTCGGTTACACCGGCATCAATCCCGATGGCCCTGCCACGGTTAACGGTGCAGCCAAAACCGGTCGCGGAACCGTTCTCGCTCTGCTGGAAGGTGGCGTAACCACCTACGAGAAGGAATCTGGCAACACCCACTGCTCGTTCCTGCCCACCGCTGCGATCATCAACGTTCGCTAGAGGCTTTTGCACTAGGGGCGCTGGGGTTTATACCCCCAGTGCCCCGTTTGCGTACCCCAGAATTGTTTGCACGCTGCGCCGACAGTTAAGCCTCAGCTCTGCCACACGCTCGACCAGTGGTGGGCACCGCTCCAAAAATGTCAGCATACTGCACCAACGGTTAAGCCTCAGCTCTGCCACACGCTCGACCAGTGGTGGGCACCGCTCCAAAAATCTCAGCACGCCACCGCACCACCCACGAGGAACACCCCACCACAGTGCGATCGCATACTGAGATCATGCCCCACCTGCACGAAGGAAGACCATGCATGAAATCGATCTTCACCCCATAAAAACTGAAACGTTCGACATCGCCAACCAGATCAACATTGATCCAAAAGGCAACCAGCGCCACGTGGATCGCTACGAGGTCAACAATGGCTGCCTGTACATGGGACGCGTTGCCGATCATCCCGATTTCTCTTACCTTGAATCATGGTTGCTACCGGAAAACAATTTGCGGGTCAGTCGGTTCCACTTTCGCGAAGGATTCAAACCCTCCCAAGAGCTATACGTTGATATCGCATTGATCACTCAAGAAAGCACGAACGACAGCGCCGTGTGGACAACGCGGGACCTGTACGTGGATTTGGTCAGTCACAACGACGGCACCTGGGATCTGCTGGACCTAGATGAACTAGGTGCCGCGGTGGAATCCGGTTATATTACCGCCAAGGAAGCTGCGACGGCGCTGATCACCACGCAATCCGCGATCGATGGGATTTCGACCCAGGGGTTTGCTGGGTGGATCGAGAGCTTGGGCGTCGTGATGACATGGCCAGTATGGGAAGCAAAGCCGCAGAACACCGACAACCACAACCCCAGCTAACGGTACTGACACGGGCAAGGGAAGTCGATTGGTCAGCAGGACCAGTCCTTGCGAGAAAGCGAACTCGAGCGTATGGCTGGAGGCATGCCTAAATAAATAATTGTTATTGGAGGCCACGGTAAAGTGGCACAGCTCGCTACCCCCCTCCTCGTGAACGAGGGATACGACGTCACTTCCGCGATCCGGAATCCACATCACGTGCCCGATATTGAAGCTCTCGGCGCCAAGCCCGAGATCCAGGACGTTACCGAGTTGAGCGTTGAGCAATTCGCAGACCTATTGAAGGGCCACGATGCCGTCATCTGGTCCGCGGGTGCCGGCGGTGGTTCCCCTGAGCGGACATACGCTATCGACCGCGATGCAGCGATCAACTCCATTGCAGCCGCCAAAAAGGCTGGCGTTGAACGCTACGTCATGGTCTCTTACTTCGGAGCTGGACCAGACCACGGGGTTCCTGAAGATCACTCCTTCTTCGCCTACGCCGAATCCAAGGCGGCGGCGGACACCGCACTGCGAGAGTCCAACCTGCAGTGGACCATCCTCGGCCCCAGCACTTTGACCGAGACCGACGGACGGGATTCTATTGACGCCGACGCGTCCGAGGCCACGAACGTTTCTCGAGCTACAGTCGCCAACGTCATTGCGCATGCGGTGTTCAATAACGACACGGTGGAACGCGCGATCAATTTCAATGAAGGCGATACCCCCATTGCCGCGGCTTTAAACCCAGAGCTCTAGATCTTAAGCTCTGCGCTTTAATAGGTACTAGGTACTAGGTACCAGGACCCACGCGGTTTACAGCGCGAGAGGCTGCGGGCAGTCTGACTCGTGATGCCGAGGGCAGGAAACGAAAACGACGGCCCCTACGGTGGCGAATTGAAACCTCCGCAGTGGCCGTCGAAAAGATGGTGTGACCTGCTATCCGAGGATCTGGCGCCCCATCACCATGCGGCAAATCTGGTTGGTGCCTTCGTAGATTTGCGTGATTTTCGCATCACGCATCATGCGCTCAACGGGGAAGTCGCGGGTGAAGCCGTAACCGCCGAGCAGCTGAACGGCATCGACAGTGACCTCCATCGCCACATCAGATGCGAAGGCCTTGGAACCTGCAGCCATAAGCCCCAGCTTCTCGCCACCTTCCGCGAAGCCACGCTCTGCGTTGGAAGCCGCGGTGTAAATCATCAAGCGGGCAGCATCGATCTTCATCTTCATGTCTGCCAGCATGAACTGGGTGTTCTGGAAGTCCGCAATGGATTTGCCGAACTGCTTACGCTCCTTGACGTACTTCACTGCCTCGTCGAACGCGCCCTGCGCAATACCCAGAGCCTGTGCGCCGATCGTTGGGCGGGTGTGATCTAGGGTCTGCAGTGCAGTCTTGAATCCGGTGCCTTCTTCGCCGATCATGCGGGATGCAGGAACGCGGCAATCCTCGAAGTACAGCTCGGCAGTTGGGGAACCCTTGATACCCAGCTTGTGCTCCAAACCGCCAACGCGGAAGCCTTCGTCATCCTTGTGAACCATGAAGGCTGAGATCCCACGCGCGCCGGCCTCTGGATCCGTCACAGCCATAACGGTGTACCAGCTAGAACGTCCGCCGTTGGTGATGAAGCACTTGGAACCGTTGATGACCCATTCATCGCCATCGCGGACAGCGCGGGTCTTCATCGCAGCGGCATCAGAACCGGCTTCACGCTCGGTCAGCGCGTAGGAAGCCATCTCGCCGTTAGCTATGGATGGGAGAACTTCCTTCTTCAACTCATCGGAGCCGTTCAGGATCAGGCCCATCGTGCCAAGCTTATTCACTGCTGGGATGAGGGAGGAGGAGCCACACACGCGGGCAACTTCCTCGATGACAATAACTGCGGCTAGGGAGTCGCCACCCTGGCCGCCGAACTCATCGGGCACGTGAATGGCATTGAAACCGGAAGCGTTCAAAGCCTCTAGCGCCTCTTCAGGGAACCGTTCGTTCTCGTCGACATCCTTGGCGTGTGGAGCAATTTGCTGCTCGCTCAGCTCGCGGATGGCCTGGCGCAACTCGATGTACTCATCGGGCAGGCGGAACAGGTCGAAATCAGGATTGAAACCCATCGCGCAGTTAACCTCGCTTCTGTGTTCTACGGTGATTGATCTATTTCAATGTAACCACACCCGTTCACATCGTTATTGAATCCTTACCCAAAAAGGCACATATTTTTATGGCATGGCCGAGGAATCACGATACGGTTGTAAACATGAAGCCTTTGCACTTTCGCTCCGCTCGTACCCTCGGGGTCGCATCACTTTCTGTAGTGGCGCTATCACTCGCCGCATGTGGGGCGAATGACCCATCGAACGATCAGGGATCGACCGTCTACGGTTCTGATTCTTCTCAGCCCTCGAATGCCGCGAACGCATCGGACCACCTGGGCGCTGACGGAAGTGGCACCCAAAGCGGCGACCCTTCGCAACAAAATTCGAAGCAGAAAGCCCTCGCGAGCGCCGATAGCAACGGGCTGTGCAAGACTAACCAACTGGAGGTGACGGTGACACCCGAGCAGGGAGCAGCTGGCACCTCCTACTACAACATCGTCTTTGAAAATCGCTCCAATAGGGAATGTGCCCTCAAGGGTTTCCCCGGCGTGTCCTTGGTGAAAGACAATAACGGCTCCCAGATCGGCCGTTCCGCTCAGCGCGAAGAGGGCATCCCCGCGGAGGCGGTCGCGCTGCGCCCGGATGAAAAAGCAATGGCTAGCCTAGGTATAACCCGTGCCGAGCTGCATGGAGATGCCTGCACACCCGTGCAGTCCACCGGGGTTCGCGTTTACCCGCCGGAAGAAACCCTCGCCGCATACGTCCCACTCAAGGCCACCGGTTGTGAAGGCAACGTGGAGACCCTGAAGATCCGGCCGGTGCAGCCCTACAAGCCGGCACCGGGAACGGCGAACGCTAGGTAAGCTTTGGCTTCTTTTTACCTAGTCGCGGCCCTCGTTGCGCTTCTCACTGTGGGCGCACGGGGGTTTCAGCTTTCCCAGCGGGGCTTGTTTTGGGATGACTTGGTCATCCCATCGTTCTATTCAGGATTCAACCCCGTTGGAGGTCAGCCCACCTCAGCCATGGGTGAAAACAGCCCGTTGGCCACACCACCGGGTGTTCCCGGTGTTCCCCCCGCCGATCCAGCTTCCGCACAATTCGCCGCCGAGCAGCTCCGCTCCGCTCTGGGCAAAACAATCCCCGATGCCCACGCTTCCCTCCCGGAGCGACTTTTCACTCCCTATGATGGCCACCTCATGCCCGGTACCAGCGCGCTCCAACTGGCGGTTTCACGGGCCGATCCCCTGTCGTGGCATGTACCCGCGGTGCTCATTTTCGGGCTCACGATTGTGCTAGCCATCGGTTGGTTTCTCGTCGCACGGAGAGCCATCCAATGGGGCGCTTCTCCTGGCCTCGCCTTAATCGTCTACACCGCCGCGTGCGTATCCCCATTCCTCAGCTCGGCCACAGGATGGTGGTCGGCAGCGATCAACGCGTTGGCATGGCAACTGGCCGCCGTGGGAATCCTGCTTGTTGGCCTGCGCACGAAGAACGGCACCGTGGCGTTGTCTATCGCTTTCACCGGCATCCAATTAACGGCTTTGCTCTTTACCGAAAAAGCCCTCAGCCTCGTCGCCATCATTGCCACCGTGACGTGGGTGCGCGCCCAGGTACAGCGCCAACCCCGCTTACTGCGAGCCACGATTGCCCCGGCGGTGCTGACTGTTGCATGGGCCGCCTGGTACCTCTCCGTCGCGGGATTCCACGATGATTCCGAAGGCTTCGCCGTCACGACTGCCGTCCCGAAAGCCTTAGCCACGCTTGTTCTTCCTGGCATGATAGGCGGGCCCTGGGTGTGGGATCGATGGCATCCGGGTTCACCCTTCGCGGACTTGGCGCTGGGTATCGCTGTGCCACTCTTCCTCGTGATCGTGACGGGGTTGCTCTACCTGGCTTGGCGAGTGCTTTCCAACTCCACCCGAAGCACCCGGCGCGCGATGCGCGTCCTTGCAATGATTGTGGGCGCCAGCTTCGCTTATTTGGCCGCGGTCCTAGTGGTCATGGTCCGGGCGCGTACTAGTACGGGCACCACGGATCTTCTCCCGCGCACCCCCCACTATTACGCGGATTGGTGGACTTTCACCCTCGTGGTGGTATTGCTGGGTGGGATTGCCCTTTCTTCCCGACGCCCCTCCGACCATCCCCCTGCAATCCCCACAGGGCGCCGGTTTTCTGTGGCCGCGATGTTCTTGGCCATTTCTGCCACGATATCCACTGTGACCTGGACAATGACTTGGCAGGATGATCCCACGCGGGAATACCTAGCAAATCTCCGCCAGACGGTGGTGGATCCACAGCGGGCGGGCACGCTTTCCCCCTTACTCAGCCAGCCAGCACGAATCGATGTGCTGTCCCCGCTTTTGCACCCGTTCAATTCAATCAACGCAATAGCGGGCGTACCAGTGGCTACGCATACCACGCAACCTAAAGTTGTGGACGATTCGGGACGATTAGTGGACGCGGGTGTGCTGCGCGTGGCGTCGAATAAAAAGGGCACTGAGCCCCAGTGCGGAACCCGCATTACGGCGGGTAAACCGCGCGTGGTGGTGCTGGATCAGCCACTGCCTTTCGGGGATTGGACGTGGGAGTTCAATGCGGCGGCGACACAGGACGCGCAGGTCCGGATCAGTATGCCGAATGGTTTACAGTCGGCTTCGGAAGTCTCGAAGCGGGCGGTCACGGTGCCCGTTGGGACGGAGCTCCAAACGCAGTGGGTGCGGATTAATGGGGTGGGTGGAACTATCGCCTTGGAAGTGCAGGGGGCCGAGGGGACCAGTGTGTGCTTAGGCGAGGGAGCGATCGGGCCATTGCTGCCGGTACAACAGTAACGGCAAACAAGCCGTCCCGCTGGGGCTGTGCGGAGAACTAGCACGTGGCTCGCTCGCCCCTTTTCATCGCGCTAGTCTTCGCCTGCCGTGCCCAAGTGACGATCGATGTAGCGGACGGCCAGACCGGAACCGTTGACCGCCTGGTAGTTCACGTGGATACCCTGGCCCACGATGAGGTTAGGGATGCCTGCATAAAACGCAGCTTGTTCCCGCGGATCCAAGCGATCGATGGTCGACTTGGCCTGAGCCCAGGGGGAGAAACCGGTGAGGATTGCGCTGCGGGCAAAAGCCTTCGTCAACGGCGCAGCTGACCGTGGAGTATCGCAAACTAGATCACCACGGCGGCAAATCTCGAGCACCCGGTCATTGAGTTTGCCATACCCTCCCTTGAGCTCTCCGAAAGCGCCATCAGTGCGTGGAGCGCCACCTGCCTGGGCAACGTCGCCGTGCGCGGAGCGGTTGGGGTTGGCGATCATCACGGCGGAATCCAAACGATTAGCGGCAATGGGACCGCGCCCATACGCAATATCATTAACGATTCGCGAGGCAATATCAGATCCCATGGAGTACCCAATGATGCTGAACGTGGCCTGCGGGCAATGAGCAGCCTCGCGCGCGATGAGGGTCCGTGCCTTTTGATAGCCGTTCGTCCGAGTTTGCTCGTAGCTGTAGGCGCCACCGGGGATCGAGGAGAAAGATGCATACCGATCCACCACTTTTCCGGGGTGATTCACACGCAGCTGGGAGCCCACCTCTGCGGTGTAGGCTCCTACAGGCAGGGTTTCCGGAAGATTGGCCGCAGTGTTTGCTCCACCGGGCACATTAACAACGATATGCGGTGCACACCCCCGAGGGGCCAAGGACGTACCCACCTGGGATGACCCAATGGAAACATGGTTGAGGGGCAACCCTGGCAGGCTCGGTAGCTGGGCCTGCGCGGTGGCACCGGTGGATGAAGAAACATTCATACCCACGGTTCCAGTGATAACTGCGGTGGCACCGACCGCCGCGATCATGCCTCGGGTGACCTTTGCCCGGAAAGATTGTCGACGTGAGTTCACAGCTTGAGTTGGCTTTGTAACCGCCACTGCAGCAGTGTGAGTAAGTTTGTTCACCGTATGTGACCTCATTGTTCCTCGTGTACTCGCCGCCTCGTTTAGGGCAGGCGGGAGCAATTGACTTCGATCGGCCTGATGCGCGGGATCGCAAACAGACAGGGTAGTCCCACGCCAGTCGGTTCGAGAGTCCAATACTTTATAAATTTAAAACCGCAGTGATTATATGCGACGCGCGTGAGGGCGTCCACACCAGCAGTAAAACAACAACACCAAGTAAACTTTGCCTCAAACGCATAACGCGCATATCCACAGTCACCACGTGGTGGTGCGCCGCCCCTTAATGGGTCGCCCATAAGCAACATTTTTACGAAAGGCCTACCGAATGGCATTTGGACTAGCTGCGCTTCTCGACGACGTAGCACTGATCGCAAAGAAGGCCGCGGCCAGCGCTGATGACGTCGCCAGCATGACGGGCCGTACCAGTGCTAAGGCCGCCGGTGTGGTGGTAGACGACGCTGCGGTGACTCCACGCTTTGTGGAGGGCGTATCCCCTGCCCGTGAGTTGCCCATCATCTGGCGCATCACTAAGGGCAGCTTGCGCAACAAGCTGCTGATCATTCTCCCTATCATTTTGCTGCTCAGCTGGCTGCTACCGTGGGCCCTCACGCCGCTGTTGATGATTGGTGGCCTGTACCTGTCGTTCGAAGGTGCTGAAAAGGTCATCGAGAAATTCACGGGTGGCCATGAGGAAGAAGACGAAGGGGCAAAGTCGGAGGATGCAATTGTCCGCGGTGCCACCACTACCGACTTCATCCTGTCGGCTGAGATCATGGTGATTTCGCTGAACGAAGTCTCCGATCAAACCATCGGAATCCGCGCAGCGGTACTGGTGGTTGTGGGCATTTTGATCACCCTCGTGGTCTACGGCGCTGTGGGCCTTTTGGTCAAGATCGACGACATGGGTCTCGCCCTTGCCAAGAAGAACTCCACTGGAGCTCAGAAAATCGGCCGTATGATGGTCGCCGGTATGCCAAAGCTGCTGTCCCTCATTGCGATCATCGGCACTTTTGCCATGCTGTGGGTTGGTGGCCACATCCTTCTGGTGGGCGCCGATGAGCTCGGCTGGCACTGGCCTTATGGCACGGTTCACCATATCGTGGAATCGGTCCACCACCTCGGAGGTGCGGTGACGTGGCTGGTAGAGACCTTCTTTAGCTTACTAACGGGCCTCATCGTCGGGTCCATCGTCGCTCTGATTGTGCACTTTATTCCCAAGAAGAATAAGAAGGCCCACCCCGGCCCCGAGCCCGCCCAGTAAAACCAGCTCACCAAGCAGAGGAGCCCCGCTGCCATGTCAATCGATGCCAACCACGTAGCCCTCGTCATCGAAGGCGGTGGGATGCGCAATTCCTACACCGCGGCCTGTATTCACGAACTGATTACGCACGAGGTCAATTTCGGTTGGGTTGGTGGCATAAGCGCGGGTGCCTCTCATACGGTCAACTTCCTTTCCCGTGATGCCCGACGCACCCGCGAATCCTTCGTCGAATTCGGCGCGGACCCTCGCACTGGTGGAATCCGTTCCATGATGCGCGGCACGGGCTTTTTCAATGCGGAGTACATCTACGAAACCGCCGGGGCGCCCGATAACGACTTACCTTTTGATTGGGAGACGTTCCTCGCCAACCCTACCCCGTTCCGCATTGGCGCCACCCGCGCCGACAACGGCGAAACGGTCTACTGGGGCCGCGATGACGTACACGATCTGCCGGGTCTGATGAAGCGGGTCCGCGCTAGCTCCACCCTTCCCGGCCTCATGCCGGTCCCCTTTGTTGATGGGGTGGAGTACGTAGACGGGGCTTTGGGCGCTTCTGGTGGCCTTATTATCGACGCCGCGCTCAGCGATGGCTTCGAAAAATTCCTAGTTCTTCGCACCAAGCCACGAGGGTATGTGCGCCCTCCCCTGCGCAGCCCCCGCTTGGTTCGCCAGCTTCTGCGGAAACGCCCTGCGGTAGCCGAAGCGATGATCGCCCGCCCCGATAAATACAATGCGGCCGCCAACACCATTGCCGAATTGGAACAAGCCGGTCAGGCCAAGGTGTTCTACCCCGAGAACATGCGTGTCAGCAACACTGAACGACGGCTATCCCGCCTGATGGATTCGTGGAGCAGTGGAATGGAACAAACCCACCGCGAATGGGACGACTGGATGGCATTCCTGCAGGACTGACCGACCTAGGCTGGCAAAACTTAGCCGCTTCGACCAGCACACCGAGCTTGGCAACAGCTAACCGCCGATCAGCGTGGCCAGTTGGCGACGGCGAACCGCTTCGACCAGCACACCGAACTTGAAAACAGCTAACCGCCGATCAGCGTGGCCAGTTGGCGACGGCGAACCGCTTCGACCAGCACACCGAACTTGAAAACAGCTAACCGCCGATCAGCGTGCCTAGGCCCATCAGGATCAAGATCAGTGCTACCACGTAACCCGCGGACTTGATCAAGGCCTCCTTGTGAGATCGCAATCCATCGATGAATTCCGCCAAGCGGCTTTCCGGATGCCGCAGAACCTGCCATAAAATAATGCCTGTCACCGCAGGCAAGCTGAGTGCTAGGCAGGCGTAAAGCACCAATGCAAGTGCTTTCAGCGTGAACGACAGATCGGTAGTGGTGAGGTACGCCAGACCGGCAAAAAACGGTACCGATGTTGCGGACTGAATAGCGCCCAAAGTCATTCCCGAAGTGAATGTTTTGAATGATGCACGCTGCAATGGTCGGGCCAGGCGATTAATCATCTCCGTTAGGTCTCCCCCACGGAACGTCAAGATTGCGGACAACAGACCAATGCCGATCAACACCGCGGCAAAAATGGGCGACTCCAACACGTGTCGCACCTGGTCTTCCACATTTCCAAACAGGAGGTACGTCAGAACCGCCAGCAGGAAAACTCCCGTCCAGTCACCGAGCACCAGTAAAAAGGCAATCTTTCCGTAGCGACCCGTCTTGGCGTGCAAAACTGCGACAGCGAAGAGCACGCCAATGAGCAAAACATTGACGGAATCCAGCAGCGCGTAGCTGGCAGCGTGAAGCATCGTTGTTTTTCCTTGGAAGGTCGGGATCAGTTTTTCCTAATTAGAACCGAATCCGAAGTGGCTCGGTGGCGAAAAGGCTTGCGGCAGGGCACCTTTTAATGTCGAGGTTGTTCCAGCCACGGTTGAAAGAGCTTCGTCATGAAGGGCAACACTATGTACACCATCAAGGGCATGACCACGAAAACGGCCAGGGTTACCTTCAGTGGTAGTGGCGTCCCTGTGGGAAGATAGTGGTTCAGAAGTAAATTGGCCGCCATCGTCATGGGATAGAAACCAAGGAAGATGACCACCATCTGTTTCCACCGGGGCGGAGCGGTGGAATCGGCCGAGGGCTTTTCGAAAGCTTCGGTATCAAACCACCCTTCCACGCCGGTGAGGTGATGGAAATCCTCCTTCTTCACGAAGTCTGAAAACTCTTCAGCCCATCGAGCGCGTTCCGGTGACTGCTCCCACCGCTGCAAGTCCTGACTGTTATCGAAACGGTAGATCATCCGCCATAGCTCGCTGCCGGGGGAATTCCTTAAAAAACCCGATCCCAAGTAACCCGGGAAGTTTGCCATGACCGCCTGTCCGTCATGGACCCACTTGGCTACTTTGTCTCCCGCGTGCCCCTCCACCTCGCGGAGGACTTGGACGGTGATGGATCCCGGTCTGGACTCTTCCTGGTGGTCATCTGCCGATTGGGCTTCATTCATACGGGGGATACTAGCACTGCGATGAATCACGGCCGTGGTGGCTGCCTGAGCCCCAAACCAGTAGCACGAACGCTAACAACCGCGATACGCACAGCCCTTGGGCACAGCCACAATGCAACCCTCGGGCACAGCCACAATACTGTTAGCCGTATTCCCGCTAGTAGGGCTAGAGTTGGTCTTATGTCAAAGAAGATCGACTACGACAAGTTGAACAGCACTTTGGTTTATGCCATGTGGTCTGCATTCCGCATCCCCGCGGGCACGCTAGATGGCGATCGTCAAGCAATTGCTGAACAGTTTCAAGAATTCCTCGATTCCTACGAGGATTCGAAGGTCACCATCCGCGGTGTGTACGACGTATCGGGCCTGCGCCCCGAAGCCGACATCATGTTTTGGACACACAGTGAAGATCTGGCTGAGCTCCAGGCTTTTTACCGCGCTTTCCGTCGCGAAACCGACTTGGGCAAGGTAGCGGAACCAGTTCGGTCCAATGCTGCACTTCACCGCCCAGCAGAGTTCAACCAATCCCACGTCCCTGATTTCCTGATCAACCCTGAACCCAAGCGTTGGATCTGCCTTTACCCATTCGTACGTACCCCCGAGTGGTACCTCATGGATGAAAAGGAACGCCGTCGCATGCTGGTGGAACACGGTGTGGAGGCCCGCCAATTCAACATGGTGCGCGCCAACACCATCCCCGCGTTCGGTTTGGGCGACTACGAGTGGATGTTGGCTTTCGAATCCCCCACCATGGAGGATGTCGTCGATCTCATGTGGAAAATGCGCTACACCGACGCGCGCCGCCACGTTGCAGAGGAAACCCCGTTCTACTCCGGCCAATTGATCACTGATCAACTCCCCGAGTACATCCAGTCCCTGCCATAACTGTACGACGGACCACCGCGCCGCCACTGACAACGTTTGAAAGGCAGCCCTCTCAATGAGGGCTGCCTTTGGCGTCGAGTATAAAAAACCGCGTGCTGTCCGAAACCTACAGACTTGCCACAGCAGGGCGCAGCTTAACGTGGGTGATGTACAGGTCGTTGCCGGTATCCGGGCGGTTGGCCTCCGCAACGATGCGCTGCATCACTAGGTCGCGAGCCTCACCCAAGTCGGTGGAAAAATCCACGATTTCCGGTGCATCATCAGTATCCGAGGGCTGCCCAAAACGCTGCACGACGGCAAACGCACTCCCCTTAGGCCCCTTCACCACACGGTGCTTCAACGGCGGCTGGAAAGGATCTACAAAAATGAACTCAACCTCTGTGGCAGAGGCACGGTCGCTCGTGTGGTGGCCGTTATCGTTGCGATCTGGGCTCATGTGGTGACTTCTTTCTACAAGTTGGGCATTGGGGCAAAGCCTACAAGTTGGGCATTGGGGCAAAGCATCCCGAGCGTTGTGGTGTGGCGAGAATGCCCTGCGATTAAAAACGATACCTTGATTCTTCAATTGTGCGGCGCCGCTGACTTCCAGCCATCGCCCCCAGGAGGGTCAGTGCCCTTGGGGAGGCACAGAGAAAAGGCCTCTGGAAGGCCCTGAATTACCGTGGCTGGGCGGTCTAACGTAGCTCCAGCCCCTTATCCCCCACCGTAAACCCGGCCACGCCATTGGAGCAGGTCATAGTGTTATCGCGGTTTGAACAGGTGATTCGTGTGCCCTTGTCGCCTGGAGCCTGCATCGCAATTGACTGCCCGTTCGGCAGTACCTTAGTTTCAGGGGTTACGCGGGGCCAAGCGCCTTGGGTGACCCAAGTTTCCACCTTCCCGTCGAGTTTGCCCGGCCACCAACCCACCGTTTGCGGTTGGTGAGGTTCAAAGCCCTCCTTCCGTGCCTCGGCAGGCCACTGGCCATGGGGCTTGGTGATGCACGCGAAACGATCAATCTGGAATTCACAATTGATTTTTCGATCGGGGCTGGCAAACCGCGTGGCCGTGCGGCCCTCCTTCAGCGAGGAATCCTTTACCACGTAGTCATTGGCATCCACTGTGGGAAGGCCACTGTCCCCCGCAAATTGGTTGCTGGCGCGTGCAGCACGGGAAATATCGGCCTCGTTCCCCGCGGCCGAAGGACTTGGCTGCCCCTCCCCATTTTGAGGCGCACAAGCCACTAACCCGGCCACCACAGCCCCACTCAGGGCGACTCTCATCATTGTTTTTTCCACGTCCCGCCGTGCCCAACGAGCGCGGTTGTCATGGGACTTCTGTGCTCGAATGCTCATACACTTCACGTTACCTAGTATCTCCACCATTTTCTGCCACACTAGGTTTTATGCTTATGGCAATTATTTGGGGCTTTGTTGCGGCTTCGTCCCTGATCATCGGTGCGCTCCTCGGCTTTGCGCGTAAATGGCCGAACAAACTTATTGGCTCCGTCCTAGCCCTAGGTGGCGGTGCTTTGGTCGCGAGTATCTCCTTCGAGCTCGCCGAAGAGGGAATCGACATCGGTGGGCCCGCGCCGGTCGGTATCGGGTTGGCCGTCGGTGCACTGACGTACTTCACGGCCGACCGGTTGGTGTCCCAGATGGGTTCGTCCCCTAACTCCGGTACATCGCGGAGGCATGGTCGGGCTGGTTCGCATGGTTCGCATGGTTCGCATGACGCAATCGGTGCAGTTGATGCACTCGATGCGATGGGCGCGATGGGCACGATGGGCGCGATGGGCACGATGGGCGCGGACGGTTCGCACGGTACTGACAGCGCACACGGCGCACAATCTGAGAGTTCGACGGTAACTGATCCCACAGGGCCCGTTGCGCCGCCACACGGTCGCCAGAAGCGCGGAGGCGGAACGTCTCTCGCCGTTGGCGCATTCCTTGACGGGATTCCAGAACAAGCCGTATTGGGCTTGGGTCTAGCAAGTGGCTCGGGCATCAGCGCAGCGCTGTTGGTGGCAATCTTCATCTCGAACCTTCCCGAGGCAATCGGCTCTTCGAACGATATGCACGAGGCCGGCGTAAAGCGCAGCTCAATCTTCTGGCTGTGGATCGGTGTAGCCGCGGTATGTACCTTGGCCACCTTTGGCGGATTCATGCTCGCCGATTCAGTAGGAGGCGGTATGCGCAGCGCGATCGATGGATTCGCGGCGGGTGCCCTCCTGGTGATGCTCGTGGATTCGCTGATCCCTGAAGCCCGCGAAAAGGCCGGGAACACAGCCGGACTGGTTACCGTCATGGGCTTCGCTGTGGCGGCGGGTTTGTCGCTGCTTGCTTAGCTTTCCGCCAACGCCGTGTATTCCTGCACACTGGGTCGCCACCACCCGGCCCGTGCCGCAGTGAGTTGCTTGAAACGCGTTGGCGTTACTTTTTCCAGACCAGCCACATACTCCGGAACCTGGGCGCGTGGGATACGCAATCCCACGGTTAAGTGGGGAATCCATTGTTTCCCTCGGCCGTCAGGATTGGCCGCTGAAATCTCGCGCGCCACGTGATGCATTTCATCCGATGTTTCCAACAACCACGTGATCGTCTGCTTGCTACGGGTTCCAAAGATGACCGTTCCAGCCCGGGTGAATTCGGCCGGAATTACTTCGGGCAACAATTGCGCAGCCACCTGGACTGCCTCGGCGCTCATAGACTGCGCAAATGTGAGAGTGATATGCGGCCGTTGAAATTGCTGCGGCAATCCCAATTTCGCGAGATCGGCGAATACCGCCCGCACCTGCTCTTCTTGCTCCGGTGGAAGGTACAAAAGGATATTTTCAGGTGATCTGACCGACAATTACTAGTGCCTCCTCTCCCACCCTATAAGGGCACGAATCGATAACTCCAGCTTTATTATCACAGTTGAGATTACAATTCTAAGCTACATTCACCGGGGAAAGACTCCTTCCTCTCCGTAACGTGTGGGTTAACCCGCTACAACAATCCGATAACACTGCAAGCCGGGTGTTAATACTTCCCCACTCCAAACGTTCGGCTAAGTGAGGCACTTTTTCCTAGCGAAAAGACCCGCCTTTTGTCCCGAATCTTTCAATGCTGGAGGACCACTATCATGCACCGACCACATTTCACTCACAAGATCGCAGCCCTCGGCTGCGCTGTCCTGGCTTCCGCAGCGCTGACTGCGTGTGGGTCGGAGGACACAACCACGCAAACTGCCAGCTCACCCCAAACCGAGGCCTCTTCTATGTCCGACGCCTCGTCGGCCCCCACCAACGCCCCTACTTCGGCGCAGGACGGCCACCGGTCCGGCGAGAAAACCGATTCCGCGGAGAGGCCGGATCCAACATCTAATCAATCCGATTCAAAGGATACTCAAACCACGCTCGGCAACAGGCAGGGCGAATCGGATCATCAAGCATCGGGTCGCACCACTGGCGGTAGTAAACAACCGGCAAATGGCAGCCAACTGGAGCTTGTGGATACTCAGACGGTCGTGTCCAGCAAATCTTCGGTGAAGTGTGATGTCACACGGTACAAAAACAGCACTACCGGGCAGGGGGAAGTCCACGCGCGGTGCATGACGAAGGATGCCCCGCAGCTCTCCTACTTACCGGACTGTGTTCCATCCGCTTCGCAAAGCCCAATCATCGTTTTTAACGGTCGCAATACCACGCTGGATTGCACCACTCAGGGATCACAAATGGCGAAAGTAGTGCCTACCACGCCCGGCGATTCAAAGGGGGTGACGATCGCACCCCCGAATAGTGGTGGTACCCCACTCACTTTGGTGGAGGAGGCAAGTGGTGAAGCCATTCAACTTAAGATCAACGGCCGTGCTCGAGGCATCATTGGCCCCGGCAGGATCGAGTTGCCCAGTTAATTGGACCGAACGTTTTCCTCTTATCAGGTGATTCTGCAGCCGAATGACGCGATGGAATTACGCCTTTTTCACCACGCTTGATTTCAGGTACATCTGTCCGGCTCCCGGAACCTTAGCCTCAATATCGTGGCCATTTACCGGGTCCGACAGCAGCCGAATTCCCGTGACCTTGGTGCCGATTTTGATGTCGCTGCCACCCTTGACTTTCAGGCTCTTGATGATGGAAACGCTATCGCCATCGGACAGTACATTGCCCACAGCATCCTTAATGACAGATCCCGCAGCCTCGGTTTCAGCAGCTTCTTCTGCCTCACCTGGCACCCACTCATAGCTGCACATTGGGCAGACGATCGAAGCGCCGGATTCGTACGTGTACTCGCTGGCACACTCTGGGCATGGTGGGATCTCGACGTTTTCAAGGCCTGACATAGGGTTTCTCCGGAAGGGTTAAGTAAAAAGAACTATTTCTTAGGATTCTGCCAGCCTTCGGTGCGAATTCTCTCGACAACAGGCCGAAACGCTAAACGTTAATTTGAATTCCATCGAATTTCGTCGGAATGTAACGTGTGCAACGTTCATCTGTCGCCACCTAGCGTGGCTCGATCAAATGGAGCTGATCAGGAATTCGTCATACGACTTGCGAGCATCTCGGTGAGTATTCCTACATTAATTACTAGTCCATCAGTTGCTCGATAAAAGAAAAGGCCACGCCTACGCTGGCGGATTGCATGTCTTCACTGCGCCCGACTCTTTAGCGATCGCCTCGAACTGTGCTTCCGGCACCTGGTCCAACAGGTGGAGTGGCGACTGGTTGCACCCGCTAGCGTTCTTGGTCAGGTTTGGGTGTGGAGTCTGCCACCAGTCCAGCAGTGCCCTAGCTTTGTCAGTCCTATTCAATTGTGTGCACGAGGAGAGGAGCTCTTTGTTGATCTCAGCAAGGGCGTCGATGATCTTTCCGTCGCGGAACTGGAAGGACGGATAATACCTCAAATTTCCTAACTCAACCTCAATGACTACGTCGTGTTTGCGGTAGGCTCGCAGAAGGTCCTTCTGAGCCGCGCGTTTGGCTGCTGCCCACTGTTCAGGTGTGCGAGGCTCAGCCGTGGGCCTCGGCTCTGCAGAAGTAAGAGATTCACGAGTTTGAGGTGCAGTGAGGGTTTCGACGCGGTCGAGCAAACTAGCTGCAACCATTGGTTCACGGTCGATTTCAAAGCCTCGATCCCAAAGAGGGTTCTTCCTCCAGTCTTCCGGGAATCCCAGTTGCCCCATGCCGAAACCAAGGTGGCGGGACTGCTCTTCGATATAGCTGGCTAGGTCCACGACATTGCCGTTATCAGGATCAATGCTCGAAATAAGGTATCTCATGACGAGAAGCACACCGTAGAGCCTGTTGTTCACCCCGTTATCAACGAGCGGAGCAAGGAAATCCTCTTTTCTTCTGCGCGCCTGCCCTGGCGCGTCAATAAGGACGTCGAATGCGCGATTCCACACACGGCCATAGTGTGCGCAAATGTTCCGCACATTTCTTAGGCAATTGAGCCAGTTGGCCAGTGCGCCGCGGTCTCCACGGCCATCGGCGGAGTGAACTTGGAAACGCGCTGCGAGAATCTCCTGGTCGTTCTGTCGCATTAATTTGTAAAGGTTGCTTAGCAGGCCGAAGGACATCACCTCCGTCGCCACCCAAATCGGTAAGTGAGGACCGTAATGCTCCCGAAAGTGAAGGACGAAGTCTCCTCTCGCGCGCCTCTCGTGGCGGTCGTATTCTTCGAGCCATTCGCGGTAAGCGGTGGTCGGTACGAAGGGCGGATGTGGTGTCCTCTGTGTAATTGCACCCATCACAAGGGAGAGCGGGCACTGTTTCACTTCGCGTACTGCACCCAGTGCCTCAGGATCGCGGTGCGCGAATGCGTCAATCCGACCGAGCCGGTGACCGATGAAAAAACGGAACGCCGTCTCGATGATACTGAGCGCATCCCCGAGCCTGACTCGGAGCTCGTGGTCAAATTCATAAAGCGCCACGACATGTGAGAGGCTGGTCCCAGGTAAGAACGTGTCCAGACGAATCTCTTGGCCAACACTATTGAACCGGGATGCAGGAGGCGCAGGGCGGGCACGGTAGATGTGCCAGTACCCCGAGAGCCGATAGTATCCGTATTTTTCCAAGATGCTGGACGCATACACGTCATCGCCACAGTCCATGCCGCGCTCACGTAGTCGGCGAATCTGTTCGGGGACAGTAAGAAACGGTTTCGCGTAAGAACTATCCGGAATCGTCACGCAAGCATCACCCTCGTGTCCCCCGCCACCGGCGGCAAGACAAAAGAAGAACAGACCCGCGTCTCGTCGCGAGAAGCAGGCCTGTCGTGTTGTCTCAAGCCTACACCTTCAGCCCGCTTCAGGTCAAAGACGCGAGTCAGCCCTACCTGGCAGTTAACGGCGAGACACCGCGCCGTAAGCTTATTCATCGACAACCAAACCTGATAGTCGCTGTAAGTAGCCTGGCCCGGAAGGCTCGCCCCCATGGAACCAAGTGTATGGGTGGCGTTCGGCCAGAATAGCGGGAAGAAGCGGGTGCCCCTGTAGGATCGGCACCTCCCATTCGTCCCATCTACAGACATCATCGAAACCGTCTGATACCACGTCCCAGTCATCGTCTCCAATCAGGTAAATGTCATCATCATCGACGGCTTCCCGTGACGGGATTTGTTCGAAGAGTTCAGGCCTGTCTTTCAGCAACGACTGCCCCCCCCCCCGAGTGCTGCACCAATCTACTGAGTACTCAGCGAGTAGTCAATCCTTAGGCAGTTGAGCGGCTAGTTCCTGGGCATCGCATCTGGGTCGAGCGACAGCACCCAGCTAAACGTTGAATCGAAATGTCTGGTGGTGGGTCGACACGCGGGTTTACTGTTTTCGCAGGTCAAGACGCATTACGATGATTACGACCCTTACGGCGATTACGAGTTTCCTAGGGGCTGGAAGATTTCTTGCGGGATTTCTGCGGGATCCCCACCACACCCACGGCCCGCCCGACTTCTACATCGACAAATACCGCGTCATTTCCACACGAACAAACATGGCCGTATGGGACTATAAAAGCGTCCTAGCGCACGAACTAGGACACGCCCACCCCAGAGACAGGAGAAGCGGAAACAAATACTTCGACGACAGGCAAGAAAAACGCGCCGACGAATACGCCACGCACCTACTGATATGCCCCCCCCCCAGGCTCCGGCACCTCGCGCCGTGGCACGGACACGATCACAGTGGCCTCGCCATAGACCTAGAGGTCACGCCAAAACTGCTCGAAACTTACATGAAGATGTACCCAAACGCCCTGAAAGGACTAGTAGCATGACCAACCCATACGGACAACAGCAACCACACAACCGGCAACCCCAAACCCCGCAACACCCCCAAATCCCACAACAGCCACCACACCAAGACAGCGGTAGAGCGCGGGCGCTATTCGGAATATCGACACTATTCGCAGTGATCGCCCTGTTCGTCACGCTCGCAGGAACTGGCGGAGATAAAGCGATAGCTGGCCTACTGTTCATCGGTTTCTCCATCGTCGCAGCAGTATCATACAACGCAATGAACAAACAATAATGGCAGTCCAGAAACGAACGACGAAAGTGGGCAAAACCGTATGGATAGCCCGCTACCGCGACAAAACCAGTGAAGAACACTCCCGCTCATTCCCCACCCAACGCGAAGCGAAAGCATACCTAGCAGACCAACAAAGCGCCCTACGCCGTAGCGAATGGGTAGACCCAGCAAAAGCAAAAATCACCCTCAAAAACCTATGCGACCAGTGGGCAAACGAGGCTGTAGCGTCCGGGGGGCGAAGAAAGGCCGAGAATTCCTAGCCGCAAACCTCGGCGATCTTAAAGACATCCCCTACACTCCCTCGACGATACCGACCTCACAAAGTGGGTGAGCGAGCTACGAACCGGCAGGCCGTGGGCAGACGGCAGGAAGCTCGCGGAAACGAACGTCATCAACCGTGTTGGGCAAGTCCGCGCACTGCTTGGTAGAGCTAGGGATAAAAGACTAATCCCAGCCGGTACAGGCAGCGTACTCAAAAGGCAGCCGACACAGATAGATGCCGTAAACGAACGGGAACTGCCCACCGACAAAGAGATACAAGCGCTGATAAACCACGCACCCAAGTGGCTAGCCGACGCTATCCGTATCGCCACGCTAACGAGTATGCGCTCAGGTGAGGTATGCGGCCTGCTGCGGCGAGATGTGGACTTCGACCGGGGATTCATCAGAGTACGTCAGCAGTGCGGTAAAAGAGTAGGGGAACTGGAGCCTTTAAAAACTCGAACGTCACGCCGGAATATTCCCATGTCTGACATGCTGCGACGGGAGCTGCTAGCAGTCGGGGTTGGGCACCCTCACGATCCAGTTCTGGCGGGCGCTGGTGGACGCGGGATGGCATCGAGGTCTATAGCTGCAGTGATGGTGGATACCCGCAAAAGTGCTGGGGTGCGTAGTGAGATCAGTTTCCACGGTTTGAGGCACTATTTCGCCTCCACGCTTCTGGCGGATGGGGTGGCGCTACAGATCGTGTCGACCGTGTTGGGGCATGGGGATATTGCTGTTACCGCGCGGGTGTACGCGCACTTTATGCCGGGGCAGGTGGAGCAGGCTCGGGCGGCTCTGGGGTCTGTTGCGGGATTTTAGCGGGATAGCGCCCCGGCGCTTCGGGTGGTTAATGGTGCTGACCGGCGGGTTTAGTGGTGATCTGTGGGGGTTTTACACGTTAAATTTGAACTCCACGGTATGCCGTTGCAAAGTTACTTTCTCGTTAGCCTGCAACAATCAAAAAACAGTAATTTGCGTCAGTACACAGAGAACATATGGGGCGCAAGGAAACACGTATAGGTTTTGCGGGATGGGCGTGGACGCCAACGTGAAGATTCTGGAGAACTTTGCCACCCACGTCGCCCCCGCGTGGGCGTGGCAGCCAAACCGCGAAGGACTAGTCATCGGCTATCCCATCGACTAATTCTTGCAGGTCACAGGACCTTCGCGTGACTGCCAGTACAGCCCATTTTGAATAGTTCAGCACACGTTGTACTGTTCAGCACATGCTGACTATTGCTTCGCGCCTCGACGTCATGAACCGGTTCGGCCGGGCCATGGCTGATCCGACGCGCTCCCGAATCCTGCTAACCCTACTGGACGGTCCGAGCTACCCGGCCGTGCTCTCGCAAAGCCTGGATCTCACCCGCTCGAACGTCTCGAACCACCTGTCCTGCCTGCGCGATTGTGGCATCGTCGTCGCTGAGCCGGAAGGCCGCAGGACCCGCTACGAAATCGCCGATCCGCACCTCGCGGCGGCGCTCGAAGCGCTGGTCCACGCGACGCTGGCCGTCGACGAGAATGCCCCCTGCATCGACACTGAGTGCTCGGTGCCCGGCTGCGGCGAGAAAGGAGCGGACGCATGAGTTCAGCATGTGGATGCGAACACGAACCCGCCACGGAGATCGGCGATCTCGATCGGCCATGGTGGAAGGACCCTGAGCTACTGCTACCGATCTTCTCCGGCGTAGCCCTCATTACAGGACTGGCGCTGGACTGGTCCGACTTGGAGACGCCCGCGACGGTACTGTATTGGGTTGGTCTGCTGTTGGGCGCTTACACGTTCGCGCCTGGAGCAATCCGGAACCTTGTCACGAAGCGCAAGCTCGGCATTGGCTTGCTGATGACGATCAGCGCGGTCGGCGCGGTGATCCTCGGCTTCGTCGGAGAGGCCGCGGCGCTGGCGTTCCTGTACTCGATCGCCGAGGCACTGGAAGACAAGGCGATGGACCGGGCCCAAGGCAGACTGCGGGCACTGTTGAAGCTGGTGCCGCAGACCGCGACGGTGCTGCGCGACGGCACGACGGCCGAGGTCGCAGCGAAAGACCTCGAGGTTGGCGAGCTACTGCTCGTGCGCCCCGGGGAGCGGATCGCCACGGACGGCATCATTCGGTCCGGGCGCTCCAGCCTTGACACCTCAGCGATCACCGGAGAATCCATTCCGGAGGAGGTTGCCCCCGGCGACGAAGTGCCCGCGGGAGCGATCAACTCCGCCGGTGTGCTGGAGGTCGAGACGACCGCGGCTGGAACGGACAACTCGCTGACCACACTCGTGGACCTGGTTGAGCAGGCGCAGGCGCAAAAGGGAGACCGCGCCCGGATCGCCGACCGGATTGCCCAACCCCTAGTGCCCGGGGTGATGATCCTGGCGGTGTTGGTCGGCGTGATCGGTTCGCTGCTGGGCGACCCCGAGACGTGGATCACCCGTGCGCTGGTAGTCCTGGTCGCAGCGTCGCCGTGCGCGCTGGCAATCTCCGTGCCGCTGACGGTCGTGGCCGCGATCGGCGCGGCCAGCCAGTTCGGAGTGGTCATCAAGTCCGGCGCGGCATTCGAGCGACTCGGCGGCATCCGTCACTTGGCAGTAGACAAGACCGGAACCCTCACCCGCAACCAGCCTGAGGTTACCGGAGTGGTCCCGGCAGACGGATTCGATCGGGCGCAGGTGCTTTCCTTCGCGGCGGCAGTTGAGCAGCAATCGACGCACCCCCTCGCCGCGGCGATCGTGGCAGCGGAGTCCGAAGCGCCCACCGCCTCGGACATCAGCGAGGAAGCTGGGCATGGCATCAGCGGCACCGTCGAAGGCCGACGGGTGCTGGTGGGCAGCCCCCGATGGATCGACGCCGGACCACTGAAAGCGGACGTTGAGTGCATGGAGTCCGAGGGCCAAACCTGTGTCCTGGTCACCGTCGATGACGCTCTCGCTGGGGCGATCGGGGTCCGCGACGAGTTGCGGCCCGAGGTACCCGAAGCCGTGCAGGCCCTGCACGCCAACGACGTGGAAGTAAGCATGCTCACCGGTGACAACACTCGCACCGCCCGAGCGCTGGCTGAAATCGCCGGAATCGACGACGTGCGCGCCGAGCTGCGCCCGGAGGACAAGGCAAGCATCGTCGCCGAATTCTCCTCCGAGACGCCGACGGCGATGATCGGCGACAGCATCAACGACGCGCCGGCACTGGCGGGCGCGACGGTGGGCATAGCGATGGGAGCGACCGGCTCTGACGCCGCGATCGAGTCCGCTGACGTCGCCTTCACCGGCCACGACCTCCGGCTGATCCCGAAGGCGCTGCAGCACGCCCGCCGAGGCGGCAGGATCATCAACCAGAACATCGTGCTGTCTCTGGCCATCATCATCGTGTTAATGCCGCTGGCGATCAGCGGCGTGCTGGGCCTGGCCGCCGTCGTGTTGGTCCACGAGGTCGCCGAAGTGATCGTGATCTTGAACGGCCTGCGGGCTGCGCAAGCGAAACGCTGAGGCTGCGACCGGCAAGTCTCGTAAGGGTTAAACCACACGCCGAGCGGACACACCTTGGGCCAGGCACGTAATTCGAGTTCACGGTCCGTCTCCGTGGAATCGGGATCGTACTCGGCGACCTGGCCCTTCGCGGCACGTACCCCAGCCGGTTAAGGGCCCCCGAGCGCTCCGCGTCTCCAGCGCAGATCGTGGAAGGATCGAACTTGCTCAGGGGCCAAGCGTCACTACGAAACTCTTTCCGTCCCACAACTTGAATAGTTCATCGGCCTCGATACCGCGGACATCCATTCGGAGTGCTGCCGAGTTTCATCGACACAGCCCGCGCCACCTGGGCAGAGTGCTCGACAAAGGACCCCACACCCATCAGCGTTGCCGAGGCCTCGCCGGCCCAGTTGCCGTAACCGACTAGATGCAGATTCTTCACCGCGGTTTCGTCGCCGAGCATCCGGCGGCGGCTGCGTCGACGAACGAACGGACCGCGCTTCAACCTACCCCCCGATAACGCGAAGCGTCATTAACGCCTCGCGTTACACGTTAAATTTAAACTCCACCACGTCGCCATCGACCATCACGTAATCCTTACCTTCCTGGCGCACCTTGCCCGCAGCACGCGCTTCAGCCATGGAGCCCAAGGCGTCGAGATCATTAAAAGCAACGATTTCCGCCTTGATAAAGCCGCGTTCGAAGTCGGAGTGGATCACACCGGCGGCCTGAGGAGCCGTGGAGCCCTGGCGAATAGTCCACGCGCGCGACTCCTTCGGGCCCGCGGTCAGATACGTCTGCAAGCCCAACGTAGCGAAACCGGCCTTGGCCAGCGTCTGCAGACCTGGCTCATCCTGACCGACTGAAGCCAGCAGTTCAGCCGCCTCCTCGTCATCGAGCTCCAGCAACTCAGCTTCGGTGGCAGCATCCAAGAACACGCAATCTGCGGGCGCCACGAGGTCGCGAAGCTCCTGCTTCTTAGCCTCATCGGTGAGGACGGCTTCGTCAGAGTTGAACACGTATAGGAAAGGCTTCGCGGTCAGGAAGTGCAGGTCACGGACCGTAGCTAGGTCCAGCTCCCCCTTGGCCGCCGCCGAAGACAGCGTACGGCCGTCCTCGAGGATTTCCTGCGCCTTCTTCGCGCCCTCTACCTGCTCCGCTAGTTCCTTATTCTTGCGCGCTTCCTTCTCCAAGCGTGGCAGGGCCTTTTCCACCGTCTGCAAGTCAGCCAGGATCAGCTCGGTCTCGATCACGGAAATATCAGCCTGTGGATCCACCCGGCCGTCAACGTGAATCACATTATCGTCGGAAAAAGCACGAACTACCTGGCAAATTGCGTCTGCTTCACGAATGTTAGCCAGGAAAGCATTACCCATACCTTCACCATCCGACGCCCCTTTCACAATGCCCGCAATATCCACGAAGGAAACGGTGGCGGGAAGGATCCTCTCGGAACCGAAGATCTCGGCCAGACGCCCGAGCCGAGGATCTGGCAACTCGACAAGTCCCACGTTCGGCTCGATCGTTGCGAAGGGGTAGTTAGCCGCCAGCACATCGTTACGGGTCAGGGCATTAAACAGCGTGGACTTGCCAACGTTGGGCAGGCCGACGATTCCTAGAGTCAAAGTCACGCTCACCATTGTATCGAGTCAACTGCAAAGGACCGAACGCTGGTTCCCTAGCCACCTTGTTACGCAATACACAAGAATTTAGAACAATAATTTGAGACCTTGGCGCAATATTTGAGCAATATTTTTCAGACAGTTTATGGCAATTTGCCACTCGGTGGCTTCACATGAGCTTATAGTGAGAACACCTTGAACGTTTTCCTCCCCAAACCCGTCACTGCCGTCGGTGCACTGGGGAGAAATGAAGAAAGAGAGGGCACCCTCTTGGCATCCTCAAATCCTCCGTCGTCGGCACATTCGGCACGGCCCACTAAAGTCGCATCTGATTCGGCGGCCGCGGATACGAATGCACCCGAAGGTCGCGAGACCTTTAACTCTCGCCTCGTCTTCCTCATGGCCGCCATCGGTTCTGCCGTCGGTTTGGGCAATATTTGGCGTTTCCCCTACGTTGCGTTCGACAACGGCGGTGGCGCGTTCCTTATCCCCTACTTGGTGGCGCTCCTAACCGCGGGTATCCCCTTGCTGTGGTTCGATCTCGCGATTGGTCACCGCTTCCGCGGGTCCACACCATTGACATTCCGGCGCATCGGCAAATTCGCCGAACCCATCGGCTGGCTAAAGGTGGGCGTGAACTTCTTCATTTCCATCTACTACGCCGCCATCATCGCGTGGGCAGCAATCTACACCTGGGATTCCATCACCAAAGCTTGGGGCGATAGCCCGGAAGATTACTTCATGAAGGATCTGTTGAAGGTCGACGCCGCCCAGTCTTGGTCCGGCGAATTCGTCATGCCAATCCTCATCACAATGATTGTGGTCTGGGTTATCTGCATCCTCACGCTAGCCTTTGACATCAACTCGGGCATCGGTCGCATCACGACCATCTTCGTCCCCGTCCTTGTTGTCCTCTTCATCATCATGGTCGTTCGTGCACTCTTCCTCGAAGGCTCCCTGGAAGGTCTGAACGCGTTCTTCACCCCAGACTGGGCTGCGTTGAAGAACCCAAGCGTGTGGATTGCCGCATACGGCCAAATTTTCTTCTCCCTGTCCATCGGATTCGGCATCATGGTGACGTACGCTTCCTACCTCAAACCTCGTACGAACCTGACCGGCACGGGCATGGTCACCGCTTTCGCGAACTCCTCCTTCGAGGTCTTGGCGGGCATCGGTGTGTTCGCCGTGCTGGGCTTCATGGCTGCACAAAACGGTACCGAGGTCAGCGAGGCCGCGGCGTCCGGCATCGGCCTTGCCTTCATCGCATTCCCCACTATCATCAACCAAATGCCGTTCGGTGAAATCTTTGGCGTGCTATTCTTCGGTTCGCTGTTCCTGGCCGGAATCACCTCGCTGATCTCCATCATGGAGGTTGTGATCTCCGCCGTGAAGGACAAGCTGAACCTCAGTCGTCCAGTCGCCAGCGTGTCAGTTGGCCTAGTCATGGCCGTTGCATCCACCTTGCTGTTCTCCACCACCTCAGGCCTCATCACGCTGGACATCATGGACAAGTGGACCAATAACCTCGGCATCGTCATCTGTGCGACTGCGGCGGTTATCACCACGGCGTGGATTACGGGGCGTCGAAACGAAGTCCAGCAGCACCTTAACGCCGTTTCTTCGGTACGCGTCGGTGGCCTGTGGCAAGCCTGTGTGTTTATCATCACCCCAGCGGTGCTGTTGTACTTCCTGTTCAGCGAAATCAAGACCCTCCTCGCCGAACCCTACGAGGGTTACTCCAACCAGGCGATCTTCTCCTATGGTTGGTTGGTTCTCATCATCATCGCCGCTACTGCCATCGTGTGGAGCTTCCTACCTTTCCGAGGTAATCAGATCCTCGACGGCTTGGAGACCTCCGATTACGGCGTGCCAATCAAGGGCCGTAAGAACGGCGCGGTCAACACAATGGCAGACGGCACAGACCTCAAACAGTCCGGCAGTGATGCCAAGGTCGATGCTTCTCCAGGCTCTTCTTAATCCGACGCCCCGCGCTGGCCACCGACCACGCCAACCCATAGGGCAAAGAAAACTTCAGCTCCGGAACTCTTCAGCCCGCCAGCGCCTTAGTTTTTCTGAATGCTCGGCCCTCCCGGGTTAGCACTCATACCACAGTTCACTTACTGCGCAGCCCCCCCTCCCCCTGGCCCTATACCTCTAGCCCTATACCCCTGGCCCTCCCCCTGGCCCTAGAACCTCAAGAAAGGAAGTGCTCTCACCATGACTGCTCCCGCGCTTATCCTCATGGTCCTGTTTATCCTCGTGATTTGGGGCGGACTGGTTTCCTCGGTACTGCTTCTCAATAACACCCGTGATGAGACCACCGGCGAACTGGGAACCGCTCCTGGAACCGACGATGATTCCCTGATGCGCGATAACACCTACGCCACCTAAAGCCATTCACGAACTAAGAAACCGTAAAAAGGCTTCCTTAGGACCAAAGAATTACCGGGGTTGTACGACCAGTACAACCCCGCCTTTATTTGCCCGCTACCCCAACTCAGCAGGAAAAATACCGATAAAGGTTTGTTCGCCTATTAATTCGAACTGAAATCAGGCAGAATACGAAGAATGAATCAAGGCCCTAATCACCGTGATCCCAAAAGTGAATCCAGCGGACGCGACTTCGCTGACTTCCTCGCCGGATCCTCGCGTATGGACACCGAAACGAACCTTCCCCTACCCGATGACAACAAAGCGAACAGCAACACCCGCATTTCAGCCCGGGAAGAACTCGAAGACCTCACCCCCGGCTTGCCAGTGGCAGGGCAAAAGGATGCCGACAAGCCCAGCTCCCGTTCTGACGAGCTGATGACCGAGGTGGATTCCTCGGCAACGGAGAGTGCCCAGCCCCGCGAAAGCGGTTCTGCTCACTCGCTGTCCGCCGCCGAAAAGCGGGCCGCCGACGCGCAAGAAGACAAGACGTTTGACGAAGGCCTTCGCCCCGAATTGCGCGACCGCGCAGAAGTCATCGGCACGTCGGTACGCTGGTTCGCGGGTTGGTGCCTGCGCTTCATCATTATGGGCGTAGCGGCATATGTTGCCTCCGTTGTTTTCGCCAAGCTGTGGTCGGGCATTCTGCCGATTTTGTTGTCGCTGATCGTCTGTACGGTTTTGTGGCCAGTAGTGCGCACTCTGCGTAAGTTCAAGATCCCCAATGCTTTGGCAGTAGCCCTCACAATTCTCGGATTTTTTGCTGTTATCGGCGGAATCTTCGCTGCGATCGCACCTAGTGCGGTAGATCAAAGCCGCAAGTTGGCGACTCAGGCCAATGACGGGATCGGCCGGTTGCAGGAATGGTTGCAAGGCCCACCGGTAAACCTTCAGGAAAGCCAATTCAACGATGCCGTTAACCAGGGCACGGAGTGGCTACAGCAGAAATCCGGTGACATCGCCTCCCAGGCAGCTGCGGGTGCATCCGCTACCCTCTCGGCAGTCGTCACCCTGTTCATCATGCTGGTGCTGACCTTCTTCTTCCTGAAGGACGGCGAGAAGTTCCTGCCCATGATTCGTCGTGTCACAGGGCGGCGCGTAGGTTGGCACCTCACGGAAGTACTTACCCGCTGCTGGAACACCTTGGGCGGTTTTATCCGCACCCAGGCTATCGTCTCCTTCATTGACGCGTTCTTCATCGGCCTGGGCCTTGTCATCCTCAACGTTCCTCTGGCAGGCGCCCTGGCGATCTTGACGTTCTTCGGTGGCTTCATCCCGATGATCGGCGCCTTCGTTGCCGGTGCGCTCTCCGTGTTGATCGCAGCTGTTGCTATCAATATTCAAACGGCACTGATCGTTCTGGCTATTGTCGTGGCGGTGCAGCAGCTGGAGGGCAATATCCTGCAGCCCCTGTTGCAGTCCCGCGCGATGGATATTCACCCAGTGATCGTTCTGCTGTCCGTCACCTTGGGTGGCACGCTGTTCGGCATCATTGGTGCCTTCCTGGCCGTGCCGGTTGCAGCGGTGCTTGCAGTGATCTTGCGATACATGGGTGATCTGACGGACTTGGCGACGGGAGAAAAGACCGCGCAGGAAATCAAGTTCGTCACCACGGCTGGTTCCCTCACCGGGCGCCAATCGGAAGAAGCTGCCACCCGCTGGCGCGAGCTGCGCCGGCCCAAACTGCGCATGGGTGGCTCTCCCAAGGCTGAAGACAACGCCCCGGAGGACGATACAGTTGCTGTTGAATCCGAAGGCATGGCCGACAAGGCCGAGTCTTCCTCGGCAGTTCAGCAACTAAGCCAGATGTTCAACCGATTCCGGCGTGGATCAAAGTAACAAATTATCCACTGAGCAAGTAGCATTACACCCCGTGTTCCAGAAGTCTTCGCCTAACCAAACTTCGCGATTCCCCGTGTGGGCGCCACCGCTTGTGATGGCTGCCGTGATTCTCACGGGGTTGGTTCTCGCGTTGAGTTCCCACGCAATCCCCACCAGCTATTTCGTGCTATTCGCTGTAGCAACAATCGCAAGTGCGTTCTTCGTGGACCCACGCGGTCTCTTCCTTACTGTGGCCGCGATCCCGGTGTACTACGTAGTGGGCACGTTCATTGTCGGCTGGTTCGCCACCTCCGGGTCAGGGGCCGCTCCGGGTCGGAAGGCCCGGATCCTCACCGCCGCCTATCCCACCGTGGAACACTTCTTGTGGTTGTTGGTCTCCTTCCTTATTGCCTTGGCTATCGCCATGTTTCGGTGGTGGTTCTACCGGGAGGAGCTAGCTCGCCGTGCCGCTCGGGAAGCTTTCGCTCGTCGACGCCGCGTTGCCAGCGAGCGCACCAACCGCGAGTCCTACACGCGTGCCCGCACCCGCTCCATCGAGGAATTGCGTGAGGCTAGCGAGCGCCGCCGTCGCAATCCCGCCCACACCCACGATGCAGACTGGAACGAGGATAGCTTTGAGAGCGTGGAATCGCGTGGGGGCTCTTCCCTTTCCCGTTATGGGGAGCGTGATCGGGGGAAGTTGGCGTCGGATAAAGAGGGTCAACCCCCATGGAACGACGGCCAAGCGACCGGCAATGCCTCGCCGGCAAGCAAGGTAGAGCGGCATAACCTTCCCCGTTTGTAGCGGGAGAGAAGTAGCTAGGCACGGACGCACGCGCCCACGGTGAGAAGTTGAGTTGCGGGGGCGTGACGGGAGTTGCGGGGACGCGACGGGACGAGAGTTGCGGGGGCGTGACGGGACGGGAGTTGCAACAACACGCGAAAACGCGCCAAGGCGGTTGCGACTGAACAACATACGAAAACGCGCCAAGGCAGTTGCCACTGGCGCGTTTTTGCGTTGAGGGTGATATAAACCGATGCGACCAAGGCCGCCGATTCAGAGAGCCGCCTACTCCGCGAGCTAGCGGTGCTCGAGCTGTGTTGCTGGGCTAACGGTTCGTGCGGGCGGGGCGCAGCTCGCGAGGCAGGGAGAAGATCAGCTCCTCCGTAGCCGTCGTTACTTCCTCGACATTGGTGAAGCCGTGTTCAGCCAGGAGTTCCAAGACACCCCGGACGAGGATCTCAGGAACAGAGGCCCCGGATGTCACGCCTACGCTGCTCACACCTTGCAGCCACTGCAAATCTACTTGGTTGGCGTAATCCACCAGGTAAGCTTCCTTGGTCCCGTGCTGCAGCGCAACCTCAACTAGGCGGCGGGAATTGGAAGAGTTTTGCGAACCCACCACAATCATCAGCTCCACCTTCGGCGCTATCGCCTTCACAGCGACCTGGCGGTTTTGGGTAGCGTAGCAAATGTCATCGCTTGGCGGGTCCTGGATGTGCGGGAACTTTTCACGCAGCAGCTTTACGGTATGCATCGTCTCATCGACGGAGAGCGTGGTTTGAGACAGCCAAATCAGCTTGCTGTCCTCTGGGAAGTCCAGCGCATCCACGTCCTCCTGGCCGTCGACCAGGTGCACCACATCGGGAGCTTCTCCCGCGGTGCCCTCCACTTCCTCGTGCCCATGGTGGCCGATGAGGATGATTTGGTAACCCTGGCGCGCGAAGCGCTTCACTTCCTGATGCACCTTCGTGACCAATGGGCAGGTGGCGTCGAAAGTCTTGAGGCTCAGCTGGCGGGCTTCCTCGTGGACCTGCGGGGAAACACCGTGAGCGGAGAAGACCACGTTGGATCCCTCGGGGACCTCGGTGGTTTCATCGACGAAAATCACACCGCGCTCTTCGAACGTCTTCACAACGTGTTTGTTGTGGACAATTTCCTTGCGCACGTAGAGCGGGGAACCGTGCATTTCAAGAGCTTTTTCTACAGTCTCCACGGCACGATCCACACCGGCGCAATAGCCGCGGGGTGCAGCGAGCAAAACCTTCTTCTCGCCCGCGCCCTCCGTTGTACCGGGCGCAGCGCTAGCCGTTTCGTTTACGGTGCTGGGAGTAGTCATGCCCACCATGCTAGCCCAACGTAGAACGAAGCCCTATTGAGTCCGGGTGGGTGGTGATTGTAAGGCGTTGGTGTTTACCCTTGAGCCCACTCTTTGGTGTTTACCCTTGAGCCCACTCTTTGGTCGCCCTTTCTTCCCTGCCGGGGTACCCGCAGACCATTGGGGCGGTTTGTAACCGCTCGTGGACCCGCCCCATGGTCATCCACCCCACAGCAGTGTCTGGCGCTCTGCCTACAATGGTTCACATGTCTCAGCAGCCAAACTCAGCGGAATCCCCGTGGGCGGTTCATCAGCTCAACCTGCAAATCAAGCAGTGGGTTGAGCGCCTGGGCCATATCTGGGTGGAAGGGCAGATCACCCAGGTCAATATGAAACCCACGTGGAAGTTCTCCTACATCACGCTGCGCGATGTGGAACAGGAAATGTCCGTCTCTGTCACGATGAACACCTCCACGCTGCAAAAGCTGCCCACTCCCCTGCGCAATGGCGACCGCGTTGTTATGTATGGAAAGCCCGCCTTCTACGCTGGCCGAGGCAGCTTTTCGCTTTGGGTCACCCAAGTAAAACCCGTGGGTATTGGTGAACTGCTGGCGCGTATCGAGCAGCTCAAGCGGGCCTTAGCAGCCGAAGGACTGTTCGATCCACGGTTGAAAACCCCTTTGCCTTTTCTTCCCCACAAAGTTGGGCTGATCACAGGTCGCGGTTCTGCCGCCGAGCGTGATGTGCTGGCGGTCTCACATGATCGCTGGCCGGCGGTGCAGTTCGAGGTGATCAATACCGCCGTTCAAGGTGTCAATGCCGTGCCTGAAGTCATCGCGGCCCTGCAGAAATTGGAAGCCAACCCGGATGTCGACGTCATCATCGTCGCCCGCGGCGGTGGTTCGGTGGAGGACTTACTCCCGTTTTCGGAGGAAGCGCTGGCCCGCCAAGTCGCACGCATGCGCACCCCGGTGGTTTCAGCGATCGGCCACGAACCCGACAATCCTGTCTTGGACCACGTGGCCGATCTACGTGCTGCCACTCCAACCGACGCCGCCAAGCGAGTGGTTCCAGATGTTACCGCCGAGCTTCAGTATGTGCTGGAACTGCGGTCGCGTGCTTCCAGCGCGCTTCGTAGCTGGGTGGGCCAAGAACGACGACACCTGGACAGTGTGCGCTCTCGACCGGTCATGAACAACCCGCTGCTTCCGGTGACGAAGCAACGGGATCTAATCGAGGAGGCTATGCAGCGCAAAGACCGCGCATTGCACAACATCATCCGTCACCTGCGATCGGAGGTGCACAGTTACAAGGCGCAAGTGAATGCTCTGGGCCCATCGCAGACCTTGGCGCGTGGCTATTCGATCGTGCAGGTGATTCCGCGCGATGGTTCGGGTGCGCAAGTGGTCACCAGCGTTGAGGACGTCACGCCGGGTTCACAGTTGCGTGTGCGGGTTCCCGACGGGTCCATCACTGCGGCAACCATGGGGGTCTCGGCGGCACCGGGCAGCGATGCGACCCCGCAACCACGACCAGCGAAAAAGTTTTGACAAGGAGAATGAGAAATGGCGCAGAACAATAACGAAGAGCAGCAGAAGTTCCGTTCGCTTGAGGAGATGAGCTATGAAGAAGCTCGCGATGAATTAATTGAGGTCGTGAAGATCCTCGAGCTGGGCCAGATGAGCCTGGATGAATCACTGAACTACTGGGAACGGGGCGAGGAGCTCGCCGCGTATTGCGAGGACTATCTCGATGGCGCGGCTACTCGTATCGAGACTGCGCTGGCTAAGCGAAATCGTGCTCAAGCTGAGGACGCGGGCCAAGACCGCGCTAACGGTGCGGAATAAGGCGCCCTGTCACCGCTCCCCTTTTTGTCGAATTCGCAGACCGAATCACCTGTCGGTCAACTCTAGGCGGGGTGCTCGCTGGCGACATCTCGGCGAGGTGCTCGGAAGGGGGGCGACATCTCGGCGCAGCACCCACCGGCCGCCGGCCATATCCCGGCGCAGCACCCACCAGTCATATCCCGGCGCAAAACCCACCAGCCACGCACTAGCCCACACAATGTGCAGCAGAACTCTCACAAAAAACGCGATTTTGTCGGACTTCTGCTGCACATTTGTCCCTCAACGCGAAAATACCGGCGCCAGGAACTCCGGAGAGCCGGCTGCCCGCATCGCGGCGCAGCACCCACCAGCCACGCACTAGCCCACACAATGTGCAGCAGAACTCTCACAAAAAA